>NZ_WTVM01000087.1 GCF_012910885.1 Azoarcus taiwanensis | reverse complement strand
CCTTCGTGCTGGTACTGGTCGGGGGCATCCTGACCTATCTGACGCTGCCGCGCGCTCAAGATCCCGAGATCAATTTCAACTGGGTCAACATCATGACCTCGCTGCCCGGCGCATCAGCCGAGGACATCGAACGCGAGATCACCGACCCGCTCGAGGACGCGCTTGCCCAGGTGCGCGACATCCGCTTCGTCTCGTCTTCGTCGCGTGAGGGTCTGTCGTCCATCCTGGTACGCTTCGAGAGCATCTCCGAGCGGGTCTTCGACAAACGCATCAATGACTTGCGCCGCGAAATACAGAACAAGGCCTCCTCGGAACTGCCGGCCGATGCGACCGAACCGCAAATCCTCGAGATCACCAGTTCGAACGGCTTCCCGACTGCGCAGATGGTGTTGTACGGCACCGGGGGCGAAACGCTACGCCGCTTCGCGTCGACGATCCAACGCGACCTCGAGCAACTCGACGGGGTCGACCGCGTGCAGGCCTTCGGTTTCGACGACCCGCAGTTGCAGGTGGACTTCGATCCGGTTCGGGTCGCCGCGGCCGGCCTCAGTCCGACCGAAGTCTCCGACGGCGTCGCGGCCTGGTTTCGCAACGTTCTGGGCGGCCGCATCGAAGTCGGTGACGCCGAGTGGCTGCTTCGCCTGGAAGGCAAGACCGCCGACCCGGACTTGCTCGCCCGTGCCGCGCTGATCACCCCTCAGGGCCGCATCGCCCTGGAGGAGATCGCGACCGTGCAGCGCGGTCACGAGCGCAGCGCACAGTTGGTGAGCTACCAGGGCAACCCGGCAGTGTTGCTCTCCCTCACCAAACAGGCGGACACCAATACCCTGCAACTGGTCGAGCGACTCAAACGCTTCGCCGACGAACGCAACCCGCTGTTGCATGGGCAAGGCGTGCAACTGGTGATGGTGGACGACCAGACCCATGCGACCCGTCAGGCGATCGCGGTGATGGAATCGAACGCGCTGATCGGCCTGGTCGCCGTACTGGCGATGTGCTGGCTGTTTCTCGGCACCCGGCTCGCGCTGCTGGTGGCGCTGGGCATTCCCTTCTCGCTCGCAGGCGCGTTCCTCGGTGCGGACCTGATCGGCTCAACGCTCAACCTCACGGTGCTGCTCGGCATCGTCATCGCGCTTGGCATGGTGGTCGACGACGCCGTGGTGGTCATCGAAGCGATCTACTACCGCATGACCCGAGGCGAGTCCCCGATCGACGCGGCGATCAACGGCGTGCGCGAGGTCGCGTCACCGGTCATTTCCGCCATCCTGACAACGGTGGCCGCTTTCCTGCCGCTGATGCTGCTGCCCGGCATTCTCGGTGAGTTCATGTTCATCGTGCCCTTCATCGTCACGACTGCGCTGCTGATCAGTCTGTTCGAGGCCTTCTGGATTCTGCCGACTCACGTCATGGTGATCAGGCCGGACTACAGCCGCCCCTCGCGCATGCAACGCGCGCGGCAGCGGGCGACACACTGGCTCCGCACCCGTTACGCGCGCGCACTCGTCGCGGTGATGCGCCGGCCGAAAACCGGGCTTCTCGTCGTGCTGATCACCATGCTCGGCGCGCTCGGCCTGGTGGGGGGCGGTGTCGTCAAGCGCGACTTCTTCGCCTTCGATCCGGTGCGGCAGTTCTTCGTTCACATCGACATGGCACCCGGCATCCAGCTCACGCAGACCCTGGCCGAGGCCGAAAGAGTCGCCGAGATCATCGGCCGCGAACTCGACGCCCACGACCTTCGCTCGGCGGTCGCGGTCGCCGGGGTCAAGTTCACGGATACAGAGCCACTGTTCGGAACGCAGTACGGCCAGGTCGTGGTATCGCTGCAACCCAAGGTCGGCGACATGCCTGACGCCGACGTGCTGATCGACCGGCTGCGCGAGCCGATGGCTGCGCTTGAAAGCGGCGCCAACATCAGCTTCCTCGAGCTCAAGGGCGGCCCACCGACGGCGCGCCCGATCAACGTCAAGGTGCTGGGCGACGACTACGCCGAACTGCGTGCGGCCGCCGACGCCCTGCTGGGCGCACTCGCGGCCATTCCCGGCGTGCGCGACATCACCGACGACGATGTCGCCGGCCGTGCGGAGATGCGCCTCACGCTGAACCGCGAGAAACTCGCCGAAGCGGGGGTGTCGCCGATGGAGGTCGCGCGCCTGCTGCGACTGTATGGCGACGGCGAAACTGTAGGCAGCACGCGCGACAGGGGCGAGAAAGTTGATCTCGTGGTGCGCGCAGATCCGACCCGATTTGCCGACATCGCCGAAGTGTTGCAGCACCCGGTGCGGCTTGCCAACGGTGAGCTGACCCGTCTCGACGCGCTGGTCGATGCCGAAACCCGCATCTCGAAGGGTTACATCCGCCACTACCAGTTTCGGCGCGCGATCACGGTCGAGGCGGAGATCGAACGCGACCTCATCGACACCGTCGAGGCCAACCGCCAGTTGCGCGAGGCCTGGGCGGCGCTTCAGGCCGATTACCCCAACGTGTCGCTGGACTTCTCCGGCGAACTCGACGATATCCAGGAGAGCCTGGACTCGATGGGCCGGCTGTTCCTCGTCGGCGTCGGCCTAATCTACCTGATCCTGGCGGCGCAGTTCCGCAGCTATTTCCAGCCGCTGATCATCCTCGTCACGGTGCCGCTGGCCTTCACCGGCGTCGTGCTTGGACTGCTGGTGTCCGGCAACCCGCTTTCGCTGTACACCCTGTACGGCGTTGTCGCGCTGACCGGCATCGCGGTCAATGCGGCGATCGTGCTGATCGCGGCCGCGAACGAACGACTCGCCGCCGGGATAAGCGTGCAGCACGCGGCGATCTACGCCGCCCGCCGTCGAGTGGTGCCGGTGCTGATCACCACTGTGACCACCATCGGCGGACTCCTCTCGCTCGCCACCGGTCTTGGCGGCAAGTCGCTGATGTGGGGTCCGGTCGCCGCCAGCATCGTCTGGGGCCTCGGCTTTTCGGCACTGCTGACGCTGTTCGCGATCCCGCTGGTGTGGCGGGTCGCGATGGCACGCAGTCGCGCGAACGGTCACGCAGCCTGACGCGCCTCGAGGTAGTCGAGCATCTCGTCGAACAGCGCCAGCTTCGCGTAATCCATCTCCGGGACGGTCACACCGGCGCGGGTCTCGATCGCCGCGAGCAGGTTCTGGAAGTCGAAGGAATCGATCTCGAGCTGCTCACGCCAAGGGCGCTCGGGTTTCAACGCATCGAAATCCGCCTCGGGGGCGATTTCGGACACGCAGTCGATAACAATGCTGCGGATTTCGTCGCGGCTCAGTCTTGCCATAGGGTCTCCGGTCGGCTGAGAAGGTCGGCCACACGGGCGAGAAAGCGCGCGCCGATCGCGCCATCGGTGACCCGATGGTCGGCGGCGAGCGAGGCGTGCACGCAGCGGGTGGCAAAAAGGCGGCCGTTTTCGGCCCACGGTTTTTCGGTGATGCGACCGAAACCGACGAGCGCGACCTGCGGCGGGTAGATCACACCCTGCACGGTCTCGACGCCGAGATCGCCGAGGTTGGTCACGGTGATCGAAGTCTCGCTGAGTTCCGAGCTGCGCAGTTGCCCGGCACGGGTACGCCGCAGCAGGTCGGCGAGTGCGGTCATCATCGCGTCGATTGGCAGCCGGTCGGCATCACGCAGCGCGGGCGCGACCAGGCCGCCACCGCGCAGTGCGATCGCAACGCCGATGTGACAGGCTTCAGCAGACCGGAACACGCCGTTCTCGTACCAGCCGTTGAGCGCGGGCACCTCGCGCAAGGCCAGCGCGACTGCACGGAGCTGCAGCACCGCGAACAGCACCCGCCCGGCGGTCGGCAGTCCGCTGTTGTGCGCTTCCAGCCACGCCAGCGCGGGGGCCACGTCAATCGCAGTGCCAAGGTAGTAATGCGGAATCTCGCGATTGGACAGGCTCATCGCCGCGGCAATCGCGTCTCGCATCGCGCTGCGTCGAGCTTCGGCATCGTCCTTGACGGTTGGCTTCGATGGGGCTTGCTGGGTGGGACGAACAGCGGCCGCGCGTTCGACATCGGCCAGGGTGATCGCGCCATCGCCCCCGGTCGCCGAGGCTTTGGTGGGATCCACGCCCAGGGCTTCGGCACGCCGCCGTGCAGCCGGAGTGATGCGCAAACGGGTCGCTGACCGCAGCGGCTGAACGCCTTTTGCAGGGGCTGCAGTCCGTGCGGACGGCCTGGCTTCGGGTTCCGGTACGCCGGGCTTCTCGGGCGCCGGTTTCGCCGCGACGCCTTCGCGCGCTGCGGGTGCCTCACCTTTCACCAGGATCTTCGCCATCACCCCACCCACCGGGATCTTATGGCCGGGTTCCGCGATCAGCGCATCGACCACGCCGTCGGTCCAGATCTCGACCTCGACCGCCCCCTTCTGGGTTTCGACCACACACACCACCTGACCCCGCTTGACGGTGTCGCCCGGCGCGACCAGCCATTCGACGAAGGTGCCGTCTTCCATGTCGGCCCCGAGCGAGGGCATCGTGAAGTCGGACATCCGATCACCCTTTCCCGAACATGAGCCTGACTGCCGCGACGATGTCCGCAACCTGCGGGATCGCCGCGTCCTCGAGATGTTTGGCGTAGGGCACCGGCACCTCGCGGCTGCACACGCGTTGCGGCGGTGCGTCCAGTTCGTAAAAGGCCTGCTCGCACACCCGCATCGCGATCTCGGCGGCGAGGCTGCCGCTCTTCCAGCCTTCGTCGATGACCAGCAAGCGGTGCGTCTTGCTCACCGTCGCAACGATGGCGGCGTCATCGAGCGGGCGCAGGCTACGCAGGTCGAGCACCTCGGCGTCTATGCCCTCGGCAGCCAGTTGTTCGGCCGCGGCAAGCGTCTTGTGCAGCATGCCGCCATAGGTGACCAGACTGATGTCGCGGCCCTCTCTGCGAGTCGCCGCATGGTCGATATCCACCGCGACCGGCTCGCCACGCACCTCGCCCTCCACACCGAGCAGCAGCGCATGCTCGAAGATCAGCACCGGGTCCGGGTCTTCGAGTGCTGCGAGCAGCATGCCGCGCGCGTCCTCGTGAGTGGCCGGCGCGACAATGCGCAGGCCGGGGATGTGGGCATACCAGCCCTCGAGGCTGTGCGAATGTTGCGCCGCGAGCTGACGACCACCACCGGTGGTCATGCGTATCACCACCGGTACCGAGCACTGCCCGCCTGACATGTGGCGCAGGGTCGCGGCGTTGTTCATGATCTGGTCGAGCGCGAGCAGGCTGAAGTTCACAGTCATGATTTCGACCACCGGTCGCATGCCGTTCAGCGCGGCACCGATGCCGGCACCGGTGAAGGCCGACTCGGACAGGGGCGTATCGCGCACCCGCGCCTCGCCGAAACGCTCGAGCAATCCCTTGCTGACCGCATAGGTGCCGCCGTAGCGGCCGACGTCCTCACCGAGCAGAAAGACCCGCTCGTCACGCTCGAGAGCGGCAATCAGGCCCTCGCGCAGGGCGTCACGGTATGCGATGCGGCGCGGCTCGCCATCGGCCGGCGCCATCGGTCGTGCAATCGTTTCGTTGCGCGCATAGACATCGCGCTCCAGTTGTTCGACCGGCTCCCAGCTGCCAGCCTCGGCAAAAGCCACGGCCGCGTCGATCTCGGCGGCGACCTCTGCTTCGATCGCCTCGAGCGTGCCCGGCGGCAGAAGGCCGGCTTCACCCGCCGCTTTCTCGAACAGCACGATCGGGCAGCGTTGCTTCCAGCGTTCGACCTCCTGCTTGTCGCGATAAAGCTCGGGGTCGAACATCGAATGCGGCCGGAAGCGATAGGTGCGGAACTCGACGAACACCGGGCCGTGACCCTCGCGGACGTAGGTGACCGCTTCGCGCATCGCGCCGGCAACCGCGACCAGGTCCATGCCGTCGACCGCAATCGCCTTCATGCGATAGCTCGCGGCCTTCACGCACAAGTCATTCTGCGACTCCGAGCGTTTCAGCGCGGTCCCCATCGCGTAGTAATTGTTCTCGCACAGAAACAGCACCGGCAGTTTCCACAAGGTCGCGAGGTTCGCCGACTCGTGGAACTCGCCCTCGGCCATCGCGCCCTCGCCGAAAAAGCAGGCGGTGACGTCGTCCCTGCCGCACAAACGGTCTGCAAGCGCGAACCCGACCGCCATCGGCATCGCGCCGGCCACGATCGCATTGCCACCAAAGAAGCGCCGCTCAATGTCGAACAAGTGCATCGAGCCGCCGCGGCCACGGCTGCAGCCCTCCTGCTTGCCGTACATCTCGGCCATGATGGCATCCGCCGGCACCCCGCGGGCGAGCGCGTGGCCGTGCTCGCGATAGGTGGCGAGCACATGGTCGCTGTCGCGCAGGGCCGGCATCGCGCCGGTGGCGATCGCCTCCTCGCCGATGTAAAGGTGCAGGAATCCGCGGATCTTGCCGGCGCTGTACATCTCGGCGCACTTCTCCTCGAAACGCCGGATGCGCACCATCTGCCACAGAGCGACGCGGGCGCTCTCGGCGTCGAATACCTCGGTGATCGCCCCGGGTTCGAAATTGGGCGTGATCATGACGATTGCTCCAGCGTCGAGGTGTCGCCTTCCGGCAGGCCGAGCTCGCGCGCCTTGAGCAGCCGGCGCATGATCTTGCCGCTGCGGGTCTTGGGCAGCGACGCCTGGATGTCGATCTCCTTGGGTGCGACTGCGGGGCCGAGCCGCTTGCGCGCGAAACCGAGCAGTTCGCGTCGCAGGGCTTCAGAGGCCTCGAAGCCCGGCTTCAGCGCAACGAATGCCTTGACCACCTCGCCGACGGTGGGGTCGGGCTTGCCGATCACACCGGCTTCGGCAACCGCGGGATGCTCCATCAGCGCCGACTCCACCTCGAAGGGACCAATCAGGTGGCCGGCCGACTTGATGACGTCATCCGCCCGGCCGACGAACCAGAAGTAGCCGTCCGCATCGCGGCGGGCCAGGTCGCCGGTGAGATACCAGTCGCCGACGAAGCACTTGGCGTAGCGTTCGTCCTCGTGCAGGTAGGCGCGGAACATCGACGGCCAGCCCTTGCGCAGCGCGAGTTCTCCCTCGACGTCGGGCTCGGTCACCGGCTCGACGCCCCCGCCCGGAAGATGACGCACGATCGCCGCGTCGATGCCGGGCAAGGGCTTGCCCATGGAGCCGGGGCGGATGTCCATGGCCGCGTAGTTGGCGATCATGATGCCGCCGGTCTCGGACTGCCACCAGTTGTCATGGATCGGCAGCCCGAAGGCTTCCACGCCCCAGGTCACCGCCTGCGGGTTCAGCGGTTCGCCGACGCTCGCAATGAAGCGCAGATTGTCGAAGCGGTGCGCCCGCGCACCGGTGGTGCCGCCACGCATCATCATGCGGATCGCGGTCGGCGCGGTGTACCACACGCTCACGCCCTCGTCCTCGAGAATCCGGTACCAGCGCTCGGCGTCGAACTCCGCCTCGTCGACGACCAGGGTCGCGCCAATGACCAAGGGCGCGATGATGCCGTAGGACATGCCGGTGACCCAGCCCGGGTCGGCGGTGCACCAGAAGACGTCGGCGGCGTCGAGATCGAGCGCAAAGCGCCCAGTTGCCAGATGGGCAACGACCGCTTCATGCACATGCAAGGCGCCCTTGGGTTTGCCAGTAGTTCCACTGGTGAAATGAAGCAGCGCCGGATCTTCGGGCGCAGTCGCGGCAATGGCGTATTCGGGGGAGGCAGCATCCAGTAGCGGGCCGAGTTCCAGCGTGCCGGCTGGCAGCTCGGGCTCGTCGTCATCGCGCACCACCAGCACATGACTCAGGCAGTCCAGCCCGTCGCGCACCGGGGCGACCTTTCGCCGGTAGAGACTGGTGGTGGTGACCAGCACCCGCCCCTGGCCGATGCCGATCCGGGTCGCGATCGGCTCCGGGCCGAAGGCCGAAAACAGTGGGCTGACCACGCAGCCATGCTTCAGCGCTCCGAGGATCGCGACGTAAAGCTCGGGAATGCGGCCGGCGAGCACGAACACGGTATCGCCCCGCGCCACGCCGAGCGCCGACAAGGTGTTGGCGAAGCGCGCGCTCGCCGCACTCAGCGCGGCATAGGAGATCAGCCTGCGCTCACCCGAGCGCCCCAGCCAGCGCATTGCCACGCGATCGCCGTGTCCAGCCGCGACATGGCGGTCCAGCGCCTCGTGCGCAATGTTGAGCCCATCCCCCGGGAGACCGTCGAGCGAGCTACGCACACCACGCCAGTCGAAACTGACACGAATCGCATCGTAATCGCCCAGCACCGCAGCCCTCGAAGCAGGGGCGCTTTTGCGGATGATCTCCATTGTCTCCGTCCTCGATTCGGATCGACGGAACCAGTATAGCGCCACGAGATGCGGTTGTTGAGCTGCCAATGCATTCTACTCTTTTTGCCGTTTTTCTCGTTTGGTTTGCTTTTTTGGCGTCAATTGCGATTCTACCTGTTAAACTCCAGACTGCGCACGATGCCACGGCCACACCAGCCCTGCATGACTCATGACACCCAAGCGGAAAAGCGACCGCCGTATGACGAACATCGACTTCAGGCTTCATTTCACCGCGGAAACCGGGGCGGCAGCCTTGATCCGCATCGCCAACGAGGCTTTGGCCGAAGGGGCCCGCTCATTGTTGCTGCTCGCCGCCGACGCCAACGACTGCGAGACCGAAGAGATCGACACCTGGCTGCGCGCCTGCCCGGTACCGGTATTTGGCGGCGTGTTTCCACAGTTGATCCACGATTGCCAGAACCGCGAACACGGTTTCATCGTCGCCGGCCTCAGTGAAACTGTCGAGGTTCACAACATACCCGGTCTGTCCGACCCTTCGAGTGATTACTTCGAGACCCTCGAGCCATTGTTCGGCGGAAAACCGGAGCCGGTCACCCTGGTGGTTCTGGTGGACGGCATGGGGAGCGGCATCAGCGCCTTACTGGACAGCGTTTTCGACGTGCTCGGCAGCGAACCGGTCTATTTTGGCGGTGGCGCAGGAAGCCTCAGCTTCGTCCAGAAGCCCTGTCTGTTCTCGAACGAGGGCATGCTGACCGACTATGCGCAACTCACCGCCCTGCCTTTACGCCTTGTCCTCGGCGTCGAGCATGGCTGGGAAAAATTCGCCGGTCCCTTCGTCGCCACCTCAGGGACGCGCAACATCGTCGCGAGCCTGGATTTCAAGCCCGCCTTCGATGTCTATCAAGAGTTTGTCGAGGCTGACAGCGGCAAACACTTCACCAACACCAACTTCTTCGACATCGCCAAGGGCTATCCCTTCGGCATGGAGCGGCCCGACGGCAGCATTGTCGTCCGTGATCCGATCACCCGAGACGGGACCAGCATGGTCTGCGTCGGCGAGGTGCCGATCAACAGCGTGGTCTATCTGCTCAAGGGCAAGCCGGAGAACCTCATCCACGCAGCAGCGAGGGGTGCATCGCGATTACCCAAGGGCTACGGCCCGGCAATCATGAGCGATTGCATCAGCAGAGTGCTTTATCTCGGTGACGATTTCGCCAAGGAAATCGAGGCGATCCAGGGTGAGGTCGGACCACGCCCGATCTTCGGCATGTTGACACTCGGTGAAATTGCCAACGGCGGCGATCGTTGCCTGGAGTTTTACAACAAGACGCTGGTGCTCGCCGCAACCGAGTACTGAAACCGCTCTCTTCATGGTTCCGTTCTCCAACCAGAGCCTCTCGCTCATCGCACTGCAGTACGAACTGGCTCTTCTCATCGGCCAGGATCTGCGTCTCGTGCCGATGCTCAAGCGCTTCTTCCCGCCGACATTGAAACTGCTGGGTTGCCGCGCTGCACATATCTGGTTGCGCGATGAGGAAACAGGGAACCTCGCACACCGCTTCAGCTATCCAAGCCATGATACCCGCCGCCTGTCGGAGGACGGTCCGTTGACCGAGGCGGTCGCCCTTCATTCGGTGGGTCCCGAAGAGGCCCAGGTAGTACATCTTGGTGACGAAGGATGGGCCCACTTTCTGCCGCTGGGTGAGCGCGGTTTCTGCGTTCTGGTTCGATCGGAAGATCCGCTCGCCCCTGAAATAAAGGCCGCCCTTTCGCCGATCTTCGACCGACTCAGAACCGCCTGTGCTGCGTGCATCGAGCACGAACAAACCGAGGCGCTGCGTGCCCAGGCGACGCTCGGCGAGCAAAAGCTGCGCACCGTGTTCGAGACTGTGGGCGAGGTGATCTTCCAGCTCGACGACGGAGGACGGGTGGAGTCCCTGAATCCAGCATGGACGCGGATCACCGGCAGACCGGTTGCCGGCAGCCTGGGAAGACGCCTGACAGATCTGCTGAACACGGACGATGACAATGCCGCCGAACTGCAGCGGCAGCTGATGACGGTCACCAACGAAAACCTTGCGTTCAACGCACAGGTCAATACACCCGACGGCGAGATCCGCCACCTTTCGGTGCAGCTCAAGCGTGCGCGTCACCCGGGCGGAGGCGCCTCCCGGCTCATCGGCACTATGGTCGACACTACCGAGCAGCACCGACTCGTCGACCGACTGGTCCACGCCCGCGCCCGCGCAGAGGAGGCGAACAACGCCAAGAGCGCGTTCCTCGCCAACATGAGCCACGAGATCCGCACCCCAATGAATGGCGTGATCGGCCTCGCACAGGTTGCCCTTGCCGAAACCCGCGAACCCGAGACACGAAATCAGCTCGCGATGATTCTCGACTCCGCCGAGCACCTGCTGACCGTCATCAACGACATCCTCGATTTCTCCAGGATCGAAGCAGGACAGATCGCATTCCACGAGACCGAATTCGATCTACCCGCCCTGCTGGCCGACACCCTCGCGCAGATGCGGCTACCAGTCGAGCAAAAAGGCTTGTCGCTGTCTCTCAAAACCGACCAAGGCCTGCCTCACCGTGTCAGGGGCGACGCGATCCGGATCAAACAGGTGCTGCTCAACCTCCTCGGCAACGCCTGCAAATTCACCTCGACAGGTTCGATCACGCTTCGCGCCCGACAGGTCGACAATGAACTGCTGCGCTTCGAGGTCGAGGACACCGGCATCGGCATCCCGGCCGAGAAACAGCTGTGCATCTTCGACGCGTTCGCACAGGCGGATAACTCCATCGTGCGCGGATACGGCGGCACCGGGCTCGGACTGACAATTTCCCGTCGCTTGGTCGAGCTCATGAACGGGGAGATCGGCCTTGAAAGCGCCCCTGGCGCAGGCAGTCGATTCTGGTTCACCGCGCGCCTAGAGTGCGTCAAGACCCCTGACACAAGAGTGCAGACCACCGCGCACCCCACACCTGCCCGTCGACAAGCCCGGAGCGACCGGCATGCCAGGCTGAACATTCTTGTTGCCGAGGACAATCTCATCAACAGGCGTCTGATGGAGGCCTTGCTGCGCCAGATGGGCCACAACGCAAGCTTCGCCGAGAACGGCCAGGTCGCGGTGGCCAGCCGTTCGGAACGCGAGTTCGATCTCGTGCTTATGGACATGCAGATGCCGGTGATGGACGGGCTAACCGCAACGCGGGCCATTCGCAAGTACGAGGCACTGTCGGGCATCAGACCTGTACCGGTCTTCGCACTCACTGCCAACGCAATGGCCGTCGATCGGGAGGCCTGTCTTGCCGCCGGCATGGACGGCCACCTGCCCAAGCCACTGAAACGTTCGGCCCTGGAAGCCGTACTCCGTGATATTGAGCGTCGCAGTACGCCGACCACCCTGCAGGATCGGACAGACAATGACCAATGACATTGCCGGCGCCACGACGACGCAGACCAATGGTCACGCCGACCTGCATCCCCGTACGTTGCTCGTGGTCGACGACGACGAGGCGACACGCATGCTGGTCAAGGCGATCTTCACCTCCAAGGGCTTCCGCGTCCTCGATGCCCGAAATGGCGCGGAGGGCGTGGAGCGCTTTCAGCAGGCGGACCCCGACATCGTGCTGATGGACGTGATGATGCCGGTGATGGACGGTTTCGAGGCAACTCGTCGCATCCGCACCCTCGATCGGGATGAAGGCACCCCTATCATCATGCTGACCGGTGCGGACGACATCGACGCCATCTCCGACGCCTTCGACGCCGGTGCGACCGATTTCGTGGCCAAGCCGATCAACTGGCCACTGATTTCCCAGCGAATCCGTTTCGCGCTGCGAAGCAGTGAGTTAATGCGCGAAGCGCGTCGCAACCGACTACGCGAGTCTGCGACGCGACGACTCGCCCAGCTGGGTTTCTGGATCTGGGATCCGATCACCCGGAGTTTCGAGTGGCCGGAGGACGTCGACGAACTGATCGGCGGCCCCGCCGCTTCAGTCGATACACTCGACAGGTTGTTGGCTCACACCCATGCCGACGATCGCGAACGCGCTCGCAAAGCCTTTGATGCGACCGCTGCAGCCGACGTACGCCTCGAACTCGAACTCAGGCTGCAGTGGAACGGTGACGAGCGCATCGTACGCCTGACCGGAGAGAGCGGCGTCGAAGGCCGGGACATGGATCGTGTGTTCGGCGCAATACAGAACATCACGGACACCCGACGTACCCAGGCGCTTGTCGATTATCTGGCGCTGCATGACGAACTCACCGGACTCGGCAACCGCCGCCTGTTCGCTCAGCTCATTGCAAACCATGCGGCCTCACTGCGCACCCCCGACCACAGCACCATGCTGGTCGGCTGGATCGATCTGACACGATTTCACCGCTTCAACAACGCGCTCGGCGAGGGCGCCGGCGACGCATTGCTCAAACAGGTCGCACAGCGACTGCGGACGTCGCTGGATGACGGTGAGGTCGCACGGGTTGGCGGGGACGAGTTCGCGGTGCTGATCCGCGCGCCGAACGCCGGACACGCCACCCATCGGTTCGAGCAAGTCCTCGAAGCGCTCGATCATCCGTTCCCCGTCAAGTCCGACGAGACCTACGTGAGTTTCAGCGCCGGACTTGCTCTGCTTTCCGACCACGCGACCGACGCCGCCGATCTGCTCTCGCTCGCCCAGGAGGCCCAGCGACGCGCGAGAATCCAGGGGCGACGCATGGTCTCGTCAAGTGAGATCGAGCGCACGCGACGTGCCTCGTCGCTGGACGTTGAACGCGAGCTAAGACGAGCACTGAGCAGGAACCAGTTTCACCTTGTCTACCAGCCGCAGATGAAGCTGCGCGAGGGTCGCATCGTTGGCGCCGAGGCCCTTCTGCGCTGGCATCACCCGGAGAAAGGGCTGGTTTCTCCGGTGGAGTTCATCCCCATTCTCGAAGAGACCGGACAAATCCTCGACGTCGGCGCCTGGGTCATCGCAGAGGCCTGCCGCCAGGCAAAACGATGGGCCGACGCTGGCACACCGCTGCGCATCGGCATCAACCTCTCGCCACGCCAGTTTCTCGAGCCCGACCTGCTCGACGTGATCGTCGATGCGACTCGGGCCGCAGGTGTTTCGAGCGAGCTGATCGAGCTGGAGATTACCGAGAGTCTCGCGATGCGAGACCCGGAGCGCATGATTGCCCTGCTGCAGCACCTGAGGTCTCTCGGCTACAAGATCGCAATCGACGACTTCGGCATCGGCCACTCATCGCTGGAGTATCTTTTGCGCTTTCCACTGGACACCATCAAGATCGATCGCAGCTTCGTCGCGCGGATCACCGATGCGCAGGCGGATCGAGCCATCGTCCGCGCAATCACGGTCATCGCCCAGACGATCGACGCTACGACAATCGCCGAGGGTATCGAAACACAGCGTCAATGCGATTTCGTCGAAGCGCTCGGCGTCAGCGAAATTCAGGGTTACCTGATCGGCGAGCCGATGCTCGCGAACCAACTGGAGGGTCTGATGGGAGGCTTTCACCGTCCCGGAGGCGGCTGAGCCTCTCTCAGTGGGGCTTGCAGTAGCCCAGTTCTACTAACCGCCCCACAGTGTCCCGTTTGGTCTGTGCCAGCGCGGCGTGGGCCGAGGCGGCCCGCGACAGATCTTCGTCCCGCGCCGCCCGCTCGATCGCTGCGGCGATCGAGGACAAGCGATTGGCGCCGAAATTAGCAGCACCTCCCTTCAACGAATGCGCACTCTCTATGATCCGCTGGCGATCAGCCACCGCCAGCGCATCGCGCACCGAATTGACCTGTTCGTCCAACTGAACAACGAAATGGCCCACGATCTCGCCGAGCTCCTCTCCCAGCACCTCACGCAATTCATCGAGGACCGAGACGTCGATCAACGGAGAGAATTCCTGACTGTGGTCTGTCATCTGAACGGGAAGCACCGGTCATGGATGGAATACCTGCAATCCAATGATACCGTGGAGTTCGCAGCCAGGCCCGAAGAACGGCAGGAAAATCGATACCCGCCCAAGCGGGGGCGACGGGGGATGCGTGCGAACGATTCCCGGCCGTCGCGCAATCGTTTACGCTGAAGCGCTCAACCCAGCATCGACCAGGACCAGCAAGATCATGCATAACAACTCCCCTGTCGTCATCGTCACCGGTGCCAGTCGTGGAATCGGCCACGCCATCGCCCTGGAATTCGCGCGTCATGGTTACGCCTGCGTGCTCGCGGCACGAAATAGCATCGCGCTGGGGCGAACCGCCGACGAAGTGCGCGCGCTCGGCGCCCCCGAGCCGCTGAGCATCTCCGCAGACCTGCGTGACAGGGATCAACCCGCTCGCGTAGTGGAACAGACGCTTGCCCGCTTCGGCCGGCTGGATGCGCTGGTGAACAACGCCGGCGCAACCAAGCGGGGTGACTTTCTGTCGCTGCCGGACGAGGACATGCTCGACGGTTTCGCGCTCAAGTACCACGCCACGGTGCGCTTTTGTCGCGCCGCGTGGCCACATCTGGAAATGAGCCGGGGGAGCATCGTCAACATAGCGGGCATTGGCGCACACACCCCGACCGCCGAGTTCACCATTGGCGGACCGGTCAACTCGGCGCTGATCAACTTCACCAAGGCGCTTGCCGATCGTGCCCGCGGCACCGGCATGCGCATCAACACCGTGTGCCCGGGCCCCACCGCCACCGACCGCCTGACCCGTCGCATCGAGGCACTGGCGGCCGAGCGCGGCATCGGCATGGCGGAGGCGGAAACCGAGATGCTCAAGCAGCAGGGACTGGCACGCTACGGCCAGCCGCAGGAAATCGCCCGCGTCGTTCGCTTTCTGTGCTCCGACGAAGCGAGCTACATCCACGGCGCCACCATCGACGTGGACGGTGGCGTTACCTCGGGCATCTGAACCGCCGAACCCCGAGCCAATCCGAAAGTCCCAAACCTGCCGGATTGTGCCGGCCGGACGGACGGAGTCGCCTCACCATGACGCAATCTCGGATCATCGCCACCCTGTCGCTGCTGATCGCGGCAGCTTTCGCCATTTTGTGGCGGCCGGTATCGCTCGAGGATCGTATGATCCAGCTCCAGCTCGAACGCATCATCCCGACCGATGCGCGCACACTGGCGGCACAGCCGCTCGAGCTGCGCGCGCTGCTTGTGGACTATGCCGACGACCCGCTGCTGTTGCTCCAGGCCCAGGCGGCACTGCAGCGCCATCCGAGCATGGCGCCGGAGGTCATGCTCGCTTTCGGCGACGAGCCCGACTTTCGCACGGTGCTGCGCGAGTACGGCGCCACCTCGATACCCCCGATCCACTTCTTCATGCAGAACGAGGTGCGCACCGTCGCCGTGATGAAACAGGCCGGTGAGCTTGCCGAGCGCCTTCGCGCCCTGATTGGTGGCGACGATCCTGTCGACAGCGAACCGATGCCACCGGCGCTGGAGCGCGGCTGGTACGCCGTGGCCTTCATCCGTGCGGAAGGTCACAGCTTCATCGGCCAGTTCGTCACGCGCCCGGATGGGAGCGTTGCCTGGCTGCAGTCCGAACGCTTCCTCGAAAGCATCAACACCTTCTTCCTGGGCGGGATTCGGGCCCTGGAAACCCGGGCACGCCTGGGTGAGCCTATCCGCGCACGCGACATTGGTCACGCCGGCATCGATGTCGCGATCGGGGTGGGGGTTTTCAAGCTGGTGAAAGCAACCCGAGGCGGCGCAGTCGCCACCCGACAGGCGGGCTTCGCGACGCGCTCGGTCGCGCTGGCGCCGGTGATGCTCAAGCAGAGCGCAGTGGCGAGCCGGCTGCTGCGCATAGGCGCGCCGCTGGCGGCAGGCTACCTGATGATTCGCCACCCCAGCCTGATCAACTCCGGGCTGGCATGGCTCGCCGAGCGGCTGAACCTGCCGATCGGACTGGTGCAGTTCGGCGGCTGGTTGCTGCTACTCCTGCCGCTCCTGTATATCGCGAGCCTGCTGTTGCGGCCGCTGGGCCTGGTGCTCGGCGCCTGTGCCCGCATGGCGTTCGCGGCGGGGCGGCTGGCGCACGGCGGCAAACGCCCCGCGCCAGCCTCGCCGATCAGCCCTTGAGACGGACCGCCACCTCGGCAACCCGGGCACCGAACTGGCGCGCGGTCTCGAGGTCACCGGGCAGCATCTCATCGACGCCGGCGTCCGACGGCGTCTGCGCCATTGCACCAGCAAAGGAACCGACGTAGTTCGGGTCGTTGCGGGTCGCCGCCTTGGTGTTGCTCGGCATCATACCGGTGCCGACCCAGATGCCACTGTGCTGCATCGCCAGCGTGAACAGGTAGTGCAGTGTTGACAGCTTGTCGCCGTTCATCGTCGCACTGTTGGTGAAGCCGGCAAAAACCTTGTCCTTCCAGTTCTGCGCGAACCACTGCTTGCTTGACGCGTCGGCGAAGCGCTTGAACTGCCAGCTCACGGTGCCCATGTAGGTTGGCGAACCCATGATGATCGCGTCGGCGGAGGCCAGGCTCTCCCATGCGGCGTCCGCGATGTTGCCGTCGGCATCGATGGCGACCAGCTCGGCGCCGGCGCCCTCGGCCACTGCTTCGGCCATGCGTTTGGTGTGTCCGTATCCGGAATGGAAAACGACTACGGTCTTTGCCATCGTGTTACTCCTATCTGTTGGGGTTGGGGT
>NZ_WTVM01000086.1 GCF_012910885.1 Azoarcus taiwanensis | reverse complement strand
CTCCGATCACGCGCACCACCACTTACACCTACACCACGGTCAACGGCCGCAGCCTGCTCACCGAGATCGATGGGCCGCTGCCCAACGGGCCGGCCAATGATCCGAGTGACTCGGATGTCACCCGCTTCACCTGGGATGCGGGGGGCGATCGAATCGTGCGCATCACGCAGCCGGGCGAGCGCACTTCCGATATTGCATACGAAGCAGCCACCGGATTGGTGGCGCGCGTGGAGAATCGCGAAGGCGCTTACACCGAATTCCAGTACAACGCACGCTTGCAAGCGGTTCGACTCCAGCGCCATGGCCCGGGCTGGGGGCAGGCCCAAACGCTCGAGCATCGCTTCGATGCGTTCGGCCATCTCGTCGAGACGAGCTCTTCGGACGATCCGACTCGCAACGCGCGTTTGTCCTTCGACGCACACGGCCGACTCGAGTGGGTCGCGAACGCGCTGGGCATCCTGGAGACCCTGGAGCATGACCGCGAGAGCCGGCTGATAGGGCATCGCAGGCTGAGCGCAAGCTTCGAGCAAAGCCGCTTCTGGCACTACGATGCGACCGGCCGCCTGGAAGCGACCGGCGACAACCGCGGCCGGTACGTGCAAGCACAGTACGACAGCCAGGGGCGTCTGACGGCACTGTACGACGCGTCCGGCCTCTCCCGCCGGTCTGCCGCGGCATCGAACGGCGCTTCAAACCGCAGCGAGCCCCCCTTGGGTGTCGTGCGCCTGCTCGACGATTTCGGCCATCTCGTCTGGCGCGCCAGCCCGGATGCGGGTGTCCAGCGCCGCCGGTTCGATGCCGCAGGCCGTCTGGTCGCGATGCGCGATGCCGTGGGTCACCATGCCCGCTACGAGTACGATGTGCGGGGCCGCATTCAGCGCCAGACCGTGACCGATGCGCTGCACGCAGATGAGACCGTCACGACCTGGCGCTATGAGGGCGATCATCTGGTCGAACTCGATCATCCCACCCAGCGCGAGCGCTACACCTACGATGCGCGCGGCCTGCGGGTGGCGCGCGTCGTGACGATCCCGACCGAGGCCGGTAAACTCACCGCCGTCACGCGCTACGAGTACGACGCCGCCGGCAGACTCGTTGCCACCACCTTGCCCGATGGCAGCACGCTGCGCTACCCGCGCAACGGACAGGCGCAGGTGGTGTCGGTCACGCGCAGCACGATCCACAGCACGTGGCTACGCCGCTTCGAGCGCGAACAGACGATCGCCTCCGGTTTCGAGCGCGATCTCGTGGGCCTGCGCGGCTTTAGCACCGGCAATGGTATCGAGACCCGCTTCGAGCGCAGCCGCGAGGGCGCGCTCGCCCGCATGGTCCACCGCCGTTTGCCTGAACCCTCCCGCCGGATCGTGGCCGAGGCGTATCCCACGATCGTTCTTGGCCACCAGGTTTTCGGGGTGCTGGAGCGCGTTCTCGGCATCAAGGCGGCCCATGCGAGCCCCGTGGAGAACGGCTCGAACGGGCCCCTGGCCGGCGCCTCGCCCGCACCGACGGCGCTGCCCGGTGCGCTAGGTCTGCCGGTCGAGCCCGGCACGCTGCTTGATCGGCGCTATCTGTGGGACACCCGCGGCAATCTGCTCCACACCCGCGAACCGTCGCCAGAGCCGTTGAGTGGCGCATCGATGGACACCCATGCCTACGATGCACGTGGGCAGTTGGTCGCCTCGGTGCGCTGGGCACAAAACGGCGATGACACCGCAAGCGAGGAAGCACTCTGGCGCTATGCCTATGGCCCGAGCCAGCGCCGCGTGCTCGCGCAACAAGGCGTGCACATGCAGTCGGACCTGACCAGACTCACGACCCGCAGCCAGTTCGAACCCGGCACCCACCGTCCCATCGGCACCAACGACACCCCCACCCGCTACAACGCTAACGGCCAGCCTCTCGAACTGGACGGACGCACCTACGCGTGGGACGCGCTGGGCCGGCTCGTCGCGGTGGATGAGACAGCGCACACCCTTGCCCGCTACGGCTACGACCATCGCGGGCTGCGCAATCGCAAGACGATCGACGCCGATACGCACTACACCCTCCACGACGAGGCCCGCCAACCCCTGGCCGAACTCGACGCCGACGGGCGCATCCTGCGCCAATACGTGTGGGTGGCCGATCTACCGCTGGCGGTCATCGACACCCCCGAGGGCGTCGCGCCCGCAGCGGCCGACCCGTCCGCGCTCAGCCGCATCGCCGGCGACGTGCGTCGCATCGTGCAAAGCTGGTTCGGCTCCGGCGACACCCTCGTCTGGCTGCACTCCAACCACCTGAACGCACCCGAGCTCGCCACCGCAAGCCATGGCAACATCATCTGGCGCGCCCACTACAGCCCCTTCGGCGCCGCGACCGTCCAGCACCAGGGCTTCGAGCTCGACCTGCGCCTGCCCGGCCAGCGCTTCGATGCCGAGACCGGCCTGCACTACAACCGCCAGCGCTACTACGACCCGGAACACGGCCAGTACCTCACCCCCGATCCGCTCGGCACGCCCGACGGGCCCAATCCTTACGCCTATGTGGCGTTCAGTCCGCTCATCTACATCGACCCCGATGGGCTGATCCTGTTTGCATTCGACGGGACGGGAAATGACGAGAGCAACCTCAACACACTGTCGAATGTGGTGGCATTCCGCGATCTGTACCTTGAGGGAACGCCTCGGTACATTACCGGTCCGGGGACGGTCGACAATTGCGACCCCAACCGTCCGATTGATCCGGCCGACTTCAAGCCCTGGTATATCCCCCTGCCTGCGAATACAGCCGATATGGGTGGCAATTACTCAGGACCGGCCCGCATTGATCGGATGGTCGAATACTTCAACACTTATGCCACGGACGTTGCAACCGATGACAGTGTCGCCATCGATGTGGACATCATCGGTTTCAGCCGGGGCGCGGCTCAAGCGCGGGATTTTGCGAACCGGATCGTGGCCAACACCACCAACGGATGGTACCGCTATGTCATTAATGGCCAAACCCACTGCCAGAAAGTGAATCTTCGTTTCTTGGGGCTATGGGATACCGTGTTGAGCACGAATTTGAGCGGCTACGCCTATAACTTGGCCATTCCCGATGAGTTTGCTTATGTGGCGCAAGCTGCCGCCTTGAACGAATATCGCGGCGGTGTGGTTGCCTTTCCCGCTGAATCGATTTTGCGAGCACCGGCGCCACAGGGCACCACGCGCATCGAACGCGGCTTTCTCGGCGCGCACAGCGACATCGGCGGCGGCTTCCCCGATGGCGATCTGGCCAAGGTGGCGCTGGTCTGGATGGTGGATCAGGCAAAAGCTGCTGGTGTGAATATGGATGAGCCAAATCGAACGATCATTGCCAACCCGGTCATTCACGACAAAAGCAGCAATTTGCTGTCGGGGGCGCCGACGGGCGGCCCCACTGCCTGGAGTGAGGACCGCGACGTGCGCTATGCCGATAGCTCGGTGGTCAAGCAGCGACAGACAACGGATCAAGGCATGACCTATGCCGACACGGTACCCTTCATCACCTATGACCCGAATCCGAACACGGCCAATAACATTTCTGGCACGGTGGATATGGAAGGCTACTTGAATTGGCTCAACGCGAACGGCTACAACATCAACATGACAGTGCAGTGAGGCAGGACGATGAAAATGGCATGGATTGTTTTAATCGTGTTTTACCCGCTTGTGGCCGCCTGCGCGGGGACGAGCAAACCTGATACGGATCGGGAAATGCGCGGAATGGGTTTTGTTGTTGTATATGAACTTGCGGGCACTGCAACACCGAAGGAAGGCGTCGCTGCAATATCGGACACTGGCTACCGACTGTTTGGTCCCTCCATACTCAATCACCAAAATGGCGGCGTGAACACGATTGGAGGTGGTAGCAAAATCTCCTTCCCCCGCTGGGTGGATGTGACGTGGCGGGAAGGAACAACGCCAGGAAGCCGATGGGAAACAGGGACGGTTGTTGGCAACTACCGCATCGACGTGCTCAGTCGCATCCCCAGGGAAGTCTTCGACTACGCAAAAAAGCACGGGGCATTGCGCCTGCAATTCCGCATCAAGGACGACGGCGTCCTGTTTGCCTGGGATGTGCAGATCAGCGGTGGTGGCCGGTTTTATTACGCCATGCACGGTGGAGATTTTCCCTGCGATCCGCTCCCTCATCTCCCGCACCCGGTTTGCACCACCGGCCCGCTTGAAGAAGCGCCATGGTTCAACCCGAACTGGGTTGGAGGGAAGCGGTAGGCTGACCATTATCGCCAACCCGGTCATTCACGACAAAAGCAGCAATTTGCTGGCGGGAGCGCCCACGGGCGGTCCCACTGCCTCGAGCGACGACCGCACGGTACGCTATCTGGGCGGGAGCAGGGAGAAAAAGCGACAGGCCACAATACCTTCGGAATGAACTGGGGCGATACATTGGCATACATCGCCTATAAGCTCGATCCGAATACACTCGATTCCATCGCAGGAACGGTCGACATGCGCGGGTATCTCGAATGGCTCAGCCAGAACGGCTACGACATCAATATGATCGTGCAATGAGGAGATTCTCTGACCCTGCCCCAGGACTTCGGCCCATTCGCAAGTAGAAAATTCCTGGATGATTAGCCGTCTCTCAATGGCGAGGTGGCGCCATTGCTCCAAGCATTCGCACGACTCGCGTCTCCGACGCTCGCGCGCCGCGTCGAATTTCTTGGCTTGTTTCGAAACTCGAGGAGCGGAAGCGTTGGCAGGTGGGCGGACAGCTTCTCATGGCGGGAGGCTACTCAGCCGAGCGTTGCGTCGAGCCATGTCGACATGAATGCGGGCTGGGGGGCCATAATCCTGGAAGCCGCAGTTGACTGCTCTCAATATCCTTGAATACTTCGCACAACCTGGGATTCGCGTCTTCGACGACGATCACCCGATGGGTGAGTCCGCTGCGGGCCCGATTGCACGCTTGGCGGCGTTGCTCCTCCTTGCAGGGAACAACCATGCTGCGTGGTCGCGTCATGCCAGACGACGCGCCAGACGCGCACTCGAACACGTCCAACTGGGGTTTCGAGGATAATTCGGAACCTGCTGGACGCGCATTCGGAGTGTGTTGTCTTTGGCTTGGCGGTTACCGAGACCCGAGAACACGATTTGGAGACATGACGTCATGAAACTCGACCCTGCGCAGCGACAGATACTGAGCTTGCTGCAAAAGGATTCAACCCTGAGCACGCAGCAGATGGCCGACAAGGTGGGGTTGTCGCCGTCGCCATGCTGGCGGCGCGTGAAGGAGCTCGAGGAGTCGGGTCTGATCAAGGGCTATGTCGCCCTGCTCGACCGGCAGAAACTGGGGTTGACGACCTGTGTGTGGGTGCGGGTGAAGCTGAAAAAGCACAGCGCCGAGGTGCTGGACCGGTTCGAGGCGGTGGTCAAGGGCTGTGACGAGGTGGTCGAGTGTTACGAACTGCTCGGCGAGACCGACTGCCTGCTCAAGCTGTATTTGCCCAACCTGGAGGCCTTTTCGGCCTTCATGCACAACTTTCTGCTGAAGATTCCGGAGGTGGACGTCACCCACTCGTCGGTGGCGCTGCGCGAGATCAAGAACGAAACCGCTCTGCCGATCTGAAGTGTTGTGAGCCGCTCCCGGTTCGTCCGGGAGCGGTTTTCGTGCGCAGCCTCAGAGGCTGCTGAAGAACACGATCAACACGCCGGCCGGCGCAATGAAGCGTGTAACGGCCTGCCACACTGAGAACGCGCCTGCCCCGAGTCCGAGCTCTTTACGCACGCTCTCCTTGTCCAGGCACCATGCCGCGAACAGGATCACGCCGAGGCCGGTCAGCGGCAGCAGGAACTTGCTGGTGAGCTGATCGAGCAGGTCGAACACAGTGAGGCCGAAGATCAGCACCTCGCTCCACGCGTTGAATGACAGCAACGCGGCGATACCCAACGCCCAGGTCGCCAATCCGGCGACGACCGTCGCGGCACGGCGGTTCAATGGCGTACGCTCCTCCACCAGCTCAACGATCGGCTCCAACAACGAAATCGCCGACGTCAGGGCGGCGAAGGTCAGCAACAGGAAGAACATCAGGCCGAGCAAGGCGCCCCCCGCGATGCCACCAAAAGCGATCGGCAGGGTGACGAAGATCAGGCCGGGACCGGCGCCAGGATCGAGATTGTTGGCGAACACGATCGGGAAGATCGCCAGACCGGCGGCGATCGCAATAACGGTATCCATGATCACGACGGTGCGAGCGGTTCGCAGCAGGTCTACCTTGCGGTCGAGGTAGGAACCATAGGCCATCATGATGCCCATGCCGAGCGACAAGGTGAAGAAAGCATGACCCAGCGCCGCCAGGACGACCTCGCCAGTGACCAGGCTCCAGTCGGGATTGAACAGGTACGCCAATGCAGCACCGAACCCTCCACTGGCCATGCCGTAGCCGACGAGAATCACCAGCAGCACGCCGAGCGCAGGCATGAGCAGTTTCGCCGCACGCTCGAGTCCGCCGATCACACCCATGGCGACCACCCCGATGATCAATGCCATGAAAACCGTATGCCAAAGCAGCAGTACGCCCGGGTTCGCGAGCATGCCGGTGAACAATGCGCCGGCACCATCGGCATCCAGCCCGCGAAAGCCCCCGCCGATCGCATCACCCACGTAGGCCAGTGCCCAGCCTCCGATGACGCTGTAAAAAGAAAGGATCAGAAATGCCCCGAGGACCCCACTGACACCGACCAGCACCCAAGCTTGGCTGCGTTTGTGGGTTCTGGCCAGCTCGCTCATGGTGTTGATCGGATTCTTCTGCCCGCGGCGCCCCAGCATCCACTCGGCCACCAGAATCGGCAGCCCGATCATGGCGATGCACAGCAGGTAGATGAGGACGAAGGCGGCACCACCGCTCTGCCCGATCATGTAGGGAAACTTCCAGATGTTGCCCAGTCCGACGGCGGACCCGGTTGCGGCAAGCACGAAGCCCAGACGGGAACTCCATTGGGCGTGGGAATGGGTGCGGTTTGCGGTCATCGTTGCACCCTCCCCCGCGGATTGGGGCAGGTCCGGCAACAGCAAAATATTGCGCCTTGTTTGAGGTGCATTCGAGTCTCCTCCTTGTGGGATTCATAGATGTGCGCTCATCGGGTCGATGGCGAAGCAACAGGATAAGGAGGGCGAGGAGAAATAATTCCACGTTATTCGCGCATATAAGCCCTTTATTCGAAACAGATTGCCGGCAAAGTATCCGCATTGGACAAGTTTCTCCCTGCGCCAATGCTGCGCCGCAACACTCTCACCAAACAGAAAGCATTGTGCAATAACGCTACACCCCCGTATCCAGGCCGCTTTCCATCATTACCATCGAGACAATGCAAGCGCTCCAGCTGATACCCCGTCGACCCAGATGCGCAAACTTTTCCTCATCCAGACGATCCTCAGGCATTTTCTTTCTCTCCACCCCTGACCTGAATCGAATCAAGAGAAGATTTCCCACCCATCTGCACCTAGCATGTCCACACCGGGAACGAGCCTGGACTACCCCGGCCAGGACACCGGAGGCGGCAAAGCCGACCTCCGGAAATTCGGGACAACCAAACACAGAGGAGACAGCACGCCGCGCCCGACTGACGTTGCCACAAGCGACGGAGAAGGTGGCGCGCGGCGGCAAACATCATGCAGAACACCCTGCCCCAGGTTTCACTCGACGATAAGTACACACTCAATGCCGGCCGCGCCTGGATGACAGGCATCCAGGCTCTGGTACGCCTGCCGATCATGCAGAAACTGCGTGACGAGGCAGCCGGTCTGAATACCGCGGGATTCGTCACCGGCTACCGCGGTTCTCCGCTTGGCAACGTGGACCAGGAATTCTGGAAGGCGCGCCGCTTTCTGGACCCGCTCAATATCCGGTTTCAGCCCGGTCTCAACGAAGACTTGGCGGCCACCTCGGTTTGGGGCACGCAGCAGGTCACGCTCGATGCCAATGCGACCGTCGACGGCGTATTCTCGATCTGGTACGGCAAGGGGCCGGGCGTGGACCGCACTGGCGACGTGTTCCGTCACGCAAATGCGGCCGGCACCTCGCAGCATGGCGGCGTACTGGTGATCGCCGGCGACGACCACGCTGCCAAGTCCTCGACCCTTCCGCACCAGACCGAGCATGTCTTCAAGGCCTTGATGATGCCGGTGCTCGCCCCGGCCGGCATCCAGGAATACCTCGAGTATGGACTGCACGGCTTTGCACTTTCCCGTTACTCGGGCTGCTGGGTTGCTTTCAAGGCGCTTACCGACACCGTTGAGACCTCGGCCTCGGTCGATGTCGATCCGTTCCAGGTGCAAACGGTAATCCCGAGCGCGGAGGAGTTCCCCCTGCCGGCCGACGGCCTCAACCTGCGCTGGCCGGACCCACCGCTGGTGCAGGAAGAACGCCTGCTCCACCACAAGCTCTATGCCGCGCTGGCCTACTGCCGCGCGAACGGGCTCAACCGCACGGTGTTCGACAGCCCCAACGCCCAGCTCGGCATCATTACCAGCGGCAAGAGCTATCTTGACGTTCGCCAGGCCCTCGACGACCTCGGCATCGACGAGGCGACCGCCGCCGAGATCGGCATCCGTCTGTACAAGGTCGGCATGGTGTGGCCGCTCGAGGCCGAAGGAGTACGCAGCTTCGCCGAGGGTTTGGAGGAGATCCTGGTGGTTGAAGAGAAGCGGCAGTTTCTCGAGTACCAACTCAAGGAAGAACTCTACAACTGGAAGGATGACGTCCGCCCGCGAGTGGTCGGCAAGTTCGACGAGAAAGGCGAATGGTCTCTGCCGCATGCGGACTGGCTGCTTCCGGCGGCCGGGGAGCTCACGCCGGCGATGATTGCGCGCGCCATCGCCAAGCGAATCGCCCGTTACTACACCTCGGACCGCATCAAGGCACGGCTGGCCTTCATCGAAGCCAAGGAGGCGGCCCTCGCAAAGCCACGCCCAGTAATCCAGCGTGTGCCGCACTATTGCTCGGGCTGTCCGCACAACACCTCGACCAAGGTGCCAACCGGCTCGCGTGCGATCGCCGGCATCGGTTGCCACTACATGGCCACGTGGCTGTCGCCTGAGCACACCCAGACCTTCTGCCAGATGGGTGGCGAAGGCGCACCCTGGATCGGGCAGGCACCGTTCACCAGCACGCCGCATGTGTTCGCCAACCTTGGCGACGGCACCTACATGCACTCCGGCATTCTTGCGATTCGAGCCGCGGTGGCGGCCGGGGTGAACATCACCTACAAGATTCTTTACAACGACGCGGTGGCGATGACGGGTGGCCAGCCGCACGACGGCACCCTGAGTGTGCCGATCATCGCGCGCCAGCTGGTTGCCGAAGGGGTATCGAACGTCGTCGTGGTGAATGATGGCACCGCCCGCGCCTACGGTCCGGCGGACCTGCCGCACGGCATCCCCATCCGTCACCGTGATGAGATGGACGCCCTTCAGCGCGAACTGCGCAAGGCACCGGGTGTGACCGCGATCATCTACGACCAGACCTGTGCCGCCGAGAAACGCCGTCGCCGCAAGCGCGGCAAGTTTCCGGACCCGGCCACCCGGGTGGTAATCAACGATCTGGTCTGCGAAGGCTGCGGCGACTGCAGCGACAAGTCGAACTGCATGTCGGTGACCAGCGTCGAGACCGAGTTCGGCCGCAAGCGCGCAATCGACCAATCCTCGTGCAACAAGGATTTCTCCTGCATCAAGGGCTTCTGCCCAAGCTTCGTCACGATCGAAGGCGGAAAGCTGCGCAAGGGCAAAGCGCTGGCCAGCAGCGGCGCCCTTCCCGATCTGCCTGAGCCGACGCTGCCAGATACCGCCGCGCCCTGGGGTATCCTCATCACCGGTGTCGGCGGCACCGGCGTCGTCACCATCGGCGCCCTGCTCGGCATGGCCGCGCACCTCGAGGGCAAGGGCATCTCGGTGCTAGACATGGCCGGTCTCGCCCAGAAGGGAGGTTCGGTGTGGTCGCACGTTCGCATTGCCGACCGGCAGGAGGACATCTTCGCCGCGCGAGTCGCGGCAGGTGAGGCCAACGCGGTGATCGGTTGCGATCTGGTGGTCGCTGCCGGCGACGAATCAATCGCCAAGATGCAGCGGGGTGTGACCCGCGTGGTGGTCAACCGCGACCAGACAATGACCAGCGAGTTCGTGCGTGGTTTCGCCGCGCAGGCGCGCAGCGGCGACGTCACGGCGCAACCCGATCCGCGCTTTCCGGCAGACGACATGCAGACCCAGATCATCGAGGCGGTGGGCGAAAACAACGCCGACTTCCTCGACGCGACGCGGATCGCCACTGCCTTGATGGGCGACTCCATCGCCACCAACCTCTTCATGCTGGGTTACGCCTGGCAGAAGGGCCTGGTGCCCTTGTCGGCCAACGCGATCATGCGTGCAATCGAGATCAACGGCACCGCAGTGGATGCCAACAAGGCGGCCTTCCTGTGGGGGCGCCGCGCAGCGGTGGATCTACCGTCAGTCAGTGCAATGGCAAACCCACAACACGGCACGCCGGAGCATCACCGGCTATCGAGCAGCGTCGACGAGGTCATCGCCCGGCGCAAGGCGCATCTCACCGATTATCAGGACGCGGCCTATGCCGAACGCTATCTGAAACTGGTCGAGCGCGTGCGCAGCGCCGAGAGCCATGTCGCACCGGGTATCACCCTGCTCACCGAGGCGGTGGCTCGCGGCTATCACAAGCTGCTCGCCTACAAGGATGAGTACGAAGTCGCACGGCTCTACACCGACAGCGACTTCCTGAAGCGGGTCGAGGAGCAGTTCGAAGGGGACTACAAGCTTGTCTTTCACCTCGCGCCACCGACTCTTGCCGACAAGAATCCGCAGACCGGGGAATTGCAAAAGAAGGCCTATGGCCCCTGGATGCTGAAAGCAATGCGTCTGCTGGCCCGATTCCGTCATCTGCGCGGCTCGCGACTCGACCCCTTCGCACGCACCCATGACCGCAGGCTGGACCGCGAACTGATCGCCGAGTACGAGCGGGTGATCGAGGAGATCATCACCAAGCTCGATGCCTGCAATCACGAGACGGCCATCGAGCTGGCATCCATACCCGAGCACATCCGTGGCTTCGGCCACGTGCGTGAGCGCCATGTAAGCCATGCCCGCCAGCGTCAGGTCGAACTACTCGAAGACTTCCGCAGCGGCCAACCAGCACGTGCCGACAAGGGCAGCATGCCCAGGAAGATCATCGCTGTACTCGCGGGCTGAAGCGACCTCACATCCCTTTTTCACCCACAGTGCATCGGCACGCCTCGCGCCACAAGCGTGACGGTGCGCCGGCGCACACCATTCCACACAAGGAAGGAGACATCACCATGGCAGTTTTCTCACTGAGCGATTTCGCCGATCACGAGCAAGTCGTCTTCTGCAGCGACGACAAGAGCGGGCTCAAGGCCATCATCGCCATCCACAACTCGAATCTCGGGCCGGCGCTCGGCGGCTGCCGCATGTGGCCGTACGCCACAGAGGAAGAAGCGGTCCGCGACGTTCTGCGCCTGTCGCGCGGCATGACCTACAAGTCAGCGATGGCGAATCTCAAGCTCGGCGGAGGCAAATCGGTCATCATCGGCAACCCCCGTACGCAGAAGACGCCGGAGCTGCTCACGGCCTTCGCGCGCGCCCTGGAGCAGTTGAATGGCCGCTACATCGCCGCAGAAGATTCCGGCACCAGCGTAGCCGACATGAAATTCATGTCGGCCATCACCGGACATGTGGCCGGCATCGTCGACAAGCCATCGGACACCGGTATCCGTAGCGGCGACCCCTCGCCAGCAACCGCTTTCGGCACCTTCATCG
This sequence comes from Azoarcus taiwanensis, assembly GCF_012910885.1. GTDB lineage: Bacteria > Pseudomonadota > Gammaproteobacteria > Burkholderiales > Rhodocyclaceae > Azoarcus_F > Azoarcus_F taiwanensis. Next base: position 5,115 of record NZ_WTVM01000086.1, on the reverse strand, counting down.
GCATCAAGGCCGCGGTGAAGGAGAAGCTCGGCCATGACTCGCTGGAAGGTCTGCGCGTCGCGGTGCAAGGCGTCGGCAATGTCGGCTTCGACCTCGCGCGCCAACTCAAGGAAGCCGGCGCCAGCCTTTGGGTGACCGACATCCACCGTGACGCCCTGACGCGCGCGGCCGACGAGCTGGACGCGGTCGTGGTGCCGCCGGACGCCATCTTCGGCCTCGATGTCGATGTATTCGCACCCTGCGCGCTCGGCGCAGTGATCAACGACCAGACCATCCCCCAGCTCAAGGCGAGCATCGTCGCCGGTGCCTCCAACAACCAGCTCGCCGAGGCCCGCCACGGTGCCGAGCTGATGAAGCGCGGCATTCTCTATGCGCCTGACTACGTGATCAACGCCGGCGGCATCATCGACGTCTATCACGAGCGCATCGGCTTCGAACGAAGCGCACTCATCCGTCACATCGAGGGCATCTACGACAACCTCATGGAGATCTTCGAGCGCGCCCGCAAGGAGGAGCGTCCGACCGGTGAGGTCGCCGACGCCATCGCCGAAGAGCGCTTCAAGCGCTGAGCATCCGTTACCGATCCTGCAGCCTTGCCCTGCAAGTGCTGCGAGGGATCGACCTGATGTGCAGTCTTAACTGATGCTATTTTTGCGGAACATGCGATCATGTTGAAAACGACTGTTACATGGTGCATTCCGCGACATGAGCCTGAAGAAGCTCTTCCTCACACTCGCGATGCTGCTGGTTCTCGCGGCCTCGGTCGCCACCGGGCTGCTGTTCCAGCGCATCGGCGAGAATATCGTTGATGACTGGGGGCGGCGGATCGTCGAGATCCAGGTCCGCTACGACAGCGCTCGCCTGCAAAAGCCCCTGCAGCGCGAGATTGCACTGGCCTTTCAGATGGCCGAATCGAACGCGCTCAGACAATGGGTAGTCGCAGGCGAGGATCCAGCCCTGACCCCGGCGGCCCTCGCTGAGATGGAGAGTTTTCGGCGAAACTTCCGCGACCAGAATTTCTTCGTGGCGCTTGTGGACTCGGGCGCCTATTACTTCAACGACCGCAACGAGCAATATAGCGGGCGCGAGCTGCGCTACCACCTCGACCCCGAAAAGTCCGACGACGCCTGGTTCTTTCGGCTCGTCGAGGAAGGACGACCCTTTCACCTGAACGTCAATCCGGATACGGAACTGGGCATCACCCAGTTGTGGATAGACGTTCTGATGACCGATAACGGTCGAATTATCGGCATGGTCGGCACTGGGCTCGAACTGGAAAGCTTTCTGCGCGAGATCGTCGATATCGGACAACCCGGCATCACGACAATGTATGTCGATCTGAACGGTGCGATCCAGCTTTATCGAGACCAGAACTACATCGATTTCGCAAGCATCGTCAAACCGGAAGGCCAGAAGAACACGGTGGATTTGCTGCTGGACAAACCCTCCGACCGCACACGCCTGATGCACATGATGGCCGATCTGCGTGATCGCAGCGAGGAAGAAAGCCTGGTGCTGAGCGAGTTCGTCAGCGTCGAAGGCAAGCGCCAACTCGCCGGCATTGCGTATCTGCCCGAGATCGGCTGGTATCAGGTCAGCTTCATCGATCTTGCCGAGTTCATGCCGCTCGCCCACTTCCTGCCGGTGGCGATGATTTTCCTCGCGACCCTCGTCTTCGCGATCACCATGTTCTACCTCGTGCTGCAACGCCTCATCCTCAACCCGTTGGCGCGCCTCGAGACCAACATGCAGACCGTGAGCGACGGTCGGATTCCCTCGGCCGACCTGCCGCGCGGTCACGGCGAGGTTGGACAGCTGATTACCCATTTTCGACAGATGGCGAACGCCATCCGAAACCACACCGAAGAGCTCGAATCCAAGGTGCGCGAGCGCACCGAAGCCCTTGAAACCCTCGCCCGGACCGATGCGCTCACCGGGCTCGCCAACCGCCTCGGCATGCAATTCGCCCTTGAGCGCGAGGCGAAGCGTTCGATTCGCCGTGGCAGCACATATGGCCTGATCTGGATTGATGTCGACGAGTTCAAGGACATCAACGACACCCTCGGCCACGCCGCGGGTGACGAGGTTCTGAAACGGATCGGCACCCTGCTTGAGCGCGAAGTCCGAGAGTACGAACTTGCCGCGCGCTGGGGCGGTGACGAGTTTCTGCTTCTCGTCATGCCCGACGACGTCCATGCGCTACAGGTGGCGGCCGAGCGTATCCGGAAGACAATCGAGCACGAAGCGGCCATCGACGGCCGGACCGTGACCGCCAGCGTCGGTGCGACGCTCGCTCGCTCAGGAGAGGATGTTGAGGCAGTGCTTCAGCGCGCCGATGAAGCCCTCTACGAGGCCAAGCACAGTGGGCGCAATCGCAGCCATGCGATACTCTGACGAACCCTCCATCTCGCGGAATCGCCCAAGTCAAACCACATGCCTAACCGCTCAGCAACATCGAACCAAGCCTCCGACGCCAACCCGACGCCCTTCTCCACCCTGACCCCAGATCGCATGCTCGATGCGATCGAGAGCCTCGGACTGGTCTCCGACGGTCGCATGCTCGCATTGAACAGCTACGAGAACCGGGTGTACCAATTCGGCATCGAGGATGGGCCGATGATGGTCGCCAAGTTCTACCGCGCCGGCCGCTGGTCGGACGAGGCCATCCTCGAGGAACATGCGTTTGCGATCGAGCTCGCGGAACGCGAGATCCCGGTGGTACCGCCACTGGCATTCGAGACTTGCACGCTACACACCTGCGAGGACCTTCGCTTCGCCCTCTACCCGCGGGTCGCTGGTCGGGCGCCGGAGCTGTCCGACCCGCACACGCTCGAATGGATGGGGCGCTTTCTCGGTCGTATCCATGCGATCGGCGCGCTTCGCCCGTTCGTATCTCGCCCGGCGCTCGACATCGCAGGTTTTGGCGAGGATCCGCGTGACTTCCTGCTCGCCCACGACTTCATCCCCAACGACCTGCTCGATGCCTGGCGCAGCACCGTGGATCAGGCACTGGACGGCGTGCGGCGCTGTTTCGATCGCGCAGGTGACTTCACCCGCATCCGGCTTCACGGCGACTGCCATGCGGGCAACGTGCTATGGAACGAACGCGGCGAGCCCCCCGGCCCGCAGTTCGTCGATTTCGACGATGCCCGCATGGGCCCGGCGGTGCAGGATCTGTGGATGCTGCTGTCGGGCGAGCGTGCGGAAATGAGCCGACAACTCGGTGACGTACTCGCCGGCTACGAGGATTTCTTCGACTTTTCCACCCGTGAGTTGCACCTCGTGGAGGCGCTGCGCACACTGCGTCTGATCCACTACAGCGCATGGATCGCCAGGCGCTGGGACGACCCGGCGTTTCCGGTCGCATTTCCGTGGTTCAACACCCAGCGCTATTGGCAGGACCGCATTCTTGAGCTGCGCGAACAGATCGCGTTGATGGACGAAGCGCCGCTCTGGAGTCAGTGACGACGCAGCGCTTGTCGGTCATCAGGGCGGGCTTTGATCTGCGAGAGCCGATGGCGCGCCTCGCGACGGGCGGCGCCCTCACACGCCGCCCCCGCCGGAGTACGGAATCAATCCCTGAACTTCGGCGTCTGCTTCATCATGCCGGCGCGAATCGCCGCGTGCAAATCCTCCGACAACAGCATCGCGGTGTTCCAGTTGGCGACGTACTCCAGACCGTCGGCCACCGAGTGGTCGCGGGCGTGGTTCATCACCTGCTTGACTCCGCGGATGGATAGAGGCGATTTTGCGGCAATTTCCCGCGCCAGGGCGAGCACACCCTCGAACAGGGACTCCGGTGTATCGAAGATTCGATTGACCAGACGCATCGCGAGCGCCTCCTCGGCACCGACGCTGCGCCCAGTGTAGGCCAGCTCACGCGCCATGCCCTCGCCGACTAGGCGCGGCAGCCGCTGCAGCGTGCCGACGTCAGCCACCATGCCGAGGTCGATCTCGCGCACCGAAAAGCGTGCATCGGCAGCGCAATAGCGCATGTCGGCGCAGCACACCAAATCCACCCCACCACCGACGCAGGCGCCGTGGATCGCGGCCAGAACCGGCTTGCGGCAGCGCTCCAGACTGGTCAAGGTGTCCTGCAGGTCGAGGATGATCTCGCGCAGCTTCTCGCGGGTTCGCGCCTCGCAAGCATCCTTGATCTGCGGCAACAGCCCCATCATCATTTCGAGGTCGATGCCCGAGGTGAAGTGCTTGCCCTCGCCGTGAAGCACCACCGCGCGCACTTGCGGCGTGCGGTCCAGCCACTGCATGGCCTGGCGCAGTTCCTGCCACATGGCCATGTTCATCGCATTGGCCTTGTCCGGGCGCTTCAGCGAAACGAGGCCAACCTGCCCATCCACCGTCAGCCCGAGCGTCTCGAATTCCGGCTGTCCAGGCAGTTTCGCACTTTGCTTGCGAGGCTTTGCCGATAGCATCTCAATGCCGGCCGCCAGCTCCGTACCCTGCTTGATGGCGCGCTTGGCATCGAGTTCTGCAGCCACGTCCGCGCCACCGATCAGGTGAACCGGCATCCCGGCTGCCTCGAGCCCGGACTGAAGCTCACGCAACGGCTCCTGCCCGGCGCAGATGACGACATTGTCGACCTCCAGCACCCGCGCTTCACCGTTGACCACGACATGCAGGCCAGCGTCGTCGATGCGACGATAATCGACTCCAGCCACCATGTTCACGCCCCTGTGCTTGAGCGCGGTGCGGTGAATCCAGCCCGTCGTCTTGCCGAGATCCTTGCCGAGCTTGCTGGTCTTGCGCTGCAGCAGCCAGATCTCGCGCGGCACTGCATCGGGCGTCGGCGCGGTGAGTCCGCCGCGATTGCGGTACTCGGGATCAATGCCCCATTCGGCGTAGAACTTCTCGGGCACGAGACTTGGGCTTTCGCCGGCGTGGGTCAGAAACTCCGCAACGTCAAAACCGATGCCGCCGGCACCGACAATGGCGACCCGTTTGCCAACGGGTTGCCCGTCGCGGAGCACGTCGAGGTAGCTCAAGACCTTGGGATGATCGATGCCCTCGATCGGCGGGGTGCGCGGCGTCACGCCGGTCGCCAGCACCACGTCGTCGAAGCGACCGACCAGCTCGTCGGCGCCGACACGATGATTG
>NZ_WTVM01000085.1 GCF_012910885.1 Azoarcus taiwanensis | reverse complement strand
GGCGAATTCCATCAGGGCCAGCAGACATCGGGTCTGCCAAACAGGCCGGATATAAGACTGCAGCCAGACTCTGGAACGTCAAAAATGCAAACTTCACTTGCCAAACCGGGAGGCGTCCATATAAGCGCCGTGAGGCGCGAATTCGGCACCTGCGCCCCGCCACCATCGGTACTCTGGCACTGCTCCGATTGCCGCTTACGCGCTCGCGGCGGGTCCATCTTGCCCTCGCGAGGCTCACAACTGATAGTCGTCCCCACCCCCCGCAATCGCGGTTTCGACGCTGCGCCGCGTCAGGTGGGGCGCAAACAGTTCGATGAAGGCGTAGATGTAGCCGCGCAGATAGGCGTTGCGGCGCAGGCCGATTCGGGTCGTGCTCGACTCGAACAGATGGGCGGCATCAGCCATGCCAAGCTCTCGGTCGGCCGCTGGGTCGAACGCCATGCGGGCGAGAATGCCGATGCCCAAATCCATGCTGACATAGGTCTTGATCACGTCCGAGTCGATCGCGGTGAGCACCACGTTGGGCTTGAGTCCGCGGCCGAGAAAGGCCTTGTTGATCAGGCTGCGGCCGGTAAAGGCGTCGTCGTAGGTGATCAGCGGATAGCGCGCAATCGCCTCGAGAGTCAGCGGGCTCGCCTGCAGGATGGGGTGACGCGGCGTGGCGACGATGCAGCGGTTCCACTGGTAGCACGGGAGCATCACCAACTCCTCGTACTCATCGATCGCCTCGGTCGCGATCGCAATGTCCGCTTCGCCCGAGAGCACCATCTCGCAGACCTGCCGCGGGCTCCCCTGATGCAGCGAGAGCCGCACCTCCGGGAAACGACCCACGAAGTCGCGGATCACCTTGGGCAGCACATAACGCGCCTGGGTGTGTGTGGTAGCAATCGACAGGCTGCCGCGCGACTCGTTACTGAACTCCTCTCCGACCTGCTTGAGGCTCGCCATATCGCGCAGCATGCGCTCGGCGAGCTGGAGCACCTGGCGTCCCGGTTCGGTGACGCCGACCAGACGCTTGCCGTGACGCACGAAAACCTCGACCCCAAGCTCGTCCTCGAGCTGACGGATCTGCTTGGACACCCCGGGCTGCGAGGTGAACAGCGCATCGGCGGCAGCCGACACGTTGAGGTTCTGGCGCACGACTTCGTGGATGTAGCGCAGTTGCTGAAGGTTCATGTCAGTTTAGGATTTTTATAACCACGAGTTATTTTAAACCAACCAGAACCGCCTTCCTCAAGCTTAATCACAACACTACCATCGCTTCACTCCAACAAAGCGAGTGAGACCGGGGGTCTTCACTTGCAACGCCGGACAATCACCCGCCGGCCCCGACCGAGACTGCCATGTACCGCTACGACACCTACGACCAGCGCATCATCGACGAACGCGTCGCCCAGTTCCGGGATCAGACCCGGCGCTATCTGGCGGGCGAGTTGAGCGACGACGAGTTTCGCCCACTGCGCCTGCAGAATGGTCTCTACATCCAGCGACATGCGCCGATGCTGAGGGTAGCAATCCCCTATGGCCTGCTGTCGAGCCGCCAGCTTCGCAAGCTAGCCGAGATCGCCCGCCGCTATGACCATGGTTACGGCCACTTCACGACGCGTCAGAACATCCAGTACAACTGGCCCAAGCTGGAGGATGTACCCGAGATACTGGCCGAACTGGCCACCGTTCAGATGCACGCGATCCAGACCTCGGGCAACTGCATCCGCAACATCACCTCCGACCCGTTCGCCGGTGTCGCCGGTGACGAGCGTATCGACCCCCGTCCGTGGTGCGAAATTCTGCGCCAGTGGAGCACTTTTCACCCCGAGTTCGCCTATCTGCCGCGCAAGTTCAAGATTGCAGTGAATGGCGCGGACCACGACCGTGCAGTGATCCAGGCGCACGACATCGGGCTCGAGCTGGTACGCAACGATGCCGGCGAGACCGGTTTTCGGGTGCTGGTCGGCGGCGGCCTGGGGCGTACTCCGATCATCGGCGAACAGATCGCCGACTTCGTGCCCTGGCGCGACATCCTGACTTACTGCGAGGCCATCCTGCGGGTGTATAACCGCTTCGGCCGGCGCGACAACATGTACAAGGCGCGCATCAAGATCCTGGTCAAGGCGCTGGGCATCGACGCCTTCCGCGAGCAGGTCGAGGCCGAGTGGGTGCATCTGCGTGGCGGCCCGTCGACGCTGACCGAGGTCGAACTCGAGCGCGTCGCCGCGCACTTCATCGATCCGGATTACGTGACCCTGCCCGGGGACGACCTTGGTCATCGCCGCCATCTCGCCGAGAGCAAGGCCTACGCGGCGTGGGTGAAACGCAATGTGCGCGCCCACAAGCAGCCCGGCTACGCAATCGTCACACTGTCGACCAAGCACGCCAAAGTCGCGCCCGGCGACGTCACCGCCGAACAGATGGTACACATCGCCGAGTGGGCGGACGCCTGGAGCTTCGGCGAGTTGCGTATCACGCATGAGCAGAACGTGGTGCTCGCCGACGTGCGGCAGTCCGACCTCTACGCCCTGTGGCAACAGGCGCGCGAAGCCGGGCTTGCCAGCCCCAACATCGGCCTGCTCACCGACATCATCGCCTGCCCCGGCGGCGATTTCTGCAACCTCGCCAACGCCAAGTCGATCCCGATCGCCAACGCCATCCAGGCCCGTTTCGACGATCTCGACTACCTGCACGACATCGGCGGCATCGAGATCAACATCTCGGGCTGCATGAACGCCTGCGGTCATCACCACGTTGGTCATATCGGCATTCTCGGCGTCGACAAGAACGGCGCGGAGTTCTACCAGGTCACCCTCGGCGGCAGCCAGGGTAACAACACCACGCTGGGCAAGGTCATCGGCCCGTCCTTCGGTGCGGCCGACATGCCGGACGTGATTACCCAGATCATCGAAACCTATGTCGCCGAGCGCAATGAAGACGAGCGCTTCATCGACACCGTGCGCCGCACCGGCATCGAGCCCTTCAAGACCCGAGTCTATGCCGACCGCCAGCCCAACAGGAAAGTCGCCAATGCCTAAGCTCATCAGAAACCGGCAAATCGTAGAAGACGCCCGGCCCGTCGTCATTCTGGAGGAGGGAGAGACCGCCGCCACGATCGCGCTCCCCGAGGGTGGCGCGATCGTGCCGCTGGCGGTCTGGCAAGCGCGCCGCGACGAGCTGCTGGCCCATGGCTGCTTCGGCGTGTGGCTCGCGGGCGACCAGGAGCCACGCGACCTCGCGGATGACCTCGCGCAGCTGCAGACGATCGCGATCCATTTCCCGAAGTTCGCTGACGGACGCGGCTACTCGCTCGCCACGCTGCTGCGCAGCCGCTTCGGTTATCGTGGCGAACTCCGTGCCATCGGCGAGGTGCTGCGCGACCAGTTCAACTATCTGGTGCGCTGTGGCTTCGATGCGCTGCAACCCGCCGAGGGTCGCTACACCGACACCCAGCTTCTGGCAGCGCTCGGCAGCATCGCCGATTTCAGTGAGCCCTACCAGGTTTCGGCAGCCGTGCCAGACCCGCTGTTCCGCCGTGTCCGTCGCGCCGCCTGACGCGAGGAGAATCCCGATGACGCCGAACATGAACCCCGACCTCGCCGACGCAAACCTGCGCCGCGCGCTGGACGACAAGACCACCGCCGCGATCGACCTGCTGACCGCTGCGGCCCGCGAGTTTCCCGCGATCGCGCTGGCCAACAGCCTGGGCGCCGAGGACATGGTCCTCACTGACATGATCGTGCGCAATGAGCTCGACATCGAGGTTTTCTCGCTCGACACCGGTCGTCTGCCTGCGGAGACCTACGAGCTGATGGCCGAGGTGCAAAAGCGCTACGATCTACGACTTAAGGTCTACTACCCGAACCACGAGAGCGTGGAGCTGTTCGTGCGCAACCATGGCATCAACGCCTTCTATGACTCGGTCGAGCTGCGCAAGGCCTGCTGCCACGCCCGCAAGGTCGAGCCGCTGGCGCGTGCACTGGCCGGCAAGCGCGCCTGGATCACCGGTTTGCGTGCGCAACAGTCCGCGACCCGGGCGGCGCTCGCGGTGCGCGATTTCGACGCCACGCATGGCATCGAAAAGTTCAGCCCGCTCGCCGACTGGAGCGAAAAGGAGGTCTGGGCCTACATTCGGCTGCATGAGGTGCCCTACAACAGACTGCACGACCGCTTCTACCCCAGCATCGGCTGCGCGCCCTGCACCCGCCCAGTCGCCATCGGCGAGGACATCCGCGCCGGCCGATGGTGGTGGGAAGACCCGGAGAGCAAGGAATGCGGGCTTCACGTCAAGCGGAGCGGCGCATGACTCATCAGCCGAAATCCCCCATCGGGCGCAGAGTATCCACTCAGCTGGCCGCCCTGCGTGCCGGCATCCGCGCCGCGCTACGCGCCTTCAGCCAGAACACCCAACGAAATTCGAGATAGCCATGTCGACCCTTACCAGACAAACCCTGACCCACCTCGATTGGCTCGAGGCCGAGGCCATCCACATCCTGCGCGAAGTCGCCGGCCAGTGCGCCAACCCCGCGCTGCTGTTTTCCGGTGGCAAGGACTCGATCTGCCTGCTGCGTCTGGCCGAAAAAGCCTTTCGCCCCGGCCGCTTCCCGTTTCCGCTGCTGCACATCGACACCGGGCACAACTACCCGGAGGTGATCGCCTTCCGGGATCGTCGCGCCGCCGAGCTGGGCGAGCGCCTGATCGTGCGCTCGGTCGAAGATTCGATGGCGCGCGGCAGCGTGGTGCTCAAGCACTCCGGCGAGTCGCGCAACAAGCACCAGTCAGTGACCTTGCTCGAGGCGATCGAGGAATTCGGCTTCGACGCCTGCATTGGCGGCGCACGCCGCGACGAGGAGAAGGCACGCGCCAAGGAGCGGATCATGAGCTTCCGCGACGAATTCGGCCAGTGGGATCCAAAGAACCAGCGCCCCGAGCTGTGGAACCTCTTCAACGCGCGCAGCCACAAGGGCGAGAACATCCGTGCCTTCCCGATCAGCAACTGGACCGAACTCGACGTATGGCAGTACATCGAGCGCGAGCAGCTGGAACTACCGAACATCTACTTCGCACACGAACGTGAGGTGGTGCGCAAGGGTGCGCTGCTGCAACCGGTCACCGAACTGACGCCGGCGGCAGCCGACGACAAGGTCGAGACCCTGCGCGTGCGCTTCCGCACGGTTGGCGACATCACCTGCACCGCGCCGGTCGAGTCGGACGCCGACAGCGTCGCCAAGATCCTGCTCGAAACCGCCACCACGACGATCACCGAGCGCGGCGCGACCCGCCTCGACGACCAGACCTCGGATGCCTCGATGGAGCAGCGCAAGAAGGAAGGGTATTTCTGATGCCAGCCACCGGGATTCGCGGCTCACGCCGCTCCCACAAGCATCGGCCACCGCTGTGCCAGTGCGCGTCCATCACCTGTGGGAGCGGCGTAAGCCGCGAAATGGACAACGCAACCGGCAACGCGGTTGCCATAGGCCAGCGCTGCCTTCGCGGCTCACGCCGCTCCTACACGGACCACGAACGCATCCACAACCAGTGGGAGCCGCGTGAGCGGCGAATAGCCGCCGTAGCGACTCCACTGATCCAAGACAAAGCATTACAGGAACCATGAACATGTCCGCACCCGAAAACCTGCCCGGCATCGACAACGGTCTGCTGCGCTTCCTGACCTGCGGCAACGTGGACGACGGCAAGAGCACGTTGATCGGTCGCCTGCTCTTCGACAGCAAGACGATTCTCGCTGACACCCTCAACGCCATCGAAGCCACCTCGAAAAAGCGCGGCCTGGGCGCAGTGGACCTGTCCCTGCTCACCGACGGCCTGCAGGCCGAACGCGAGCAAGGCATCACCATCGACGTCGCCTACCGCTACTTCTCGACCGGTACGCGCAAGTACATCATCGCCGACGCGCCGGGCCACGAGCAGTACACCCGCAACATGGTCACCGCGGCATCCACCGCCAACCTGGCCATCATCCTCGTCGACGCCCGCCGCGGCGTACAGACCCAGACCCGACGCCACTCGCTCATCGCGCACCTGGTCGGCATCCCGCATCTGGTCGTCGCGGTGAACAAGATGGACCTCGTCGATTACGATCAGAAGGTGTTCGAGAAGATCCGCGCGGACTACGTCGCTTTCGCCGACAAGCTCGGTATCAGCGACGTACGCTTCGTGCCCATGTCCGCGCTCAACGGCGACATGGTGGTCGATCGTGGTGAGCGCCTCGGCTGGTATGCCGGCCCGACCCTGCTGGAGATGCTCGAGAAAGCGCCGGCGGCCCACACCGAGCGGCCCGAAGATTTCCGCTTTCCGGTGCAATACGTATGCCGGCCGCGCGACTCCGCGAACCCGGAGCTGCACGACTATCGCGGCTTCATGGGTCGGGTGGAGTCCGGCGAGATCTCGGTGGGCGATGCGGTCACCGTGCTCCCGTCGGGGCGCAGCAGTGTCGTGCGCGCGATCGAAATCGGCGGGGTATCGCGCGAGCGCGCAATCCATGAGGAGTCGGTAACACTGTTGCTAGCGGACGAGATCGACGTGTCGCGCGGCGACATGATCGTCAAGCAGGAAGAGGCTCCCCGTGTGCTCAAGCAACTCGAGGCGACGGTATGCTGGTTGTCCGAAACGCCGCTGGCGCCGGCTCGTACCTACATCCTGCGTCACACCACGCGCGAAGTGCGGGCGAAGGTTTCGCTGATCGAGCACCGGCTCGACCTCAACACGCTCGAGCACGCGCAGTGTGCCACGCTCGAAATGAACGACATCGCTCGGGTCTCGCTCAAACTCGCGCAGCCGGTCTTCGCCGACGCCTACCGCGCCAACCGCGCGACCGGTGCATTCATCCTGATCGATGAGAGCACCAACAACACCGTGGCTGCGGGAATGATCCGCTGACAGAGCTGACCTCGCTCAACAAAGGAGGAAATTGCGCAGGATATGGGTCACGTTGTCGACGTTTTCGTGTTAAAAAGGCTGTTTTTTCGGGCAACGACGAAACATCACTGACCAGATGCCAAAACCGCAGTGCCAGCGCGGTTGTGTTGGTGAGAGCGGCTATGGTTGAATCAGAGTGTTTCGTCGAACGGGCCCAGAGCAGTAGGCCGATACGCCCCAAGGACACACAGCAGCCATGAAATGCGTCGATGACTTCCGCCTGAGATTCGGTAACCGAGAATACGTCCCGATCATGATCGGCGGCATGGGGGTCGACATCTCGACCGCCGACCTGTCGCTCGAAGCTGCCCGACTCGGCGGCATCGGGCACATTTCCGACGCAATGCTGCCCACCGTCAGTGATCGCCGCTACGACACCAAGTACGTCCGCGACAAGCTCAAGCAGTACAAATACAACGTCGCCAACGCCGACAAGTCGGAGGTGCAGTTCGACCTCGGACTGATCGCCGAGGCAACCGACACCCATGTGCGCCGAACGATGGAGCGCAAACGCGGCGACGGGCTCATTTTCATCAACTGCATGGAGAAGCTGACGATGAACAGCCCGAAGGAAACCCTTCGGGCACGGCTGCGCGCCGCACTCGACGCCGGCATCGACGGCATCACGCTCGCGGCCGGACTGCATTTGGGCTCGTTCGCCCTGATCGAGGATCACCCCCGCTTCCGTGACGCCAAGCTCGGCATCATCGTCTCGTCCCTGCGAGCGCTGCAGTTGTTCCTCAAGAAATCTTCACGCACCGGACGGCTACCAGACTTCGTCGTCGTGGAAGGTCCGCTCGCCGGCGGACACCTCGGTTTCGGCATGGACTGGGCAGAGTACGATCTGGCCACCATTACCGCCGAGATCCAAGCCTGGCTGAAGGCCGAACAGCTCGACATCCCCTTGATCGCGGCAGGCGGTGTATTCACCGGCTCGGACGCGGTTTCCTTCCTCGAGAACGGCGCAGCGGCAGTCCAGGTCGCTACACGTTTCACTGTCACCCAGGAATGCGGGCTTCCGGCTGACGTTCAACAGCACTATTTCGCCGCCAGCGAAGAAGAGATTGAAGTCAACACCATCTCGCCCACCGGCTACCCGATGCGCATGCTCAAGAGCAGCCCGGCGATCGGCGCGGGCATTAGGCCGAACTGCGAGGCCTACGGTTATCTGCTCGACTCCAGCGGCAACTGTGCGTACATCAACGCCTATAACCGCGAACTCGCGCTTCACCCGGACGCGAAGCGCCTCAAGGTGATGGACAAAACCTGTCTGTGCACCCACATGCGCAACTTCGACTGCTGGACCTGTGGTCACTACACCTACCGGCTCAAGGACACCACGCGCCGCAACCCGGACGGCAGCTACCAGATCCTGAGCGCCGAGCACGTGTTCCACGACTACCAGTTCAGCAAGGACAACAAGGTCGCCCTGCCGGAAGAGGCCGCTGCCTGACTGGTTCTTCGGTGTGTTTCGCTTCGCTCGACACACCCTATGATGTCGTGATCGGCGCCCTGCATAGGGTGTGTTGAACCGAAGGCGAAACGCACCGCTTACCGCAACAAGCCTCGCAGGCCCCGACGCAGCTCTTGCTGCAACTCCTGTGGCGCACGCTCGAGCACCCGCTCTTCGATCCGCTCCCGGGCGCGAGCGGAGAGGTTTTCGGCGATTAGGGTTTCGACGTCCAGCGCATAGGTCGGGCGATCGAAACTGCCGCCAACGCGAATCGGCACCGTGACGCCGCGCAAGGCATCGCGGTCTGCCCCACCCTGCCCTTCAAGCGAGCCGACCAGGCTGGCACGGATGCGGTAGTCGATCTGCTCGCTCACCAGGTTGGCGCTGCCGTCACCACTCACCCGCAGTAGCGGCGAGCGCATCGCGAGGTCGTCATTGCGCGCCACGCCCGATGCAATACGCACAGTGCCACTGAGTTCGGTGAAATCGGTCTGATTCGGACCGGACTCGGCCGGCACCGGTTGACCACGCAAACGAGCGGCGGCTTCGCGAAGGTACTGCGCCACGTTCACGCCTTTGACTGCGCCGTCGGAGAAACGGAATTCGGCGTTGCCGTTCAAGGTTCGGCGCACCTCCTGTTCCGTCGTGCCATCGGCCTGCAGTCGCGCCCGCAGGTCGCCACGCCCGGTGAGCCGCTCCTCGGCACCGGTCAGATCACGCAACAGGCTGCCGATCTGCACGCCAGACAGGGACTCATCCATCGTGATGCGCAACGGCGTTCTGCGCGCATCGAGCTGAACATTGCCAGCATACCGCCCTCCGTAGAGCGCGGCCGACATCGGCGCAAGTCGTATCAGCCCTCCCTCGGCCCGGGTGTTGATCTCGATCTCCGACACCGTCAGTCCGCTGGCCACCAGCCGCCCGATGCGGAGACGTCCTTGCATGTCCAGCGCCCTCAAGGCCTCCGGCGCCGCCCCGCTTGCAGCGGCGCCAGCAGCGGCGCCTGGCGTCGCGGCGCCCTCGGGCGCATCGGGCGGAAGGTAGCGATCGAGATCAATGGCGTCGAGCGCAAGGTCGAAACGCACGGACTGTTTCGACAGGTCGACGAGACCGGCCTCGCCACGCAGGCGGCTATCATCCAGTTGCAGGTCGATGTCATGCAGCATGAGGCTTTGTGATGACGCTTCGAGGGCCAGACTCAGGCCGGCACTCGTCAGCGCGGATGCGTCCGATGTCACCGGGGCGGCTTCACCCAGCGCACGAATCACCGCCTTCGGGTCAAATCGGGGAGCCGAAAGCCGACCCGACACCGACGGGTTCGCGGAGAGATCCTTGCCGTTCAGGCTACCCTCGAGTCTCAGCCCCAGCACCTCGAGCACGAGTCCGGACAGGGCGAGCGAGTCGGAAGCCAGATCGAGCGCCACATCGCTCCTCAGCGCGAGCTGCTTGCGCCCCCCGGGCAAGCTATCACCTGCGCCATCGAACCGGATGTCCAGGCCCGCGACCTGCAGCCGCTCGCGGTCCGGCCAGACGGTCAACCTGCCCGCGAGATCGAACCGACCGCGGAGCGCCGGTTCGTCCAGCGCAAGATCGAAACCGAGCGCGGTGTCGAACGGAACGCCCGGCCGAATCGCATCGGTGACCAGATCAAGGCCGCTCAGCTCGTGTCGCACTCCGGCCTGGGCGTCCTCCCAGATCAATCTTGCCGACCTGACCTCTACACCGCCGATAGCGAAAACCCCGGCGCCGGCAGCAAGCCCGTCTCGTCCGCGACGATGCGTGTCGTCCTCGCTGGTGTCACTCACCAAGTCCGCCCAGTTCGGGCGTCCCTCGGCATCTCGCGCCAGCTTGAGTTCGAGCCCTTCGAGTACAACCCGGTCGACATCGACCTCTCCCCGCAGCAAGGGCAAGATCCGCGCTCTCGCCTGCACTTGTCCGACACGAACGAAAGGCGTGTCCCCAAAGCCGGGGGCGTCGCCCAGCGAGACCTCGGCCAGCTCGACGCCAAGCCAGGGGAACAGGGACAGGCCGATGTCGCCGCCGATCACCAGCTCGCGCCCGGTCTGCCGCTCGACCTCCGCCGCAAGCCGATCACGATACGTATTGGGATCGAACACCAGTGCGAGATAGGCCGCACCGAGCCCGACGACGAGAAGAATCAGCCCGAACACAATGGCCAAGCTGCGCAATACGGTTTTCATTCGCTTATTCCCGGGTCATCGTCATGAGACGAACTCGAGCGTATCAACCGCACCCGCGCCAGGCAAGGGCGGTGACACAGTTTCACGAGTCGGGGAACAAGGCAGAGAGTCACCACTCATATCAATCAAGATGTAGTATGGACGGGTATGCTGGACGGACTGGAGGAAACGAGCTTGCCGGTCATTGTCAGACGTGCGTTATCGGTATTGCTGCTACTCGGCGGGATGGTTCTGCTGAGCTTGTCGGTCGCCGAACCACCACCGCAATCGGGCACCGTAGTCACACTGCGGGTCGACGGCGCGATCGGCCCGGCGACCTCGGATTTCATTACCCGTGGCTTTGCGATCGCTGCCGAGCGCAACGCCGGCCTGATCATTATCGAGATGGACACCCCCGGCGGGCTCGACACCTCGATGCGGGCGATCATCAAACACATTCTCGCCTCGCCGATCCCGGTCGCGACCTACGTCAGCCCCGAGGGTGCGCGAGCTGCGAGCGCGGGCACCTTCATCCTCTACGCGAGCCATATCGCCGCAATGGCACCCGCGACAAACCTTGGTGCCGCTTCACCGGTGGCGATCGGCGGCCCGCCGGGCCCGGCCGGCGCGCCGCGACCGGGTGGAGGCGGCGGAGGCGGTGAAACAGAAACACCAACAGCGGCGCCAGAGGCAGGCGACGAGGCGGCAGACGAGTCCGCTGAAGCCGACAAACCGGCGGCACGACCGGCTACGCCCCCAAGCGCGGCCGGGGTCATGGAGAAGGCAACCAGCGATGCCGCCGCATATATCCGCAGCCTCGCGCAATTGCGCGGTCGCGACGCGGACTTTGCCGAGCGAGCGGTGCGCGAAGCCGCCAGCCTGTCAGCCAGCGAAGCGCTGGAGGCCGGTGTCATCGACGTCATCGCAATCAGCCTCACTGACCTGCTCGAGCAACTTGACGGGCGTGAAATACGTCTGGACTCCGGCAATGTCGTCACGCTGGCCACTGCAGAAGCCGATATCGAACGCATCACGCCGGACTGGCGTAACCAGTTCCTGTCGGTGATCTCCAACCCGCAGATTGCGCTGATCCTGATGATGATCGGGATCTACGGCCTGTTCTTCGAGTTCACCAGCCCGGGCTTCGGCGTACCCGGCGTGGCTGGCCTGATCTGCATCCTGATCGCGATGTATGCCTTCCAGCTCTTGCCGGTGAACTGGGCCGGCGTGGCACTGATCGCGCTGGGTGCGATTCTCATGCTGGCAGAAGCCTTCCTCCCCAGCTTCGGGGTACTGGGCATAGGCGGGGTCGTCGCCTTCATCGTCGGCGGGCTGTTCCTCATGGATAGCGGCATTCCCGGCTTCGGTGTGCCGATCGCGTTTCTGGTCGCACTTGCAGTCTTCAGCGCGCTGACCCTGGTCGCGATCGGTGGCTTTGCGATGCGTGCACGCAAGCGGCGCGTAGTCAGCGGACGCGAGGAGCTGATCGGCGCCGAGGGGGTGATCATCAACGTCGGCGCCGGTGGCGCCTACGCGCATCTGCACGGCGAGAACTGGCGGGTCGACTGCGACAGCGCTCTGCAACCCGGTCAGCACGTGCGGGTGACCGCCATGGACGGCCTGGTGCTCAAAGTGGAGCCGATGGCCGAAGCACTGCACACAGCAACAGGGAGTACAACATGATCCCGGATTTCAACATCGGTCTCGGCACCGTCATCATCCTGTTATTCGCGCTGTTCGTCAGCGCGATCCGAATCCTCCGCGAGTACGAGCGCGGCGTGATCTTCATGCTCGGCCGCTTCTGGAAGGTGAAGGGACCCGGCCTGATCTTCGTCATCCCGGGGCTGCAGCAAATGGTTCGGGTGGACCTGCGGGTCGTGACCATGGACGTCCCAAGCCAGGATGTGATCTCGCGTGACAACGTGTCGGTCAAGGTCAATGCGGTGCTGTACTTCCGGGTGGTGGATCCGGAGCGCGCCATCATCCAGGTGGAGAACTACTTCGACGCCACCAGCCAGCTCGCACAGACCACATTGCGCGCGGTGCTCGGCAAGCACGAGCTCGACGAAATGCTGGCTGAGCGCGAGAAACTCAACCTCGACGTCCAGCAAATACTAGATGCGCAGACCGACGCCTGGGGCATCAAGGTGACCAACGTCGAGATCAAGCACATCGACCTCAACGAAACCATGATCCGCGCGATCGCCCGCCAGGCTGAGGCCGAGCGCGAGCGGCGCGCCAAGGTCATCCACGCCGAAGGCGAAAAGCAGGCCGCGGAAACCCTGATGCAGGCTGCCGAGATGCTGTCGCGTCAGCCGGCGGCGATGCAGTTGCGCTATTTGCAGACCCTGACCCAGGTGGCCGGTGACAAGACGTCGACCCTCGTCTTCCCGGTGCCGGTGGACATCGTCAACATGTTGATGAGCAAGGCCGGCGGCACACCACCGGCCGGTGGCAGCTCTTAGAACGCCGAGAACTTTACCTGACTGTTTTAGTCAACTTTGGCGTCACACCCCAGGGAGATCTGCATGGACGCCAATCAGGACAAGTACACTGTCGAAACCCTCACCGACAAACGTCGGTGGACTGACGGACTGTTCTCCTTCCGTACTACCCGCCACCGGGGTTTTCGCTTCGTTCCCGGCCAGTTCGCCCGCCTCGGTCTGCGCAAGGCCGACGGCACCACGGTGTGGCGAGCGTATTCGATGGTTTCAGCGCCCTATGATGAGCATCTGGAGTTCTTCTCCATCGTCGTGCCCGGCGGCGAGTTCACCCCGATGCTCGCAGAATTGGAGGTCGGTGACCAAGTCCTGGTCGACAAGACCGCTTTCGGTTTTCTGACCACCGACCGCTTCCGTCCAGCCCGCGATCTTTGGTTGCTCGCGACCGGCACAGGTTTGGCCCCGTTCCTGTCCATTCTCCAGGATCCGGCGACCTGGTCGGACTACGAGAACATCGTCGTCGTGCATAGCGTGCGTACTGCCGCGGAGCTGACTTACCTCGAGGAAATGCGGGCCTTGACCGTTCATCCCTTGATCGGCGAACAGGCGCGGCGCCTCCGTCACGTGCCGACGGTAACCCGAGAGGCAGTAGCAAGCGCACTGAACGCCCGAATTCCGGCCCTGATCCGCGACGGCAGGCTTGAAGCTGCTGCGGGGATCCAGCTCGACACCGACCACTCGCGGATCATGATCTGTGGCAACCCCGACATGGTGCGCGACACCCGCTCGACCCTGAAGGAACGGGGCTTCGCCCTCGCGCGACGTGAAAAGACCGGTCAGATGGCGGTCGAGAACGCGTTCTGAGCGGGCCCGGGTGAACCGAAGTTCAAGACTCGAACGGCCTTGCTGACCCGCAGTTCCAGCACTGCGCAAACTGACCCTCGATCGCCTCGCCACAGCATTCGCAAACCCACTCCGGGCCTGGCGGAGCCTGCTCCGCCTCGCGGATGATGGTCCGGGCCATTTCAGCGCTCTCCCGCTCGTCGATCCAGATCTGTGGTCCGGCCTCGATAAAGGGGATGTCCCCCACCGCCCCAGAAAGGAAAGTGTTGCGCACTTCGACGCGGATGCCGGCCGAGCGCAGCAGGTTGGCCTTGTGTTGGGCCTCGAAGATGTCGAGGCAGCGCAGGAAGAGCTTCACTCCGAGTCCGCCGGTTCATCGGGCGCATCGAGAACGATGGTCACCCGTTTGTTGCGTTTGCCCTCGGAACGGATCTTCGTGACCCGCACCCGTCCGATCTCGCCCGTGCGCTTAAGGTGCGTACCGCCACAGGGCTGCAGATCCACGTCAGCGATACGCATGGTGCGCACCGTACCCTGTCCGCGCGGAGGTTGCACCGACATGGTCTTGACCAGGCCGGGATTGGCATCCAGCTCAGCCTCGCTGATCTCGCCGGGTTCCACCGCATCATCACGCGCAATCAATGCATTCAGACGGCTCTCTATATCGGCGGCGTCAAGCCTGTCCATGTCAATGTCGAAATCCAGATGCGCCTTGTCCGCGCCCATGCGCCCGCCGGTAACCGGCGCAGCTACCACTGCACACAGCAGGTGCAGACAGGTGTGATAGCGCATGTGGGTATAGCGGCGAGGCCAGTCGATCGCAGCGGTCACCCGGGTGCCGCGTGCGAGCGCACCGGTATCGCCTTCGACACGATGGACGATGGTGCCCCCATTGCCCTTGATGGTATCCACGACTGTAATGCGAGCGCCATCGGCGAGAACGAGCTGGCCATGATCGCCGGGCTGGCCGCCACCGAGCGGATAGAAGACGGTCCGGTCCAGAATCACACCGTTCTCGTCACAGGCGACGACGATCGCGTCACACAACTGCGCGTAAGCATCCTGTTCGAAAACCCGTTCAGTCATGCCGATCCTCCTACAGCGATTGCCACCGGCCCAGTCTACCTCGACCGCTGGCACCAGTCCGCATCACGGCAGCGAAATCGCCAGCGCCACAGGGAGGAAGAGCAATGCCGCAACGTTGCCGATCAACACCATCGAGGCGACGGTTTCGGGATCCTGGTTGTAGCGCTCGGCGAAGATGTAGTTGAGCACCGCCGGCGGCAGCGCGCCGAACACCAGCAACAACGCCTGCTCCTGCGGCGGCAGGTCGATGAACAGCATCACCGCCATCGCGAGCAACATGCCGACAATCGGGCGCGCAGCCGCAACGAACACCCCGATACCGACCGACGTGATGCGCGAGTCGGTCAAGCGCACGCCGAGTGCGAACAGCATCAACGGGATCGAGATCTCGCCCAGCATGCGAATCGAGATCATCAGCGGCGGCCAGATCTGCACTCCGGCGATGCCGATTGCCAGGCCCGCGAGGGTCGCGATCACCGACGGCACCTTCCACACGGTCCATACCTTGACCCGGTGGTCGAGCAGCCAGGCGCCGTAGGAGAAGTGCAGCAGGTTGGACACCATGAACATCACCACCGCGGGTGCCAACGCGAGTTCGCCGAAGGCGAGCACCGCCAGCGGCAGGCCAAGGTTGCCACAGTTGTTGAACATCATCGGCGGCACCATGGTGCGGGTACCGATGCCGGTCAGCCTCGAGAGACCCCAGGCCGCCAGTCCCGAACCGATGACGACGACCAGGGTCGCCAGCGACAAAGGGATGAACTCGGTGATCCGGAACTCCTTGTTCACCAGTGCGGCGAACACCAGTGCCGGCACGAACACATCCATGTTGAGCTTGTTCGCGTGCGACAGGTCCGGCTTCATCTTCTTGCCGACGAAGTAACCCAGCGCCGTTATCGCGAACAGCGGAAAAAGAATCGAGACAATGCGGATCAGCATGCCGGCCGAAGCTGTCCGTCAGAGCACGTAACGGGCAAGATCCTCCCGCTGAGCGAGTGTTTCGAGGCGTGAGTCGACATACGTGCGGTCGACATGGACCGCGTCGAAGCCGGCCTTGCCCGCGTCGAAGGACACCTCCTCGAGCAGCTTCTCCATCACCGTGTACAGGCGCCGGGCACCGATGTTCTCGGTTTTCTCGTTGACCTGGAAGGCGATCTCGGCGAGCCGGCGGATGCCCTCGTCGGTGAAGTCCAGACGCACACCGTCGGTGGCGAGCAAGGCCTGGTACTGGCGTGTCAGGCAGGCGTCGGTCTGGGTCAGGATGCGTTCGAAGTCCTCGACCGAGAGGTTCTCGAGCTCGACCCGGATCGGGAAGCGGCCCTGAAGCTCGGGGATCAGATCGCTCGGTTTGGACAGGTGAAAGGCGCCGCTGGCGATGAACAGGATGTGATCGGTCTTGATCATGCCGTACTTGGTCGACACCGTCGTACCCTCGACCAGCGGCAGCAAGTCACGCTGCACGCCCTGGCGCGAGACGTCTGCGCCCTGTGCATGCGAGCGCGCGGCGATCTTGTCCACCTCGTCGAGAAACACGATGCCGTTCTGCTCTACCGAGCGGACCGCCTCAGCCTTGACCTCCTCGTCGTTGACCATGCGCGCGGCTTCCTCGTCGGCCAGCGCCTTCATGGCTTCACGGATCTTCATCTTGCGCAGCTTCTTCTTGCCGCCGCCAAGGTTCTGGAACATGCCCTGGATTTGTTGGGTCAGCTCCTCCATGCCCGGTGGGGCGAAAATCTCGGCGGTCATCGCCTGGGCTGACACTTCGATCTCGATCTCCTTGTCATCGAGCTCGCCCTCGCGCAGCTTCTTGCGGAATTTCTGGCGGGTGGCCGAATCCTGCGGCTGCGGTTCGGCGTCGAAGCTCACCGGACGGGCCGGCGGCAACAAGGCGTCGAGCACGCGGTCTTCGGCGGCATCCATCGCACGGTCGCACACCGTGCGCATCGCCTGCTCGCGCATGTCCTTGACGGCGACCTCGGCCAGGTCGCGGATGATGGTCTCGACGTCGCGGCCGACATAGCCGACCTCGGTGAACTTGGTCGCCTCGACCTTGATGAAGGGCGCATTCGCCAGCCGCGCGAGGCGGCGTGCGATCTCGGTCTTGCCGACGCCGGTGGGGCCGATCATCAGGATGTTCTTTGGCGTGATCTCGCTGCGCAGCGGCTCGTCCACCTGGGCACGGCGCCAGCGGTTGCGCAAGGCGATCGCAACCGCCTTCTTGGCCTTGCTCTGGCCGACGATGTGCTTGTCGAGCTCGGAAACGATCTCCGGCGGTGTCATCTGCGTCATTCGGTCATCCCTCCAACACTTCGATGACGTGATTCTGGTTGGTATAAATGCAGACGTCGCCCGCGATCGCAAGCGATTTGGCTACGATATCCTCGGGAGAGAGCTCAGTATTTTCCAACAGGGCGCGAGCCGCGGAATGCGCAAACGCACCCCCACTGCCAATGGCCACCAGACCCTGCTCGGGTTCGAGCACGTCGCCATTGCCGGTAATCACGAGCGAGTGCTCCGCATCAGCCACCGCGAGCATCGCCTCCAGCCGACGCAGCATGCGATCGGTGCGCCAGTCCTTGGCAAGCTCCACGGCACTACGCAACAGGTTGCCCTGGTGTTTGTCCAGCTGGGCCTCGAAGCGTTCGAATAGCGTGAATGCATCCGCAGTGCCGCCGGCGAAGCCAGCGAGAATCTTGCCCTGGTATAAGGTGCGCACCTTGCGCGCGGACGCCTTGATGACGACGTTACCCAGCGTGACCTGTCCGTCGCCACCCAGGGCGACGCGCCGCCCGCGACGGACCGACAGAATCGTGGTGCCGTGATATTGCTCCATTCAAACCCTCTATGTTTGTGCTCGCACCCTGTGTTCAGTGGCGCAATGTGACGGTAGCGACCTGATCGATGCC
>NZ_WTVM01000084.1 GCF_012910885.1 Azoarcus taiwanensis | reverse complement strand
ACACCTCTGGGTACCAACAACCCGGGCTGGGAGATACTCGCCAATCGCGTTGGTCAGGAACGGCCGTACTTCGTTGTGGAAACCAAGAGCAGCCTGTTCGAAGACGGCCTGCGGGAGCGCGAGAAAGCGATAGACGGTCTTGTCGTCGAAGGCCATGGTGTTGTTCTTGTTGGGATGGTTGGCGCATCAGCCTTTGAGCACGGTCACCATGCTCGGTTTCAAGAGCCTGCGGAAACCCTTGTCGAACGTGACCAGGTGCAGGTGATGGTGCTGAGCGGCGGCGGCGATCCAGGCATCGGGAATGGCGTTGCCGTTGAGATCGAGCCGGGCGCACAAAGCCATGAAATGTGTCCATTCCCCGCCGAGAGAGACCATGCTGACCCCCGGTGCCGACAGGACTGCATCGAGAAAAGCCTGGGTGTCAGGCAGCGGCGTAGGTGGATCGAACACCTTCGGGTGCGTCGCCAGGCGCAGAAAACCGGAGGCCACCATGGGGAGAATAGCCAGGGTATGCGCGGTCTCGCTCTCGGCAATGGCCTGCTCGAGCCAGGCGAGCGCCGGCGCGTGGTGGGGGTGATCCTGCCGAGACGCGGCTAGCAGGACGTTGACATCGGGCGTCACTGCGGACCTTCCAGATCATCAAGTGCATCGAGGATGGCCTGATGGCTGCGTGCGTCGCGGATACCGGCTTGCAAGCCTCCCCGGCCGGCAAACACTGGAAGGTGCACACGGCTGCCAGACCCCTTCGGTTTAGCCGCGCTGCGCAGACGGGCGGCCAAGCCTTCTTCGATCAGCCGGGTGAGGCTGATGTGTTCGCGTGCAGCGAGTTGTTTTGCTTCTGTGAGCAGCTTGTCGTCGATGTCGAGTGTTGTACGCATGTCGGTCCTCGATTGCAGATTTCTGCATAGACTATCAGATCTTGGACCTTGCTCGACCTCCAATGTTCTAGCCCGGCGGTGTTCCGGAAAGTGGTTTAAGAGTTAAGGGTGGTGGGTCCAGCCCGATTCGTGACGCAGTGCGTCACGAATCGGGAACGTCTGATAGAGCTAGCGCATGCACCGCAGATTGGACACATCGAGGTCCGACACCTCTGGGTACCAACAACCCGGGCTGGGAGATACTCGCCAATCGCGTTGGTCAGGAACGGCCGTACTTCGTTGTGGAAACCAAGAGCAGCCTGTTCGAAGACGGCCTGCGGGAGCGCGAGAACGGCAAGATCAAGTCCGGCGCCGCCCACTTCCAGGCGCTGTCGGCCACTGAAAGCCCGGCGCGGAGCCTTTCCGGTGTATGTAAGCCTGGGTTCAGGGTGGGTTCTGGCCGACGTCTCCGTGCTTGCGGAAACCGCCTCGGTTGGCACGACTTGTGGGGTACCCCCAAATCGATTTACGCCAATTTACGCCAAACCCACAAAGCACAAAGGCTTACGCATCGCGTAAGCCTTTGATTTTATTTGGTTGCGGGGACAGGATTCGAACCTGTGACCTTCGGGTTATGAGCCCGACGAGCTACCGGACTGCTCCACCCCGCGTCTGGAGAGGGATAACTATAGCCTTGTGAGTTGCAGGCGTCAAGAAAAATTTGTGCGCTGCAAATATTTCGGGCTGGTGCCGACAGTCTGACTCGAACAGACGACCTACCGCTTACAAGGCGGTTGCTCTACCAACTGAGCTATGCCGGCGCGCGGCGGATGATAGCACAAGCCGCCGGCTCGGCATGGAGATCAGACGGTACAGGTTTCACTGGTTGTGGGCGCGGCTTTCACCGCCTCACGCTGCGGCGCGAGACGGGCGTTGAGCGTGACGACCGAGCCGACCATGATCAGCGCGGGAGACTTGATGCGAGCGGCCTTGACTGCGCCGGGCAGGTCGCCGAGCGTCGACACAAGAGTCACCTGTTCGCGAGTCGTGCCCTTGCGGATGACGGCGGCTGGCGTGTCGGCCGATAGACCGTGGGCAATCAGCTGGTCGCAAATGATCTGCAGCGCGCCGATGCCCATGTAGATCACCACGGTCTGGTGAGGCCTGGCCAATGCGGGCCAATCGAGGTCGACGCTGCCGTCCTTCAAATGACCGGTTGCGAACACTACCGCGCGGGCATGGTCGCGGTGGGTCAGCGGCATGCCGGTACAGGCGGAAATGCCGGACGCTGCGGTGATGCCCGGGACGACGTCACACTGGATGCCGGCCTGAACCAGCTCCTCGGCCTCCTCCCCGCCGCGGCCGAAGATGTAGGGGTCGCCACCCTTCAGGCGGACAACCTCGAAGCCCTCGCGGGCGAGGTTGACCAGCAGGGAGTTGATTTGATCCTGCGGCAACGCGTGGTTGCCGGCTTCCTTGCCGACGTAGATGCGTCGCGCTTTCGGATTGACCGTGGCGAGAACGGCGTCGCTCACCAGATTGTCGTAGACCAGCACATCGCATCCGGCGAGCAGCCGGGCCGCGCGAACCGTGAGCAGGTCGGGGTCGCCCGGGCCTGCACCGACAAGATGGACCTTGCCCGCCGGGGCAGGGCGGGAGCTTGATTGCGGGTTCTGACCGACTTGCTCGCGCTTCATGGGTGACTCTCCTCGTTGGCGGTTCCGTGCGCATGGGCACGGACCGCTGGCGCCTTTTGTTGGCAACACTTTATCCCTACAGCCGTCCGGGGGAATTAACCGAAATCAAGGAGTGCCTCGTGACCCGCAAACGATACTGGCTGCGCCCTGAGGCAAGTCCTGGCGACTTGTCACGGACCGGAGCAGGAGTCGAGGCAATGCGTGTAATCAGTTCAACAAACGGGTTGGTGGCGGTAGCGGCGGGACTTTTTGTCGCCTTATCGTCTAAGAGTGTACTCGCGGAAGAGGGTTTCGTGCCCACGCCGGAGCGGATCAAGGAGCTGGTGCACATGGTGCGCCAGGACTGCGGATCCTGTCATGGCCTTACGCTCAAGGGAGGGCTGGGACCCGCGCTGACGCCGGATGCGTTGCAGGACAAGCCCTACGAAGGGTTGCTCGCCACCCTCTATCGAGGGCGGCCGGGCACGCCGATGCCACCCTTCATGGGTATCCTCACCGAAGAAGAATCCAGCTGGATCGTGCGGCAGCTGATGGCCGGCTTTCCCGAAGATGGCGGTCCGCTGCCGGTGGCAGCGCCAGGCGTCCGGGTGCGTTGAACGAAGGCTCAAGGAGAATCAAGATGATTGGCTACTGCCAACGAAAGCTCTTGCGAATTGCCGGTGTTGCCTCGGCGGCACTGTTGCTTGCTGCATGCGCCACCACCGAGGCGCCCGTGGTTCGCGGTACAGGTGATCTCGGCGTGATCATCGAGCGTGCGACCGGGCAGGTGACGGTGGTCGAATCCACCGGTCGGACGGCCCTGGCCGAGGTCCCGGGGCTTGGCGATCTGTCGCATGCGTCACTGGTCTATTCGCGTGATGCGCGTTACGCCTATGTGTTTGGCCGCGATGGTGGACTCACCAAGGTGGATATCCTCGCTGGCGAGATCGTCGGGCGTGTCATCCAGGCCGGCAACGCCATCGGCGGCGCGATCTCGCAGGACGGTCGCTTCGTTGTTGCGCAGAATTACGAACCGGGGGGCATCCGCGTGTTCGACGCCGAGACCCTGGAGTTGCTTTCCGAAGTGCCTACGGTGTGGGGCGATCACGGCCAGCGGGCCAAAGTAGTGGGCTTGCGCGATCTGCCGGGCAATCGCTTCATCTACTCACTGTTCGAGGCAGGAGAGATCTGGCTGACCGATCTCTCCGATCCGACCAATCCGCAAACCCAGCGCTTTCCGGCCGGCCGTCAGCCGTACGACGCGCTGATCACCCCCGATGGCCGCTACTACATTGCCGGTCTATTCGGCGAAGATGGCATGTCGATGCTCGACCTGTGGCAGCCTGAGCTTGGCGTGCGCACCATTCTTCCTGGTTACGGCAGGGGCGAGGAGCCGTTGCCGGTGTTCAAGATGCCGCACCTGAGAGGATGGGCAATCGCGGGGGGCAAGGCTTATCTGCCGGCCATCGGCCGTCACGAGGTGCTGGTGGTCGAGCTGGGATCCTGGGAGGAGGTCGGTCGAATTCCGGTGCGCAGCCAGCCGGTGTTCGTGATGTCGCGACCCGACGGGCGAGAGGTGTGGGTCAACTTCGCTTTCCCCGACAATGGCTGGATGCAGGTCATCGACACACTCGAGAACGAGGTGGTCCACAGCTTCCAGCCCGGTCGGGCGGTACTGCACATGGAGTTTACGCCCAAGGGTGAGGAGATCTGGATCTCGGCCCGTGACGACGACAAGGTCGTGATGTACGACACACGCACCCGCGAGCGCATCGGCGAGCTGCCGGTGGTGAGTCCGAGCGGTATCTTCTTCACGCACCGCGCTCACCGGGTCGGTTTCTGACATGGGGGCGACGGCTGCACGGATTGCGCAAACGGTCATGGCTGCAGACTCGTCGGACGAGGCGCGGTTTCGCCTGCTGAACGATTTCCAGCGGAACTTCCCGCTGGTGTCACAGCCCTTCGCGCGGCTTGCAGAGCAGATCGGGCTGGATGAACAGGCCGTACTCGACACCGTCTCCATGTGGCTACGGGACGGTGTGTTGAGCCGCGTTGGTGCGGTCTTTGCACCACGTCGCATCGGTGCCAGCGCCCTGGCGGCGCTGTCTGCGCCTGAGGCGCGTCTGGAGGAGATTGCCGCGCGTGTGAATGCCGCCCCCGAGGTCAACCATAACTACCAGCGAGAGCACGCTTTCAATCTGTGGTTCGTGATTACCGCCGAATCCGGGCGTCGTCTCGCGGAGGTCGTCGAGACGCTCGAGGCGGATACCGGCTGCAAGATTATCGTGCTGCCGCTGGAGCAGGCATTTCATATCGACCTGGGTTTCGACCTCGGTGGCGACGGCGAGGTGTCTCGCAATGCGGTGGCCCAGGACGTGCTCGAACCCATGTCTGACGGCGCTTGCCTGATGCCCGAACTCGAGCGGGCGGTGATGTCGGCGCTAGAGCAGGGCTTGCCGATCGTTTCTCAGCCGTTCCGCGAGCTGGGTGAGCGGGTCGGTGTCCGCGAGGATCTGGTGCTGGACGTCATCGAACGCTGGCTGGAGGACGGCCGGATCAAGCGGCTGGGGCTCGTCGTCCGTCATCATGAACTGGGCTTCGACGCCAACGCGATGTGCGTCTGGGACGTGCCGGACGATCAGGTGTCGGAAGTCGGCAAGCGGCTCGCGCGCGAACCCGCAGTGACGCTTTGCTACCGTCGCAGCCGTGCGCGGCCACACTGGCCGTTCAACCTTTTCTGCATGATCCACGGTCGTTCGCGCGAGGCAGTGCTCGCGGAGCGCGAGGCCATTGTCAGCCGTTGTGGACTTGAAGGGTATGACCAGGCGGTGCTGTTCAGCACGCGGCGTTTCAAGCAACGCGGGTCGCGCTACTTCGGAAGGGCCGGGACATGAGGGGGGGGCGCAGCGAGCCGGTCGCGCTGGACGATTTCGACCGCGCACTCATCAATGGTTTGCAGGACGGGTTCCCGTTGTCCGAACGCCCCTTCGCCGAAGTGGCTGAGCGACTCGGCTGTACGGAAGCCAGGCTCATCGAGCGCGTGCGGACCTTGCTGGATCAGGGCGTGCTGTCGCGCTTCGGGCCCATGTTCCAGATCGAGCGCATTGGTGGCGCCTTTTGCCTTGCTGCGATCAAGGTGCCGGAGACGCGCTTCGCCGAAGTGTGCGAAATCGTCAACGGCTTTGCCGAAGTGGCCCATAACTACCGCCGTGAGCACACGCTCAACATGTGGTTCGTGCTCGCTACCGAGAAACCCGAAGGCATCGCCGAAACCGCCGCGCGCATCGAGGCCGCCACCGGTCTCACCGTGCATTGCTTTCCGAAGGAACGTGAGTTCTTCGTCGAGATGAAGCTCAAGGTATGAGCATGTCAAAGGATACTGCCGTTCCCGCTGCACTCGATCCGGTCGAGCGCCGCATCGTGCTTGCGACCCAGGGAGGGCTGCCTATCATTGCCGAACCCTGGCAGTCGGTGGCGGCCGAGGTCGGAATTCCGCTGGAGGAACTGCTCGAGCGTCTGCGCGCCATGCTTGCCCGCGGGGTAATCCGGCGCATCGGGGCAGTGCCCAACCACTATGCCATCGGCTACACCGCCAACGGCATGAGCGTGTGGGATATCGCAGACGAACATGTGGACGCCGTTGGAGAGTTCGTCGGCACGCTGGATCGGGTCACTCATTGTTACCGTCGGCCCCGCCACCTCCCGGACTGGCGCTACAACCTGTTCGCGATGGTCCATGGGCAGGATCGCGACGAGGTGCGGACGCAGATCGACACGATCGCAGCGGCGATCACACAGCGCTTCGGTGATGTCTGCCGCGCGCGGGACGTGCTGTTCTCCAGTGCGATCCTGAAGAAAACCGGGCTGCGCATCGGTCAGTGAAGACGGGCGTCCGCCAAGCGCGGGCGTTTGATCGTAGTCATTTTTATGCGTCAGCGCATGGGGTTGAATGGTCCCCGGAGGTGCACATGTTCCGAATCTCACAATTCATCCGCGAACTCGATCAACCGACGCCGGCTGGGCCGCGTCGCAACCCGCCGGGGCCGGTGGTCATCTGGAATCTGATCCGCCGCTGCAACCTGACCTGCAAGCACTGCTACTCGATCTCGGCCGACAGCGATTTTCCCGGTGAGCTCAACACCGAGCAGGTGTTCAAGGTCATGGGCGACCTCAAGGCCTTCCGCGTGCCGGTGCTCATTTTGTCCGGTGGCGAACCGCTTCTGCGACCGGACATCTTCGACATCGCACGTCGCGCCAAGGCCATGGGTTTCTACGTGGGTCTGTCGTCCAACGGTACGCTGATCGACGAGAACAACATCGATGCGATCGACGACATCGGCTTCGACTACGTCGGCGTCAGCCTGGACGGCATCGGCGCCACGCACGACAAGTTTCGCCGGCTCGAAGGCGCCTTTGATGCGTCGATGCGCGGCATCCGCTTGTGCCAGGATCGCGGCATCAAGGTCGGCGTACGCTATACGATGACCGAGGACAACGCCCACGACCTGCCGGCCCTGTTGAAGCTGGTCGAGGACGAGGGCATCGACAAGTTCTACTTCTCGCATCTCAACTACGCGGGTCGTGGCAACAAGTACCGCGCCGATGACGCCCGCCATCGCACCACGCGCGAGGCCATGGATCTGTTGTTCGACACCTGTCTCGACCTCCATCGCCGGGGCATCGAGAAGGAATTCGTCACCGGCAACAACGATGCCGACGGCGTGTACATGCTGCACTGGGTTGCCGCACGTTTTCCGGACAAGGCCGAGCACGTCCGCGCCAAGCTTCTGGCCTGGGGGGGCAACGCCAGCGGGGTGAATGTCGCGAATATCGACAACCTCGGTGTGGTGCATCCGGACACCATGTGGTGGCACGTGCCACTGGGCAACGTCAAGGAGCGCCCGTTCGGCGAGATCTGGTCGGACGTGTCCAACCCCCTGATGGCCGGACTCAAACAGCATCCGCGCACGCTGTCGGGCCGTTGTGGCGGCTGCGCCTATCTGAACATCTGCAACGGCAGCTCACGGGTGCGGGCGCAGCAGATCACCGGCGACGTCTGGGCCGAGGACCCGGCCTGTTATCTCAGCGACGACGAAATCGGCCTCGACGAGGCGAGTCGCGGCGACCGCGTCGAGCTGACAGCCTACCAGCCGCGCCGTCGTGTGCCGATCAACGTCGAACAGGGATGATGCACATGTTTCACTCGATTTCCCGCCTGACACTCGCCATCGGAAGCAGTGCGTTGCTGCTGGCCAGCGCCTCGGTTTCGGCCACTACGCCAGACGCCACCTTCACCAACTACGTTCAGCACTGTGCGACCTGTCATGGCATGGATCGCCTTGGTGGCATGGGGCCGGCGCTGCTGCCCGAAAACCTCGCGCGCCTGCGCAAGCCGGCGGCCGTCGCGGCAATTACCGATGGTCTGGTCGCTACCCAGATGCCGGCCTTCGGCGAGCTGTTGAGTGCGGACGAGATCGCCGCGATCACCGAGCTGATCTACACGCCGATCGTGCCGTCGCCCAAATGGACCGAAACCGAGATCCGCGCCTCGCGCATCGAACATGTCGATCCGAGTACCTTGTCGCCGACGCCGGTGTTCGATGCCGATCCGTGGAACGTGTTTCTCGTCGTCGAAACCGGCGACCACCATGTGTCGGTGCTGGACGGTGACAAGCTCGAGCCGATCCATCGTTTCCAGAGCCGCTTCGCGCTGCATGGCGGACCCAAGTTCGCGCAGGAGGGGCGTTACGTCTTCTTCGGCTCGCGGGACGGCTGGGTGACCAAGTTCGATCTGTGGAACCTCACCGTGGTGTCCGAGGTTCGCGCCGGCATCAACACGCGCAACGTTGCCGTGTCGCCGGACGGCAACTATGTCGCGGTGGCCAACTACCTGCCGCACACTCTGGTGCTGTTCGACGGCGACCTCAACCTGCTCAAGGTGCTCGACGTGGTCGGCAAGGACGGTGTGACCACGTCGCGGGTGTCCGCAGTGTATGAAGCGACACCGCGCAAATCTTTCGTCGCCGCGCTCAAGGATTTGCCCGAAGTGTGGGAGATCAGTTTCGATCCCGAGGCCGAGCCGATTCCGGTCGGCGTGGTCCACGACTACCGCATGCGCGAGGGTGAGTTCGTGCCCGGCTATCTCAACGTGCGACGCACCGTGGTCGAAGACGTGCTCGACGACTTCTTCTTCACCCAGGACTACTCGTTGCTGATGGGCGCCTCGCGCAACGGCACCGGGCAGGTGGTCAGCCTCGATGCCCGTCGCAAGATCGCCGACCTGCCGCTGGACGGCATGCCTCACCTCGGTTCCGGGATCACCTGGGACTGGCAGGGGCGCCGCGTGATGGCGAGCACCAATCTGCAAGCGGCTGAAGTCACGGTGATCGATATCGACAGTTTCGAGGTGGTCAGGCGCATCCCGACTCGGGGGCCGGGTTTCTTCCTGCGCAGCCATGAGAACAGCCGCTACGCCTTCGTCGATTCGATGATGAGCCCGGAGGCCAAGCACATCCTGCAGGTCATCGACAAACATACGCTGGAAGTGGTGCACGAGATCTTCGGCACTGAGGGCGAGACACTTGCGCACATCGAGTACACCCGCGACGGCCGCTTCGCGCTCGCCAGCCACTGGGAATTCGACGGCGCCATCGTGGTGCTCGATGCCGAAACGCTGGAAGAGGTCAAGCGCCTGCCGATGCGCAAGCCGGTGGGCAAGTACAACGTGTGGAACAAGGTAATGCGAGACGAGGGCACCAGCCACTGAGGCTGGCACTGGCAACCCCATCCCCCTTGCGGCCTCCCCGTTGAAGGGGGAGGAGCGATTCGCAAGCGATCAGGCGTCGGGGCGTAGCGAGAACAGGCCGGGTTCTGGCGCGTCGCCGGCACTGACGTCGACGCGCAGCACCTGCGCGGCAGGTGGCCCCTGTCGCGCCCAGTCGATGAAGGCCTCGACTGCGTCTTCCGGGCCGCTGATCAGTGCCTCGACTTCGCCGGTGTGAAGATTGCGCACCCAGCCGGAAAGTCTGAGCTTGATCGCCTCGGTCTGGGCGCTCGCACGATACCAGACACCCTGGACCTTGCCGTGGATCAGCAGGCGGCGGGTGATCGGCTCCTGCAATTCGGTTTTCTGATCAGACATAGCTCACCCCTGGGTCTTCCCGTCCCTTGAATCCCTGCGATTGCCGCAGCGCGTCCTGAAGCGACGTCGCAACCGCATTGTCGCCGATCTCCTCGAGAAATCCCGAGCGTTTGAGCAGCGATTGCGGCTGTTTTCCCAGTCCGCACAGCATCAGCCCGATGCCGCGCTTGTCGAGCTTGCGCTTCATCGTTTGAAGAATGTCCAGGCCTGTGGTGTCGATGCTGATCACCTTTTCGAGGTCGAGAATGACCACGTCCGGGCTGCCGACCTCATCGGTGAGCAGGGCGTCGAGCTTGTTGGCAGCGCCGAAGAAGAGGCTGCCGGTGAGGCGGTATGCGGTGACACGGCTGCTCCCATCGGGACGATGCAGATCCTCGAGGGCA
Source organism: Azoarcus taiwanensis (assembly GCF_012910885.1). Classification (GTDB taxonomy): domain Bacteria; phylum Pseudomonadota; class Gammaproteobacteria; order Burkholderiales; family Rhodocyclaceae; genus Azoarcus_F; species Azoarcus_F taiwanensis. The sequence continues at coordinate 7,834 of NZ_WTVM01000084.1, read as the reverse complement.
TAGTAGTGCTCGAAGCCCTTGTACTTCTCGAGTGCGATGCGCTCGATGCGGGTGAGGTCGGACATGCGGTAAATGAAGAACAGGCTGGCCATGACCATGCCGATCTCCACCGCGAGAGTGAGGTCGAACACCACCGTGATGAAGAAAGTGCCAAGCAGGATCATCTTGTAGTTGTTGGAGTAGCGACGCAGTTCGCCCAGCTTGAACGCGTGCCACTCGCCCATGTTGATGGCCACCACGACGACGATGGCAGACAGGGTAGCCAGTGGGATGTGGGCCGCGAGCGGCGCAGCGACCAGCACGATGGCGAGCAAAGTCAATGCATGCACCATGCCGGCGACCGGTGTGCGTCCGCCGGAGCGGATGTTGGTGGCGGTCCGCGCAATGGCCCCGGTCGCTGCGAAGCCGCCGAGCAGCGGCGCGGCGATGTTGGCCGCACCCTGCGCCATCAGTTCCTGGTTGGGATCGTGGCGGTCGTCGATCTGGCTGTCGGCCACGCGCGCCGAGAGCAGTGATTCGATCGCGCCGAGAATGGCGATGGTCAGTGCCGGTGCGATGAGCTTGCCGAGCAGGCCGAGCGAAACCTCCGGCAAGCCGAAGCTCGGCAGTTCCTGCGGAATGCCGCCGAAGCGGCTGCCGATGGTGTCCACCGGCAGATGGAGCATGGCATTGACTGCGGTCGCAATGACCAGCACCGCCAGCGGACCGGGGAGCCGGCTCATCCATGTGACGCGCTTTGCCGCACGGTTCCAGCCGACGAGCACCGCGAGCGATGCAGTGGCGAGCGCGACCGTGGGCAGGTGAATCGTGCCAATCGCGTGATACAGCGCCTCCATCTTGCCGAAGAATTCGCCCGGCATCTGCTCGATGTCCAGGCCGAGAAAGTCCTTGATCTGGGAAATGAAAATGACCACTGCGATGCCATTGGTGAACCCGATCACCACCGACAGCGGGATAAAACGGATCATGCTTCCCAGGCGGAAGGCCCCCATGGCCAGCAGCATCACGCCGGACATCATCGTGGCGATGAGCAGGTTTGCCACACCGTAGTCGACCACGATGACGTAGATGATCGGGATGAAGGCGCCGGTCGGCCCGCCGATCTGCACCCGCGAACCACCGAGCAAGGAAACGAGAAAGCCGGCGACGATGGCGGTCCAGATACCGGCCGACGGGCTCATGCCGCTGGCAATGGCAAAGGCCATGGCCAGCGGCAGGGCCAGCACACCGACGGTGATGCCGGCGGACAAATCCTGGGTGAAGAGCCCCCGGCTATAGCCCGGGAGCGTGTCGAGGAGTTTGGGACGGAAGCGAATCATGATGCCCTCTGACTGTGGGAGTGCGCAAAAAAGCTGAGCGAGCAGCAACGCGCCACGCCCAGGGGGCGCTTCGTTGCATGATCAGCCAGCGTCTGCGCGCAGTCAGGGGCATCCTGGAGAGGCCTTACTTAACGCGCATGCCGGGTTGCGCACCGGCATCCGGGGACAGGATGAACAGGCCAGGCGCCGTGCCGCCGTCGTCCGAGGCGGCGAGCACCATGCCCTCGCTCATCCCGAACTTCATCTTGCGCGGGGCGAGGTTGGCAACCATCACGGTGAGCCGGCCGATCAGCGTGGCCGGATCGTAGGCCGACTTGATGCCGGCAAAGACCTGCCGGGTCTTCGCGGCACCGGATTCGTCCTTCTCGCCAATGTCGAGTTGCAGGCGGATGAGCTTGTCCGCACCCTCGACATGTTCCGCATTGACGATCTTCGCGATGCGCAGCTCGACCTTGGTGAAATCGTCGATGGAGATCGTCGGCAATGCGGTCTCGGCCTGCTGGGCGGCGTGTTGCTGCTTCTCGCCGTGGCGTTGTTGCGATGAGGCCGCCTTGCCGCCTTCGGTTCCTCTGGCAGGCGCCGGGGCCAGCGATTCGCGATTGGCGTCGAGCAGGCCATCTATCTGCTTGCGCTCGACACGGGTCATCATGTGCTTGTAGGGCTTGATCTGATGACCGGTCGGCAGTGCTGCCCAAACCTCGGGCCACGCCATGGGTTCGATGGCGAGAAAATCCTCGACCTTGGCCGCCAATGCCGGCAGCACCGGCTTGAGGTAGAGCGCGAGGTCGCGGAACAGGGTCAGCGCCGTGGTGCAGGCAGTGTGCAGATGTGCCTCCTCGCCTTCCTGTTTGGCCAGTTCCCAGGGCTTGTGATCGTTGACATACTGGTTGGCGATGTCCGCGAGACGCATGATCTCGCGTAGCGCGCGGCCAAAGTCACGCTCTTCGTAGGCGCGGGCGATCAGGCCCGCACCCATCGCGGCGCTGAACTCGGCCGCCATCTCGGCATCGACGTCGCCCAGCCGGCCGTCGAAGCGCTTGACGATGAAGCCCGCGCAGCGGCTCGCGATATTCACGAACTTGCCCACCAGGTCGGAATTGACCTTGGCGATCATGTCGTCAAGGTTGAGATCGACATCCTCCATCGTGCCGTTGGATTTGCTGGCGAAGTAGTAGCGCAGCCACTCCGGGTCCAGCCCCTGGGCGAGGTAGGACTGGGCGGTGATGAAGGTGCCGCGGCTCTTGCTCATCTTGGCACCGTCCACCGTCAGGAAGCCGTTCACGCACAACTGCGTCGGCGTCCGGTAGCCGGCAAAGTGCAGCATCGCCGGCCAGAACAGCGCGTGGAAGTAGAGGATGTCCTTGCCGATGAAGTGCACCATCTCGGTGCCGGCGGCGGCAGCGCGTTCGGCATCGGTGTAGTCCTCGACGACGATGCCACTCTGCCGCTCGGCCAGGTTGCGGAAGCTCGCCAGATAGCCGATCGGCGCGTCCAGCCAGACGTAGAAATACTTACCCGGTGCGTCGGGGATCTCGAAGCCGAAGTAAGGCGCATCGCGGGAGATGTCCCAGTCCGAGAGCTTGTTTTCGCCTTCCTCGCCGAGCCATTCCTTCATCTTGTTGGCGGCTTCCTGCTGCAGGCGTCGGGTGCCCGCTGCGTTGCTGCCGCGGGTCCATTCACGCAGAAAGGCAACCGCGCGCGGGTCCGACAGACGGAAGAAGTAATGCTCGGACTCGCGCAGCATCGGTGTTGCGCCGGAGACCGCCGAGAAGGGGTTCTTCAGTTCGGTGGGGGCATAAGCCGCGCCGCACACTTCGCAGTTGTCGCCGTACTGGTCGGCCGCGCCGCATTTCGGGCATTCGCCCTTGATGAAGCGGTCCGGCAGGAACATCTGCTTGACCGGGTCGTAATACTGCTCGATGGAACGCACATCGATCAGATCGGCGCCGCGGAGCCTGGTATAGATATCCTCGGCGTAGGCCTTGTTCTCAGCGCTGTGGGTCGAGTGATAGTTGTCGAAGGCTACGCCAAAGCCGGTGAAGTCGCGCAGATGCTCGCCATGGACGCGCTCGATCAATGCCTCGGGTGTGACCCCTTCCTTCTCGGCGCGCAGCATCACCGGGGTGCCGTGGGTGTCGTCGGCGCAGACGTAATGCACGCAGTGACCGCGCATGCGCTGATAACGCACCCAGATGTCGGCCTGGATGTAGCCGACCAGATGGCCGAGGTGGATGTCGCCGTTGGCGTAGGGCAGGGCATTGCTGACCAGGATCTTGCGGGTCATGTCGGGGGCCGTCGGATTAAAAGCGGAAGTTTATCAAAGCGCGGCAAGGCTCGGGCCTGCTCTCATTCGCGCTGGCGATCCGCCGGCGCGAATGAGAGCAGGCCCTGAGTCAGTCACGCGGACGGACGACGATCTCAACGCGGCGATTGATGGCGCGGCCTTCGGGGGGCGCGTTGTCGGCGATCGGTTCGGCCTCGCCGCGACCGTCGGCGGTAAGACGCGCGAGCGAAACGCCATGGGATCGGAGTACATCCATCACCGCCTCGGCTCGGCCGATCGAAAGGCGCAGGTTGTAGAGTTCGCTGCCGATGCTGTCGGTGTGGCCGAGCACGAGCAGGTCGGTGTCGGGAAAGGTCTGCAACAGGGGGCTGATTTCTGCCAGCAAGCGGCGCAAGGGCGGGGTGGGATCGGTCTCGCCGGTGGCAAACCCCTCGGCGGCAGGCAGACGGATGAGCAGGCCGCCGTCGTCCATCGCGATGGCGTCGAACTCGGGGTGCGTGTTGATGCTGGCTTCGAGCGTTGCGCGTTCTTCCACCCAGCTCGGTTCGCTGACCGTAGCGGGCGTGGTCGCGTACTGCCCGGGCAGCGTTGCGCACGCCGAAAGTAGCGCGACCAGCGCGACCGTCACGAAGCTGTTGCGAAACATCTTCCTTCTCCTTCTCGAGACCCCGTGCTTCTGTCGAGCGCGGTGGTTTGGGAGGCGCATTCTATCAGCGCTGCGATATCCCTATTGATCTCGTGGGTGAGCTTCCGCACCAGCTTAGGTATCATCGCGGGCGAAACCCGACCAAAAGGAGGTCGCCCCAGAGGCGCGGCCCGCTACGAACATCAGTGAAGGATGACAAACCATGAGTCTCACCCCGGAGTTGGTTACTGCAGCGCTCAAGAACGTCGTCGATCCGAACACCGGCAGGGATTTCGTCTCGTCCCGCTGCATCCGGGAGCTCGCCCTCGAAGGTTCGGCGGTGCGTTTCGTCGTCGAGCTCGGCTACCCGGCGAACAGTCAGCACCAGATCGTTCGCGATCTCTGTGAGAAGGCGGTGGCTGCGATCGAAGGCGTGGCCTCGGTCAAGATCGAGGTGCGCAGCAAGATCGTCGCCCATGCGGTGCAGCAGGGCGCCAAGTTGTTGCCAGGGGTGAAGAACATCATCGCCGTCGCCTCTGGCAAGGGCGGTGTCGGCAAGAGCACGACGACGGTCAACCTCGCGCTCGCACTCGCCGCCGAAGGGGCGCGCGTCGGCATTCTCGACGCCGACATCTACGGCCCGTCGCAGCCCCAGATGCTCGGAATCGCTGGTCAGCGTCCAGAGTCGCATGACGGCAAACGCATGGAGCCGATGCAGGCCTACGGCTTGCAGGCCATGTCGATCGGTTTTCTGGTGGACGTCGAAACGCCGATGGTCTGGCGCGGACCTATGGCCACGCAGGCCTTGAATCAACTGCTCAAGGACACCAACTGGCAGGACCTCGACTATCTGCTCATCGACATGCCCCCGGGGACTGGCGATATCCAGCTCACGCTGTCGCAGAGCGTTCCGGTTACCGGTGCGGTCATCGTCACCACGCCGCAGGACATTGCGCTGCTCGATGCGCGTAAGGGCATCAAGATGTTCGAGAAGGTCGGCGTGCCCATCGTAGGTGTGGTCGAGAACATGAGCATCCACATCTGCTCGAAGTGCGGCCACGAGGAGCCGATTTTCGGCACCGGCGGCGGCGAGAAGCTCTGCAGCGACTACGGCATCCCGTTTCTCGGTGCGCTGCCGCTCGATCTGCAGATCCGCACCGAGGTGGATGACGGGCGCCCGACCGTGGTTTCGGACCCGGAGGGCCGCATCTCCGGCATCTACAAGGGTATTGCGCGGCAGGTTGCGGTGCGCATCGCCGAGAAGGCCAAGGACATGACCCACAAGTTCCCGAATATCGTGATTCAGAATACCTGAGGCCGACCAGGGCCTGGTCTCCGCGCGACGGCGAGACTGCCATGGCGAATGAGAACAGGCCCTCGCAATATCGGTCTGGTGCAAGCGCGCGACTAAGGGGTAAACTACGAAGTTTATTGTTTCGCGCCGCGGCGTGATTCCCCGCACAGGAAACCGCACTTCATGTCCATCAAGTCCGACAAATGGATCCGCCGCATGGCGGAGCAGGAAGGGATGATCGAGCCGTTCGCACCCGAGCTGGTGCGAAGCTCCGACTCTGGCCGCATCGTTTCCTACGGCACCTCGAGCTATGGCTACGACGTGCGGTGCGCGAACGAATTCAAGATTTTCACCAATATCAACTCGACGATCGTCGACCCCAAGGATTTCGATGCCCGCAACTTCGTCGATTTCGTCGGCGACGTCTGCATCATCCCGCCGAACTCCTTTGCGCTGGCGCGAACGGTCGAGTTCTTCCGCATCCCACGCAGCGTGCTCACCGTGTGCCTCGGCAAGAGCACTTACGCGCGCTGCGGCATCATCGTCAACGTCACGCCGCTCGAACCCGAGTGGGAAGGCCACGTGACGCTCGAGTTTTCCAACACTACGCCGCTGCCCGCGAAGATCTACGCCAACGAGGGCGTCGCGCAGATGCTGTTCTTCGAGTCCGACGAGGTCTGCGAGACATCCTACCGGGATCGCGGCGGCAAGTATCAGGGGCAACGTGGCGTCACCTTGCCGAAGATCTGAAATCTCGGTGAAAGACGGCTGTGTTAAACAGCGACTGACCAGGGCCGGTGACGGCCCTTAATGCTTTTCCCGGGGGCGGCCTGCGGCGGCTGACCCCAGAACGGATACTTCGTCGCCGTGATTGCGACACGCTGGAGAGGCGCATGCGTTTTCATTTCCCGATCATCATCATCGACGAGGACTTCCGTTCGGAGAACGCCTCCGGGCTGGGTATCCGCGCGCTGGCCAAGGCCATCGAGGACGAAGGCATCGATGTGCTTGGCGTCACCAGCTACGGCGACCTGACTTCCTTCGCTCAGCAGCAGAGCCGTGGCTCGGCCTTCATTCTGTCGATCGATGACGAGGAGTTCTCGTCGCAGGCGGCGACCGAAAAGGCGATCGCCGAACTGCGCGCCTTCGTCCAGGAGATCCGGCACCGAAACGCGGATATTCCGATCTTCCTCTACGGCGAGACGCGGACCAGCCGGCACATCCCGAACGATGTGCTGCGCGAGATGCACGGCTTCATCCACATGTTCGAGGACACGCCGGAGTTCGTCGCGCGTTACATCGTGCGCGAGGCGAAGAACTACCTCGAGACGCTGGCGCCGCCGTTCTTCCGTGCGCTCACGCACTATGCGGCCGACAGCTCGTATTCATGGCATTGCCCCGGTCACTCCGGAGGCGTGGCCTTTCTGAAGAGCCCGGTCGGGCAGATGTTTCACCAGTTTTTCGGCGAGAACATGCTCCGTGCCGACGTCTGCAACGCAGTCGAGGAACTCGGCCAGCTCCTAGACCATACCGGGCCGGTCGCAGCGAGCGAGCGCAACGCCGCGCGCATCTTCAACTGTGACCATCTCTACTTCGTCACCAACGGCACCTCCACCTCGAACAAGATGGTGTGGCATACCACGGTCGCACCCGGCGATATCGTCGTCGTCGATCGCAACTGCCACAAATCCATCCTCCACTCCATCATCATGACCGGTGCGGTGCCGGTGTTCCTGACGCCGACGCGCAACCATTACGGCATCATCGGGCCCATCCCGCTGGAGGAGTTTTCGCCCGAGACCATCCAGCGCAAGATCAACGCCAACCCGTTCGCCCGTGAAGCGAAGGACAAGAAGCCGCGCATCCTGACCATCACCCAATCGACCTACGATGGCGTGGTGTACAACGTCGAAACCATCAAGGAGATGCTCGACGGCGAGATCGACACCCTGCATTTCGATGAAGCCTGGTTGCCGCATGCTGCCTTCCACGACTTCTACGGCGACTACCACGCCATCGGCGCGGATCGGCCGCGCTGCAAGTCGTCGATGATGTTCTCGACACAATCGACCCACAAGCTGCTCGCCGGTCTCAGCCAGGCGTCGCAGATCCTGGTGCAGGACTCGCAGACCCGCAAGCTCGACCGCGACATCTTCAACGAAGCCTACCTGATGCACACCTCCACCTCGCCTCAGTACGCGATCATCGCGTCGTGCGACGTTGCAGCGGCAATGATGGAGCCGCCGGGCGGTCCAGCCCTGGTAGAGGAGTCGCTGCACGAGGCGGTGGAGTTCCGTCGTGCGATGCGCAAG
>NZ_WTVM01000083.1 GCF_012910885.1 Azoarcus taiwanensis | reverse complement strand
CACCTCCCCCTGCAGGACCACGAACGCCAGCGCTGCGAAGTCTGGACGCGCGTCATGGGCTACCACCGCCCGGTGTCCGAGTTCAACGCCGGCAAGCAGGGCGAGCACGCCGAGCGGTGCCACTTCACGGAACCCGCTGCAGCCCTTGCTCTGAATGGCTGAGCAAGGCGGCCCGGTGGTGGGCGGTATCACGCCGTTCACCACCATCGACTTTCCCGGCCGTCTGGCTGCCGTGGTGTTTCTGCAGGGCTGTCCCTGGCGTTGCGGCTATTGCCACAACCCACAGCTACTGCCGCGGCATGCGCCGACCACCCAACCCTGGCACACCGTACGCACCTGGCTGGACAGCCGACGAGGCCTGCTCGACGGCGTGGTCTTCAGTGGCAGCGAGCCGTTGCTTCATCGCGGCCTTGCCGACGCCTTGCGAGACGTCCGCTCAATGGGCTTCGCCACCGCACTCCACACCGGCGGCGCCTACCCGGAGCGACTCGCCCGCCTGCTGCCGCTGCTCGATTGGGTAGGCTTCGACGTGAAGGCGCCCTTCGGCGACTACCGGACGATCACCGGCGCGGACGACGGCAGCGCGGCCCGACAAGCACTGGCGCACCTGCTCGACTCGGGCGTCGCACACGAGATCCGCTGCACGCTCGCCCCGGTGATCAACAACGCGTCAGTCATCGAGCGTCTTGCCCAACAACTCGCAACACTCGGCGCATCCGCCCTGGTGCTGCAACCATGTCGGGATGCCGCCCTTCGCCAAATGTCGGTGGATGATGAGATCTTAGCCGCCGCACGGCGTCATTTGCGTGCCGTCGTGCCGCGTCAATAACGCGGCACTCGCCGCCTCGTCTCACGAATGCGGAAGGCACGCCGCAGACGACCTGGAGGATGTGGAGCGGACAAACGCGATCACGCTTGCCCCAGGGGAAAAGCCAGGACGGTCCAACCTGCAGGCCTCCGCTGAGACTGAAAGTGGGTTTCTGGCGCCACATTTCGCTCTCTGATGTCGTCTCAGCGTGACGTGGGACACATTCACCTCATTCTGCGCAAGGATATGATCCGGCGCTGCATCGCAGCATCCCGAACTCTCGTGTCCATCAGCTTTCGCAGCACCGCACAGAATACAAACAATTACATGCGCCTAGACGATTATGGACACCACCATCCCAGAGACCTGTCCATTCCGCTCACCTCTCCGCCTCCATCGGAGACGGCATTTCCGATCACGAGCAGTCTCGGCCGCCGGCGCGGGGTTTACATTCCCGTGTGGGTCAAATTCTGGTTGTCCTTCTCGGCAGCGCTGGGATGGGGCGTGTTTTCGTATCAGCTCGCGCAGCGCTGGATTGCTGACCTCTCGATCCTGATTGGCCCCGTCGGGGCGCATGCCGCGATCTTCGGGATCGCGATTCTTCCGGGTTTCATGAACGCGTTCATGGTCTCCAGCCTGCTGCTCGACCGACGCCCGCGGCTGGCATGTGCGGACGAAACCGAACTCCCTCCGATCACGATCCTGATCGCCGCATACAACGAGGAAAGCTCCATATCCGACACGCTGCACAGCATCAGCATGCAGCAGTATCCCGGCCCCATGCGCGTGGTTGCGATCAACGACGGATCGACCGACCGAACGGCCGAACTTCTCGACCAAGCCGCAGGCGACTACCCTTGGCTCGACGTGATCCACATGCCGCAGAACAGCGGCAAGTCAGCCGCACTGAATACCGGATTCGGCACCGTGACCAGCGATCTTGTCATCACGATCGACGGGGACTCGTATCTGTACCGTGACGCGCTGGCGAACCTCGTCCGACGTATGCAGGAGGATCCCGAGTCGACAGCCGCAGTGGCAGGCGCCGTGCTGGTGCGCAACTCGCGCAAGAATCTGGTGACCCGCGTGCAGGAGTGGGACTACTTCCACGGAATCGCTGCGGTGAAACGCATACAGTCGCTCTATCAGGGCACGCTCGTCGCCCAAGGCGCGTTCTCGATCTACCGCGCGGAAGCGCTGCGACAGGTCGGCGGCTGGCAGGATGTGGTCGGGGAGGACATCGTCCTAACCTGGGCATTGCTCGAAGCAGGATACCGAGTCGGCTACAGCGAAAACGCCTGCCTCTTTACGAACGCTCCCGAGACCTGGCGACAGTTTGTCCGCCAGCGGCAACGCTGGTCGCGCGGCCTGATCGAAGCGTTCAAGAGCCACTGGCGTCTGTTGTTCAAGGCGCGGTTCTCAACCATGTTCATCTGGTGGAACGCCCTCTTCCCCTACCTCGACGTGATCTACAGTCTGGTCTTCGTGCCCGGTCTCATTCTCGCGCTCTTTGGCTATTACTATGTGGCCGGGCCGATGACGCTCATTGTTTTGCCACTCGCGATGCTGGTCAATTTCATCATGTATCAGATCCAGAATGGCATGTTCCGTGAGCAAGGCCTGAAGGTTCGACGCAACATCTTCGGCTTCACTTTCTATGCGCTCCTGTACAGCGTCATCCTTCAACCCGCCTGTGTGATCGGATACCTGAAGGAAGTGATTCTGAGAACGAAGAACTGGGGGACCAAATGAAGAGGACGTCCATCCTGGTCGCCCTTGCGATGTGGACAGTGCCTGCACACGCCGACAGCCTGGGCGGAAGCTACTTCTTCAGCACCGACACGGATGGAAACGACATCCACCAGCAGACATTGGACGGGTGGCGGGCGGTTTCTGAAGCGCTCGATATCGGTGCATCCCTGGGTAGAACCAGCTTCAAACAAAGCGGCCGCCACAGCACGCGAGGCGCAATGCGTTACGACTTTCGCGAAGCGGGCTTCGCAAGCCGCGGCGACATTGGCCTGGAGCATTTGGGAGGGCGCAGTTTCGTCACCGGCGACATGGTGGTGGAAACCTATCGCGGCGCATGGACTCTTGCAGCAGGCTTGGAACGGGCCCTGGTTGACTCAGAACAGGGCATCGATCAAGGCCTTTCAGCGACGACCGCCTACGCACTGGCTGACTGGTCAAGAGAGGAGCACGGAGCGGCAGTCATCCTCTCTCGCACCGCCTATACGGACAACAACAGCCGCAATCGCCTTCGAACACGCTTATGGAAGTCCGTCTGCGATTGTGGTCTATCGGTGCAGCTCGCGACCGAGAGTTACTCGAACAGCCGCCCCTATACTGGGAACTACTTCTCGCCCGATCGCTACGATCGCGTTCTGGGCGGCATCGGTGTGCGGCACCGCACACCTTACGGAGTCTTTTCCGGACGGGCGGAGTATGGCGTGCAACGAGTGGATGGCGAACAACAGCCTTCGCACACGATCACAGCAAGCTTCGAGTCCGCCCGCCAGCCCGGCGGATGGCAATGGCGGGTGGAATTCATCCACGATCGCAAGCAACCTGGTTACACCTACACCCAGGGCTTTGCGTCACTGATCAAGCGGTTCTAACGCTCGCGCGCGTGGTCGTCGTTGCAGCGGGCGGCTGCGCGTAAACAGCCCGTCACCTGAATCTGCGATGATTGGCGATCCAGCACCGGATCGAAATCACCGCATGCGCCCCAACTCCGAAACTGACCGCAGCGCCTGGGCCGTCTTTCTGGCTTTCCTGCGTCTAGGGCTGACCTCCTTCGGCGGGCCGATCGCGCACATCGGCTATTTTCGTGACGAGTTCGTCACCCGGCGCAAGTGGCTCTCGGATGGCAGCTATGCCGATCTCGTCGCGCTGTGCCAGTTCCTGCCTGGGCCGGCGAGCAGCCAGGTGGGGATGGCGCTTGGGCTGTCGCGTGCCGGCTACGCCGGGGCGTTTGCCGCTTGGGCGGGCTTCACCCTGCCTTCGGCGCTGGCCCTGATCCTGTTCGCGCTCGGCATTGCGAGCTACGGGGATGCCTTGCCCACCGGCGTGCTGCAGGGCCTGAAGATTGTCGCGGTGGCGGTGGTGGCGCAGGCGGTGTGGGGCATGGCGCGGTCGCTGTGCCCGGATGCGCTGCGGGCCTCGATGATGGCGGCGGCGACGTGTTTCGTGCTGCTGGTGCCCACCGCATGGGGGCAGGTCGGGGCGATCGTGATCGCCGGATTGCTCGGGCTCGCGCTGTTCAGGCCGGATGCCGGCGCTGGCCATGAGGCGCTGTCGATCCCGGTATCGCGTCGCGCGGGCGGGATGTGGCTCGGCCTGTTCTTCGCGCTGCTCGCCGGGCTGCCGCTCGCGGTGCTGGCTTTTCCCGGGCAAACGCTGGCGCTGGTCGATGCGTTCTACCGGGCGGGCTCGCTGGTCTTCGGCGGCGGGCATGTGGTGCTGCCGTTGCTGCAGGCGGAGGTGGTACCACCGGGGTGGGTGGAGAGCGATGTCTTCCTCGCCGGTTACGGCGCGGCGCAGGCCGTGCCCGGGCCATTGTTCACGTTTGCCGCCTTTCTGGGCGCGTCGATGACCGACGCACCGACCGCTTGGGTCGGCGGGCTGATCTGCCTGCTGGCGATCTTCGCACCCTCCTTTCTGCTGGTCGCCGGCGCCCTGCCTTTCTGGGAGCGACTACGCCGCCATTTGCGTACCCGGGCAGCGCTCACCGGTATCAACGCGGCAGTGGTCGGCCTCCTGCTCGCCGCGCTCTACGACCCGGTATGGACCAGCGCGATCCATGGACCGAAAGATTTCGGCCTCGCGCTGGTGGCGCTGATCGCGTTGATGTTCTGGAAGCTGCCACCGTGGCTGGTAGTGCTCGGCGCCGGCGTGACAGGTGGCTTGGTGGCTGCGCTACCGTAACCGTCCGTAGGGTTCGCCCACTCATGGTCTCATGCGAACAAAATCTCCTGCGGGTGAAGAAATGGCGACGGTTTCAATCGTCGCCATTTCCTCGAACATCAGAATTCAGTCGCAGCCCATGTGTTTGCGGTAGCGCTCGGGATCATGTCCCTCCGGCACCCTGTCGCAGGGATCGCTGGCATAGCCCCGCAACTCAATGTAGCGAGTGATCTGTCGCGGCCCCAACAAAGGGACCGTCTTGTAGTGTTGCGAGAGATGAATGAAGCGCAAGTCGGTGCGCGCAACTTCAGCCTCGGCGAGCAAGGCACGCAGCGACGTTTCATCCACCTTGCCAGATGCGAATGCGGCCTCTATGGCCGCCTCGGCCGCTATCAGGCGCTCGCCCGCGGGAATCGCCTTTTCCAGCATATCCTCGTAAAGCAGCTCGAGCCGATCGACCTGATCCGAGGACAGCGGAATCATGTCCTTCATCTCGAGCAGATGCGCCGGTCCCGGCATGCCGTTGAGCTCGGCCGGCAAGGCCAGACCCCAGCCCCCGCCACGCCTCAACTCCTCGATATCGGCCTCCGAAAGCGATTTGATCGCACGGGTTTCCATGCCCGCATAGGGCGAATGCGCTGCCTGGTCATGTTGCGCAATGGCAGCGGCAACTGGCCACAGCAGGCTCAGGGCAACGAGCACACGATACGTCGAATTCACCGTACTCTCCTTCAGGAATGCATGGACTGGGGTTTGGCACTGGCGGACAACAGCGAATTCTGACAGAAAGGGATGCTGACGGGCAGGCGGACGCCATGCCACCGCGGACCTTCACAATGCGGTGGCGATCACCCGTGGCGGGTCGTATGGTTCGCAGTGGGTAAAGCGATGCATCAGCTTGACGAGTGCCGCAGGCGAAACCGGCGGGCTGTAAAGATAGCCCTGCAGAGCGTCGCAGCCGCCCGCAACAAGCGTTTCACGCTGAGATTCGGTTTCAACGCCCTCAGCTACGACCTGCAACCCCAGGGCACGAGCCAACCCCACCGTCGCATCGACGATGATCCGGCTCTTCGGGTCGCTCTCCAGCCCATTGACGAAACTGCGGTCGATCTTCAGCTTGCTGAAGGCAAAACGGCTCAGATAGGCGAGTGACGAGTAACCTGTCCCGAAGTCGTCCAGGGAGACACTGACTCCCATGCGGCTGATTGCCTCGACCTGAGCGATGCAGAGCTCGGTGTCGGCCATGATCGCGCTTTCGGTCAGCTCGACCTCGAGCTGACCAGGCGCCAGCCCGGTTCGGGCGAGCGCTTCGCGGATACGCTCGGGCAGGAGACCACTTGCGATCTGCAGCGCGGAAACGTTGATCGCGACTCTTACCGGCGGCACTCCGGTATCGAGCCAGGCACGGGCCTGCCGGCAGGCCCGATCGAGAACCCAGTCCCCGAGCGCCAGGATGAGCCCGCTGTCCTCTGCAACAGGGACAAACTCCTCGGGTGACACCCAGCCCAGCACCGGACTGTTCCAGCGGAGCAAGGCTTCGACGCTGCGGATACGTCCGTCACGCGTGCAGATCAGCGGCTGGTAGTAGAGCTGCAGTTCGTCTCGCGCAATCGCCTGACGCAGTTCGCTTTCGAGTGCGAGCCAACGCCGCGCCTGAGCGTCCATACCGCTGGTGAAGAAGTGCACTCGGTTGTGATATCCGGCGCGAATCGGCATGCGGGCCGCCTCGGTCGCCTGGATGAGTGCAGCGACATCACCGCCATCCTCTGGAAAGACGGCTACGCCCATGCTCGCGGTCACCAGAATCTCCTGGTCTTCGATACAGATCGGACGCGAGATCTCGTCGAGGATGCGGTGAGCGATCACGACGATGTCGTCCGCGTCCTCGAATTCAGTGAGCATCACGAGAAACTCGTCGCTGCCGAGGCGCGCAAGATTGCCAGGACGCTTAAGACACCCGGAAATCCGCTGCGCGACGATCTGGAGCAGGGTATCGCCGGCAGACTGGCCAAGGCTTTCGTTAACGCGCTTGAAACGGTCGAGATCAAGAGAGAGAACCGCGACCCGCTCCTTACGCACACACGCCTGCTCCAGCGCTTGCCCCAGACGGTCGGAAAACAGACGCCGGTTGGGCAACCCTGTGAGCATGTCGTGATAGGTCAGGAAATCGAGGCGATCTTCGTTCTCTTTTTGCTTGCTCAGATCGCTGAACACGCCGACATAGTGGGTCGGCAAACCGTCAGTGTCGTTGACGGCGTTGATGGTCAGTCGCTCCGGGTAGGTTACGCCGTCCTTTCGCCTGTTCCACACTTCACCGGACCAACTGCCGACCGTGGTCAGCGTATGCCAGAGGGCTTGATAGAAGGCCAGGTCGTGCCGCCCGGACTTGAGCAGACGCGGGTTGCGTCCGAGCACCTCATCGCGAGGGTATCCAGTGATGCGCTCGAAGGCCGGATTGCACTCGACGATATTGCCATCGAGGTCGGTTACGACGATACCTTCGTCCACACTCCGGACCACCTCACCCCACAGACGCAGATGATCCTTGTTCCGGCGCAGGTCGTTCTCTGCGATCCGTCGTGCCGTACGTTCTCGCGCATCACCAATCTCACGCGCCAACGCGGGGGCGAGGCGGGTGAGATCGTCCTTGAGCACATAGTCTTGCGCTCCGGAGTTCATCAGGCGCACCGCCTGCTCGTTGGAGATCGTTCCCGATACGATGATGACCGGCAACTCCTGATCCTGCCCGCGCACCAGGGCGAGCACTTCCTCGGGGGTCAGACCGGGCATCGAGAAGTCGCACAACACCGCCGACCATCCGCCACGCGAGAGCGCAGTGCGCACCGCCTCCGCGGTATCCACGCGACTGAAGGCAAGCTGGAAACCGCTACGGATCAACTGGCGCGCGATCAGCCTCGCGTCGGAGTCACAGTCGTCGATCAACAGCAGTCTCAAGGCGTAGTCCATTGCGGAGGGTCCGATCAGGAGTTGGCCGCAATTCCGGAACGCGGCAAATTCAGGTCGACGCCATGATAGGGGCGCAGAGATCGATGACAATCCGATGGATTACCAAGGCACGCCTAGGGCTGCGGAGCAAGCCGACGACAGGCTAGGAGCGACCGAGCGTGATCAGGCCTCGTCGCGCCGCTTCCAGCAGCAGGTTCGCAATGTCACGTACGCCGAGGCGCTCCATGATCTGGGCACGATGCGCTTCCACGGTCTTGACGCTGAGGTCGAGCTTGCGCGCGATGTCCTTGGTGCCCAGACCGCTGCCAATCAGTTGCAGGATTTCGGTCTGACGCGGGGTCAGCGCTCCGGCGGCACGCACTTCGGGCGCGTCGCGTGACAGCATGTTGCCAACCAGATGCCGCGATACCGCAGGGCTCAGATAGACATCGCCGCGCATCACCGCCGCAATCGCCATCTCCAGCTCCGAGACCGCAGCATCCTTCAGAAGGTAGCCGCAGGCACCGCAGCGCAGCGCCTGATCGAAGAAATCGCCGGTATCGTGCATGGACAGTATGATGACCCGCATCTCCGGTTGCTCGGCCGTGATCATGCGGGTGGCCTCGAGGCCGTCCATGTCGTCCATGGCGATATCCATCAGCACTAGATCGGGCGCACGGGCGCGCACGAGCTCAACCGCTTCACGCCCGCTGCTCGCCTCGATGATCTCCTCGACCTGAGGCAAGGCGCCGAGCAACGCGCGCACGCCTGCACGCACCAGACTGTGGTCGTCCACCAGTAGCACACGCAAACGCTTCATCGATTCATCCTTCATTTCAGTCCATGGTCCTCGAAGCAAGGCAGCGTGACGCACACCCTGGTTCCCTGCCCCGGGGTTGAGTCGAATCGCACACTGCCTCCCAGCAATCCCGCGCGCTCTTCCATGCCGAGCAAGCCCACGCTTGCGCCCTCGAGCATACGACGTCGCGCGGCTTCGACATCGAACCCGCAGCCATCGTCCTCGATCAGGAGAACCAGCCCGCCCTCCCGGGTCGTCACATCGATGTGCACAGTGCGTGCGTCGGCATGGCGCACGACATTGGTCAGGGCCTCCTGCATCAGACGGAAGCACACGATGGCTCGCCGTGCATCGTCGATGCAGCAACCACTGAGATCCGATGAAAATGTCAGCCCCAGCCTGGCGCGCTCGGAAAGACGCTCGGCGTGCCAGCGCAACGAAGCCTCGAGGCCCATGTAGTCGAGCTGTGGCGGTCGCAGGTTCAATGAGAGGCTGCGCACCTGGGCAAGCGCCTCTTCGGTGATGTGTATCGCCGAGGCCAACCGCATCACCGCCGGCCCTTCTTCCAGGTGCGGAGTCATGCCCTGAAGCTCAAGCTTGACCGCAGTGAGCGCCTGGCCAATCTGGTCGTGAAGTTCACGCGCCAGTTCGCGCCGTTCTGACTCCTGTGTTTCCAGTATCCGGCCGGAAAGCTGGCGCAGGCGCTGGTTGGCAGCACTCAGCGCCACCGTCGCCTCGCGCAGGGTTGCTTCGCTTTCCCGCAGATCGTCCAGCGCTCGACGTCGTTCGGCCCGCAGGCGCGCCTCACCCAGCTCGCGCTGTACCGCAGGCCCGAGGCGGGCGAGATTGTCCTTCATCAGATAGTCATGCGCGCCATTGCGCATGAGTGCAATCGCGGTCTCATCGCCGATAGTGCCTGACACCACGATGAAAGGCAGGTCGAGCCCGCTTGCATGCAGTTCGTCAAGGGCGTCGTGCGCATTGAAGTGAGGCAGGTTGAAGTCGCAAAGCACCACATCCCAGCTGCCACTCCCGAGTGAGGCACGCATGTCCGTTGCGGTTTCGACACGGCGATGGCGCACCGTGAAACCGGCATTGCGGAGTGCGCGGAGAATCAGCAAGGCGTCGCCCTCGCTGTCCTCGACCAGCAGCGCCGACAACTCGCCTGGACTCACCGCAGCATCGCTCATTCAATCAACTCCTCTCAGGCTGAAACCTGAAGCAGGGCGTCCAAGCTACGCGGCGCCGAATCGGGTATTGCTCAAACCGAGTCTGCACGCGGATTCCTTTCCGCTGATGACCAGCGCCCCCGGCCGGGCCCATCCAAACCCCTAGTTACGCACACGGAATTTTACCAATTGCCCCTAGTCCCGCTCGGGCGGGAATATGCAGGGGCAGGAAGAAAGTGCCAGCGCCAACGCTGAGGGGAACCCCTGAATGTTAGCGACCCTACCCTGGTCAGGTCCATTCGCGTACGAAAAGTTTCGTGGGCGATGTCCTGGCGGGGTGATGAATGCCACCCATTGGACATGGAAGCCAGAGCGTGGCTCACCCGGAGAGATGCCGCGTGTTTCCAAATGCCGTTTCGACAGACTCGCACGTGCTGCCATTGGCTGCGCTCATGGCGCCAGGGGCGATCGGCGCACTCCTGCTCGGAATAATGGGGTCCGGCGCCGTGGCACTTGGCGCTGCGGTCTGCATCCTGCTGGCCTGCATTGCGGTGCCACTCTGGTTGCTGCGTCGTCTGCGAGCCGATCAGAATCGCATTGAAACTGAGCGAGCCAGTGAGTGTCGGGCACGCCTGGTGTCGCGCGAAACCTATCTGCTCAGTCTGCAACAGGTGGCGCAGGCATCGCTTACCCGTTGGCATGATCATGTCGGCATCTCGCGCGAGCAGACCGAAACCGCGGTCGGAACGCTGGTTTGCGAGTTCTCCGCCATCCTGGAGCGCCTTCAGGATGCACTCCAACAGTCACACAAGAGCTCGGCCGATGCGGGCGAAGACAGCGTCGTCGGAGTGATTGCCTTCGCGCGGGTCGAACTGGACAACGTGATGGGCCAGCTCAACGGGGCGCTTGCAGAGAAGCAGGGGCTGACCGAGGCGGTTGCACGACTCGCTCAAGTCACGGACGAGTTGATGCGCATGGCGAGTGAGGTGGGAGAGATCGCCAAACAGACGAATCTGCTTGCCCTGAACGCCGCCATCGAGGCCGCACGCGCAGGCGAGGTAGGCCGCGGGTTCGCGGTGGTCGCCGACGAAGTGCGCAAGCTGTCGGATCTTTCCGGCAGCACCGGCGAGAAGATCCGCGCCAAGGTCGCGGCGACTCATTCTGCGATGACCGAAGCACTGACGGCCGCCGAGCATATGGCGCAGGGCGATGCCGCCCTGGTACGCGACTCGGAAGGCGCGATCGGCCGTGTCCTGCAGCGCTTCGACCAGGTCGGGAGCGCGATGACCGAGACTTCGCGAGCACTCGAAGACAACAGCGCAGAGGTGCAGGGTCGCATCGAAGGCGTCCTCGTTCAACTCCAGTTCCAGGACCGCGTGAGCCAGATACTGGAAGCGGTACGCGCCGACATGACCCGCCTGTGCGAGCGCATGCAGGAAGACGAATCCACGATGCGTGGCGGGAGCATGCCCAACAGCATGGATGTCACCGCCTGGATCGCGGCACTGGAACAGACCTACACCACACTCGAACAACACGCCGCACACCGCCCCGAAATGCAGACCGCATCGGCCGGTGGCGACATTACCTTCTTTTGAACTGGAGAACTCTCATGTCAAAGACCGTGCTGATCGTCGACGATTCCGCCTCACTGCGTCAGGTGGTGAGCCTTTCGCTCAAGGGCGCCGGCTATGACGTCATCGAAGCCGCCGACGGGCGCGATGCGCTTGGCAAACTGGGTGGGCAGAAGGTGCATCTCATCATTTCGGACGTGAACATGCCGAACATGGACGGCATCACCTTCGTCCGCGAAGTCAAGAAGAACCCGAGCTACCGGTTCACCCCGGTGATCATGCTGACCACCGAAGCAACCGAGGAAAAGAAGCGTCTTGGTCAGGAGGCCGGTGCACGCGCCTGGGTGGTCAAACCCTTCCAGCCGCAGCAGATGCTGGCTGCGGTTTCCAAGCTGGTGATGTGAGGCGGCACGATGGACACGACCGCCCCCACCGCAAGCCTGCAGCCAGTCGGCGAGCTCGGCATCTATACCGTCTCCGAATTGCGCGATGCCTGGCGACATGCGCTGAACATGCATGACGAGGTCGAGATCGACCTCGGCGGAATCACCGAGATCGACACGGCCGGCCTGCAGCTGATGCTCATGGCCAAGCGCTGCCCGGGCAAGACGGTGCGTTTCGTCAATCATGCGGACGCGGTACTGCGGCTGCTCGATCTCGCAAATCTCGGCGGCACACTCGGCGACCCGCTGCTGGTCACCGACGGGGCGACCCACTTCCGTAAAACGCCTTCCTTCCAGGAGTAAGACATGGATCTCTCCCAGGCTCTGGCGACCTTCCTCGACGAAAGCCGCGATCTGCTCGCACAGATGGAGGAAATTCTGTTGCGCGCCGAGACATCGGACCTCGCCCCCGAAGACATGCACGCCCTGTTCCGCTGCGCCCACACGATCAAGGGTTCGGCCGGCCTCTTCGGACTCGATGTGGTCGTGCGCTTCACCCATGGCGTCGAGAACGTGCTCGACCGTTTGCGGAATGGCGAAATCGTATTCACCGACGCATTGATCAATCTGCTGCTCGAATCCCAGGACCATATCGCCAGACTGGTGCATGCAGTGGCCGCGTCCGACGCCTTGCCGGAAGACGAAGGTGGCCCTCTGCTCGAGCGCCTGCAGGCATTCAACAACGACTTTGATGGCCGGGCCGGCGACATGGTGAAGGCATGCGAGACCGAGCGCGTGGAGGTAGACGTCGCGAGCGGGATCGCGATTGGCGCCGAGCATTGGCATCTTTCGCTGCGCTTCGGCCCGGACGTGCTGCGCAACGGCATGGATCCGCTCGCGTTCATCAATTACCTGCGCAGCCTGGGCGACATCGTCCATGTCGAAACCATCACCGATGCGGTGCCCGAGCTGTTCGCCGGGGACCCCGAGGCCTGCCACCTCGGCTTCGAGATCGCACTGCGCAGCGCCGCCGAGAAAGCCGAGATCGAGGCGGTTTTCGAGTTCGTGCAGGACGCCGCGACAATCACCATCGTGCCACCTTGCGCACGCATCGACGCGTTCATCGCGCTGATCGACGCGCTCGGCGAGGACCCGCGACGGCTGGGCGAGATCCTGGTCGCCTGTGGCTCAGTCACCGAACGCGAGCTGTTTCAAGCGCTTGCAGACCAGCATCTCGCGACCGACCCCGCGCCGATAGGCGAGTTGCTGATCGAGCGCGCCGCGGTGCAACCGCGTGTGGTGGAGGCAGCGCTAGGCAAGCAGAAGTCGGCGGAAGAAAGGCGCGGCGGCGAAGGCAAGAGCGTCAAGGTGCCGGCCGACCGGCTGGACGCGCTCATCGACCAGGTCGGCGAACTCGTGATTGCGGGCGCCGCGACCCAGTTGCATGCTCAGCGCACCACCAACCCCGACTTGCAGGAGGTAGCGTCCAACCTCTTGCGTCTGGTCGAAGATGTGCGCGACACCGCGCTGCGACTGCGCATGACTCCGATCGGCGAGGTCTTCAACCGTTTCCCGCGTGTGGTGCGCGACGTCTCGCGCGAGCTCGGGAAGGAAATCGAACTCGTCATCAGCGGTGCCGAAGCGGAGCTCGACAAGTCGATGGTCGAGCGAATCGGTGACCCGTTGATGCATCTTGTGCGCAATGCCATCGATCACGGAATAGAGGGCCCCGCGCAGCGCCTGGACGCCAGCAAGCCGGCGCGGGGAACGCTGAATCTCAACGCCTATCACGAATCCGGCAGCATCGTCATCGAGGTCGCGGACGACGGCAAGGGACTGGATGCCGAGCGGATCTTCGCAAAGGCGGTCGAGCGCGGTCTAGTGGCCCCGGATGCGCAGCTCTCCACCGCCGAGATTCACCGCCTGATCCTGGAGCCCGGATTTTCGACCGCGTCCGAAGTCACCAGCCTGTCCGGGCGCGGCGTCGGCATGGACGTTGTGAAGAGCAATGTCGAAGCGCTGCGTGGGACGCTGGATATTTCGAGCGAACCGGGTCGCGGCACGACGATGCGCCTCTGCCTGCCCCTGACGCTGGCAATCATCGACGGGTTTCAGGTCGGCGTGAGTGGCTCGACCTTCATCCTGCCGCTCGACACCGTGGTCGAGTGCATCGAGCTTCCCTCAGACGCACAGGGCGGTGGCTACCTCAGGCTCCGCGACAAGGTCCTGCCCTTCGTGGATCTGCGCGAGATGTTCGGACTTGAGGACGAACCGTGCCCAGCGCGGCAGAACGTGGTCGTAGTGCGTTTTGCCGGACGCCAGGCTGGTATCGCGGTGGATGAACTGCTGGGGGAATGCCAGACCGTCATCAAACCGCTCGGCCGGTTGTTCGAGCGCGTGGCCGGGATTGCCGGCTCTACCATCCTGGGCACCGGCGAGGTGGCCCTGATTCTCGATGTGCCGCAGTTGGTTCAGCGCGCCATCACCAACGAGGGACGTGAGAGATCGACCGCAGCGCAGTCGTCCGCATCCATCGCATGAATGCCTTTGAAACATACGGAAACTGGAGAATTGAAATGCTCAAGAACTTGAAGGTGGGTGTGAAGCTGGGCCTCGGCTTTGGCCTGGTGCTGGTACTGATGGGGGTGATCGTGGCGGTGGCCACCATCCGGCTGGCGCAAATCAATCACGACGTCGATGCCGTGGTGAATGACTTGTGGCCCAAGACTCAGACCCTCGCCGATGGGCTGAGGGGCGTGAACGAGATCGCGCTCGGCGGACGCGAACTCGTGCTTGCTGGGTCCCTGCAGGCGGCGCAGCAGGCCCGCTCGCGAATGCTCGCCGGGCGCGAGTCCATCAGCCGGGCTTGGGAGCGGATAGAGCCGACAATACATAGTCCGCGCGGCAAGGAATTGTTCGGGCAGATTCTGGATACCCGCGAACGCTTCATCCCCGCCCAGAACCATCTGATCGAACTGGTCGAACAGGGACGGCGCGAGGAAGCGCAGCAATTCCTGATGAACGAGTATGACGCAATCGCGGTGCAGTATCGTCATCAGGTAAACGCGCTTGTCGGCTACCAAGGCGAGTTGCTGACCGAAACCGGCACCGAGACCGCCGCCACAGTCAGTGCGGTCTCCGTGCTGATGATGATACTGGGCGGGATTGCGCTGGTCTTCGGCGTATTGGTCGCGACATTGATCACCCGCGGGTTGCTGCGCCAGCTCGGCGGCGAGCCCGAGTACGCCGCAGACATTGCCCGTCAGGTCGCCGCGGGCGACCTCACTGTGGAGGTGAAGATCGCCAAGAACGACACCACCAGCGTGCTCGCTGCCATGCATCGCATGGTCGAGAGTCTGTCGCAGACCCTCGGCGAAGTGCGAACCGCAGCCGATTCGCTGTCTGCGGCATCCGAGCAGGTGAGCGCCACCTCCCAGTCGCTGGCCCAAGGCTCCTCGGAGCAGGCTGCGAGTCTGGAGGAAACTTCGGCCTCGATCGAACAGATGTCGGCCTCGATCAACCAGAACACCGAGAACGCAAAGGTGACCGACAGCATCGCCAGCAAGTCGTCCAACGATGCCACCGAAGGTGGTGAGGCGGTCCGTGCCACGGTCGAGGCAATGAAGTCCATCGCAGACAAGATCGGCATTGTCGACGACATTGCCTACCAGACCAACCTGCTTGCGCTCAACGCGGCAATCGAAGCCGCACGTGCCGGCGAGCATGGCAAGGGTTTCGCCGTGGTTGCAGCCGAGGTACGCAAGCTGGCCGAACGCAGCCAGGTTGCAGCGCAGGAGATCGGCGAGCTGGCAGGCTCCAGCGTCAAGACGGCCGAGCGCGCCGGGGCGCTGCTCGAAGAGATCGTGCCCTCGATCCGCAAGACGGCAGAACTGGTACAGGAGATCACCGCGTCATCCGAGGAGCAGTCCTCGGGCGCAGGTCAGATCAACACCGCGATGAGCCAGATCAGCCAGACGACGCAGCAGAATGCCTCGGCCTCCGAGGAGTTGTCGGCAACGGCGGAAGAGATGAACAGCCAGGCAGAACAGCTGCAGCATCTGGTGGCGCAGTTCCGCCTTGACGGCGCATCGCTCGCCGGCACTGAACCACGCAAGTCAAAGAAGGCTGAAACGGCCGGCGCTGCTCGGCGGCTGCGCTATGACGCACCTCAGCCTGCTTTTGCTGGAGCAGGCGGCGAAACTGACTACGTGCGCTTCTGAGGGGAGGCCGGCATGTCCCAGACCAACATCGTCGCGGCCGCAGCCAATGCGGCGCGACCGGAAGGCGGAGTCGGGCGGCAGTACCTGGTGTTCACGCTGAACAGTGAAACCTTCGCCATCGACATCCTGCAGATCCGCGAGATCATCGAGTTCGGTGAACTGACTTCGGTGCCGATGACCCCACCGACAGTACGCGGGGTCATCAACCTGCGAGGCGCGGTCGTACCAGTGATCGACCTTTCCGCCCGGTTCGGCCGCGGCAGTGCGCGGGTCGGCCGGCGCAGTTGCATCGTCATCGTCGAGGTCGACACTGAAAGCGGCACACAGACCCTTGGCGTGATGGTCGACGGCGTCAACGAAGTGCTGGAGATTCCGGCAGCCGACATCGAACCCGCACCCGCCTTTGGCGCCAGGATCCGTACGGACTTCATCGCCGGCATGGCGCGAATCGACGACAGGTTCGTGATTCTGCTCGACGTCTCCCGCGTGCTCTCGGTCGATGAGATCTCGGCCCTCGGCTCGCTCGCCGCCACGCCACCGTCCCTCAACTGAGCGTCTCGGAGACCGCTGCGTAATGTCCGACATCCTCATCAGCCAGAACGAGTTCGAGCAGTTTCGGGCGCTGATGCGCCGCGTCGCCGGCGTGGAGCTCTCCCCGCAGAAGAAGAGTCTGGTCAGCGGCCGACTCGGGCGACGCCTGCGTGCACTCGGACTCGTCAGTTTCGGTGAATACTTCCGGCTCGTGGCGGGCGGAACCGATCCGCAGGAGTACGAGCGCATGGTCGATTTGCTGACCACGCACGAGACTTACTTCTTTCGGGAGCCGGGACATTTCGACTATCTCGCCGACGTCGTCCTCCCACAGTTACGCACCGACAGACGCAGCGTACGAGTGTGGAGCGCCGCAAGCTCATCCGGCGAAGAGGCTTACAGCCTCGCAATGGTGCTCGCCGACCGACTGGGAATCGACGCTCAGTGGGAGGTGTTCGCCTCGGACATCAGTCGCGAAGTAGTGGACAAGGCGCGCGGTGGCATCTACGCGATGCAGCGCATCGATGGCATTCCCAGCGACTACCTGCGCCGGTTCTGTCTGCGCGGCGTAGGCAGTCGCGAGGGCACGCTGCAGGTCGACCCCGAATTGCGCCGTCGAGTCCGCTTCGCGCAGGTCAATCTGAACGAGCAATTGGCGCGTATCGGCGATTTCGACGTAATCTTTCTGCGCAATGTGCTGATCTACTTCGACCTGCCCACCAAGCGTCGCATCGTCGAACGCGTGGCGCGGCAGCTACGTCCCGGCGGCTGGCTGTTCATCGGCCACTCGGAGAGCCTCAACGGACTCGACCTGCCGCTCAGCCAGGCGCGTCCCACCATCTACAGGCCGGCATGAACATGCGACCGGCTGCGCGCAACGTGATCGAGATCTTTCTGCAGCCGGGCGATTTCTACTTCGGCGACCGCAACACACGGATCCGCACCCTGCTCGGCTCCTGTGTCTCTATCACGCTCTGGCATCCGCACCTTCAGGTCGGCGGCATGTGTCATTTCATGCTGCCCACGCGCAGCGCACGGGCACGGGCACGCCACGACGGGCTGGACGGCCGCTACGCCGACGACGCGCTGGCTTTGTTGATGCGCGAGGTGCGCGCAGTGCGAGCACGGCCCGAAACCTTCGAGGCCAAGCTTTTCGGCGGCGGACGGATGTTCCCGGTTCGAACGCGGTCTGCAAAGCATGCGGCGATGCTCGACGTCGGACAGCGAAACATCGATGCCGCGCGCACGCTGGTGGGAGAACACGGCTTTCGGGTCCGGGCCTCGCATGTGGCGGGAGAGGGACATCGAAGCCTGATCTTCGATGTGGGCACTGGCGAGGTTTGGGTCAGACACGGCAGCGACACCGCCTCGCGTGTCGAACCAATGCGAGAAGAAACAGAAACGCTATGAGCAAGACCATTCGCGTCATAGTGGTAGACGATTCTGCCGTCGTCCGTCAGGTGATGAGCGAGGTTCTGCGCAGCGCCCCGGATATCGAGGTCATCGCCACCGCTTCCGACCCCTTGTTCGCACTCGACAAGATGCACAAGGACTGGCCTGACGTCATCACGCTCGACATCGAAATGCCGCGCATGGACGGAATCAGCTTTCTGCGCAAGATCAAGGCCGAGCGGCCGACGCCGGTGGTGGTGTGTTCCACGCTGACAACCCGCGGGGGGGAGGTTTCGCTTCAGGCG
>NZ_WTVM01000082.1 GCF_012910885.1 Azoarcus taiwanensis | reverse complement strand
GGGGTGCAAATACACCCGCGACCGGAAACGCGAACCCTGCCGTCAGAGCGGGTTCGCCCATCACTGCATCGGCACTGGCCAGCGCGCGCGCCATCGCGCCCTGCTCCCGCGGCGGCAGCGTCTGGGAACCGTAGGCCCCGGGACCTTCCTGCGGCATCAGCAAGGTCTCGCCTTCTGGCCCGAGTAGGAGCACCTCGCTGTAGCGGCCAAGCTCCTTGAGCGCCCGCAACCTGTCTCGTACCTGTTCGCGCGCTGCGACATCTCCCCGAGACAGCCAGCGCCCGACCGCGCCTGCCAGCAACTCGTCTTCGGTCAGCATCCGCGCGTCGCGCAACGACCGCTCGCGCCACGACAGCACGGCGCGCAACTGCAACTGATTGATCGACTGGAGTTCCCGCTCGGCCTGATGTCGGTGACGATGCTCGCGTTCGACGTATACCCCATGCAGCCATCCGATCAACCCGATCATGAACGCGACCAGCAAGGCCAGCCCCCCCACGATTAACGTGCGGCGGGTGTGAAATATGGCAGCAAGCGAGCGAAACAGGTCGGGCAAACGTAACACCGGGAAAGGGAAGATGATTTAATGGAGACCACCCCGCATCGAGTCGCGAAAAGGAGCTTCACATGGTCGGCAAGGCCTGGTCCCACAGTTGCCGGATGATCGCATACGGCCTGCTGACAATGTGCCTAATAGTTCTCGCGGGCGCACCGTTTGAGGCCATCGCGAGGGACGAGGTGGTGTTCGCCATCACCCTGGAACCCAACACCCTGGATCCAACCAGTGCGCCCGCCGCCGCAATCGGCGAGGTCGTGCACTACAACATCTTCGAAGGACTGATCCGGATCGAGGAAAACGGCAACACATCTCCGATGCTCGCCGAGTCCTGGGAGGCGTCGGCCGACGGCCTCAGCTACACCTTCCGCCTGCGCCCGGACGTGCGATTCCACGACGGACAGCCGCTCGAGGCAAGCGCGGTCAAGTTCTCTTTCGAACGCGCTCAGGCGCCCGACTCGGGCAACAAGTCCAAAGCCCGGCTGTTCGACAATATCGAGCGCATCGACACACCGGATGCGCGCACCGTGGTGCTGCACCTGCGCCATCCCGACCCGCACCTGCTCTACCGTCTTGGCGAAAGTCCGGCGGTGATCCTCCATCCGGCGAGCGCCGATCAGGCAGGCACCCAACCCATCGGTACCGGTCCATTCCGCCTCCAGAACTGGAACCGTGGCCATTCGATCACGCTCAGCAGGTGGGCCGGGTACCGCGACGCCGATTCAGTGGAGTTGCGCCAGGCCACCTTCCGTTTCATCAACTCCTTCATCGACGACAGTCCTCTGCCGCCGGATGTAGACGTCTTCTTCAACCTCGCGACACGTGCGGTTCTGAGCAATCGACTGAACGATCGCTATCAAGTGCTGATCGGCAACTCGAGCAGCAAGGGGCTGGTTGCGATCAACAATCGCGAACCGCCGCTCGACGACATCCGCGTTCGCCGTGCACTCAATCACGCAATCGACCGCGCGGCCATCATCCAGCAGGTGCTGCAGGGCCTGGGCACCCCCATCGGCAGCCATTTCTCGCCCACCGAATCCGGGTACCTGCACCTGGCCGACCGCTACCCGTTCGACCCCGAACGCGCCCGCTCACTGCTGAGCGAAGCCGGTTTCAACGACAATCTCAAACTGACACTGACCCTTCCCCCCACGCCCTACGCCCTCGATGGTGGCCAGCTTGTCGCTCGCCAACTGGCCGATGTCGGCATCGACATCGAACTCGAACACGTCAACTGGACCGAATGGCTTGGGGGTGCATTCAAGGGAAACTTCCAGCTCACCTTGATCAACCACGTCGAACCGCTCGATTACGACATCTACGCCGACCCCGCCTACTACTTCGGTTACGACAACGAGGAGTTCCGGGACCTGATCGACGCCCACCGCAACGCCGACAACCCGCGTCAGCGCAACCGCCTCCTCGCCGACATACAGCGCACGCTGGCCGACGACGCCGTCAACGCCTGGCTCTACGCACCCCAGATCTGCACGGTAGCCCGCAAGGGCCTGGAAGGCCTTTGGGTGAATTACCCCATCTACGTGCACGACCTCGCCGCACTGAGGTGGCGCTAAGGGCCAGTCACCGCCACCGTTTCTGCGTTGGCAGCCGTGCTCGGCCGAGCATGCCGGCACAACCAGGGTGATGGCTGGCTGGCACGGCTTCCTACCCCTCGGCCGCGTGCTTAAGCGCCTCGACCAATTGCTCATGCAGCCGTCGATCGCCGCATGCGATCACGGCGCCACCCTGCTGGGCGGATCCGCCATCCCAGGCGCTGACGACCCCACCTGCGCCCTCGATGATCGGGATGAGCGCCTGAATGTCATACGCTTGGAGGCTGGCTTCGACAATCGCGTCGACAAAGCCCGACGCCAGCATGCAGTAGGCGTAGCAATCGCCACCAAAGCGCGTCAGCCGCGCCTGAGCGGCGACCGAATCGAATGCTGCACGCTGTGCGGGCGTCGGGAACATCTCGGGGGTGGTGCACATCACCACGGCCGAGGTCAGCCCGTCGCAAGCCCGGGTCTTCAGTCGCACCCCGTTGCGCCACGCTCCCGAGCCCGTGCCAGTATAACGCTCGCCGGTGAATGGCTGGTTCATGACCCCGAGGACCGGTCGCTCGCCATCGTTGAGCGCGATCAGCGTGCCCCACAGCGGCAAGCCCGTGATGAACGCACGCGTGCCGTCGATCGGATCGAGCACCCAGGTCAGCGGACTGCTACCGCTCACCGTTCCGTCTTCCTCTCCAAGAACACCGTGCGTCGGATAGCGAGCCTGAATCAGGTCGCGCATCACACGTTCACCCGCCTGATCGGCAACCGTCACCGGGTCGAACACCCGCCCTCCCTTGTCAGTCACATCGAGCGGAGCACGGAAGTAGGGACGGATGACCTCGGCCGACGCATCAGCCAGTTCTTCGGCGAACGCGAGATATTCCGCGAGCTGTTCTTTGGAGAGGGACATCGTGATTCCTTCAGGGTATCGAGGAGCAAATCCTGGCCTGCGTTCGCGGACTGCGGCGGCGAGCCTCATCATCCCACAGCGCCGGCCCGGCACCGGGCTCAACACTTCCGCGGCCGCCCCAATGCTGCCGCACCGGGCGGGCTAAACGGATTGATGCTCCGCACCCCGGTCGACTTGAAGTCTTCCGTGTTGCGCGTAACCACGGTTAGGTCGTAGATGAGGGCGATGGCGGCAATCTGCTTATCGATAGGATGCTGGGGACTCGGTGACATCAGTCGGCCCCAGAGCTGAGCGCATTCAAGGTCAAAACCCAGAATCCGATCCGCATAATCAGCGACCACCATATCCAGCCAGGCTTCGAGTCGCGCGGCCTGCTCGCGGTCACCGCGGTTACGGATGATCTCAAGGCCCCGGCGAATCTCCCCGATTGTCTGGACCGACAGATAGATGTCCTCCGCGACCAGGGTGGAGAAAAAGGCGGTCACGCCCGGATTGGCGCGCCCACCTTTTCGCAGCTCGCTGATGATATTGGTGTCGAGCAGGTGCATCAGCCCTGCCTGAGGTTGAAGTCTTCATCGGTACCCACGTCCGGCATGCTGGCCAGAACGTCTTTGAAGGTCCGCCGCGCAGGTTGGGCAAGCGCTGCCCGCAGGATTTCCCGATGTTCCGCCTCTGCGCTTCGACCGTGCCGCGCCGCAGCTTCTTTCAAAGCCTGCGCGACCGAAGGCTCGATGTTACGAACGACAAGATTAGTCGCCATCACGCTCTCCTGACGATTGCAATGCTTGCATTGTAGCCAACGTCGCAATCATTGCAATCATTTTCGACACCACAGGCTCGTCAGGACGCTGCAATCACTTGCACACGCGACACGTCGGGGCTGGCGTGGTTTGCTTACCAGTTGTAGCTCATGCCCACCTTGGCGACCGGCATGCGCTTGAGCGAACTCAGGTCCCGCTCAATGGCGCGACGCTCAGCACGGATGGGAACCCCGCCGGGATGGCGCAATACGGATTTACCAGGACGGTTGTCGGGGCTTATCCAACCTTTCAGCGAACGGCAGCTCTCGGCGCAACTGATCAAGAAAAAACTGGCGCCAAAAACCAAAACGGGACCCTTGGTCCCGTTTTTTTCAACCTTCATTTCTATCGCTGCTAGCGCGCGCGGAAAGCAAAGCCTTGAAGCCTGCTATGCACAACCCAGAAAACCAAAATCCGGCCTGTCGGGAAATAAAGCATAACCTGGCCTGGTGGCCACTTTATGCTTAACGGCACAGTAATGCGCTGTTTCTACATCGAATTCGTGGTGGACCGAAGGAGGATCGAACTCCCGACCTCTGCATTGCGAACGCAGCGCTCTCCCAGCTGAGCTATCGGCCCATCAAGGGCGAGATTATAGACCAAGGATTCCGGCTTTTGAAACCCTGACCAAGCCGGGTTTCAGGTGGCGGTGCCCGTGCCCGTGCCCGAACCGACGGCGGCGCGGCCGAGGCGGTCATGGATGGCGGACCACTCAGGATCGGCGGGAGGCGTTTCGAGCAGAATCATGTCGGCGCCGCTGGCGTCGAGCGCGCGAAGCGCTGCGTAGAGATCATGCGCGTAGGCTTCCGCCGTATCGGGCGCACGAAGCCAAATGTGGACCGACACGCCGGCGTTATCAGCGTGGCGCGCATAGACCGCGATGCGCTCGGCATTTGCGGCTCGACGACGGATCTCCGCGTCCAGCTCCGCGTGCTCGACAAGAACAAGCGCAGTGGTGGGAGCGTAATGTGCGGCAAGTGAGCCGGAAACTCGAGGGGTAGTGCCGCCGGATGCGGCTGAGACCTTCGTCACTTGCTCCGGCATGCGGCCAATGACGGCGGCGATCCGCTCGGCGGAAATCGCGCCGGGGCGAAGTATGCGCGGTATGTTCCCGGAGAGATCGAGGATGGTGGATTCAATACCGACGTCGCAGGCGCCACCATCGAGGATCATCGCCACCCGATCTCCGAGCTCCTCCTCCACATGCTGCGCGGTGGTCGGGCTGATGCGGCCGAAACGGTTGGCGCTGGGGGCGGCAATGCCGGAGTCGAAGGCCTTGAGCAGTGCGAGTGCGACCGGATGACCGGGGACGCGCAGGCCAACGGTGTCCTGCCCACCGGTGACGGCATCCGGCACCATTGGGTCGCGCGGCAGAATCAAGGTCAGCGGGCCAGGCCAGAAGGCTCGGGCGAGTGCAATCGCCTCGCGCGGCACGCGCGAGGCCCAACGGGTGAGATGCTCTGCATCCGGCAGGTGAACGATCAGCGGATGGTCGGCCGGGCGTCCCTTGGCCGCGAAGATACGCGCGACTGCCTCCGGGTTCAGCGCGTCGGCACCCAGTCCGTACACCGTTTCGGTAGGCAGCGCGACCAGCTCGCCCCGCCGGAGCAGGCCGACGGCCTTCTCGATAGCCTCGGGACCAGGGGCAACGATGGCCATGGGCGCTTACTCGTCACGAATTCCGATGGCCGCGCGCGCGGCCATTGCGCGCTCGAGCACCTCGGGAGCCTGCTCACCGATGACAA
Organism: Azoarcus taiwanensis; assembly: GCF_012910885.1. Lineage (GTDB taxonomy): Bacteria > Pseudomonadota > Gammaproteobacteria > Burkholderiales > Rhodocyclaceae > Azoarcus_F > Azoarcus_F taiwanensis. The sequence continues at coordinate 12,701 of NZ_WTVM01000082.1, read as the reverse complement.
CGAAGTGCCCCATCTTTCGGCCGGCACGCGCCTGGTGCTTGCCGTAAAGATGCAAGCGCAGACCCGGCACCGCGTGCAGCGTCGACCAGTCCGGCTCGTGCCGGCGATCCTCGCCGTGCCAGATGTCACCAAGCAGATTCACCATGACCGCGGGCGAATGCTGACGCGGTTCGCCCAGGGGCAGACCGCAAAGCGCACGCACCTGTTGCTCGTACTGGCTGGTGACACAGGCATCGATGGTGTGGTGCCCACTGTTGTGCGGGCGCGGCGCCATTTCATTGACCAGGAGCTCGCCACGGCTGACGAAGAATTCGACACCGAGGGTGCCGACATAGCTCAGCGCTTCGGCAATGCGGCAAGCCATTGTCTGTGCAAGGTCACGCTGCGCCGAGCTTGCCCGCGCCGGGGCTATCGTGACGTCGAGAATGCCGTTGCGGTGCCGGTTTTCGCCCGGCGGGAAACAACGTACAGCTCCCTGCTCGTCACGCGCGAGTACCACCGAGACTTCAAAGTCGAGCGTCAGCAGCTTCTCGAGCACACAGGCTTCGTTGTGAAACTGATGGAACGCATGCAAGGCTTCGTCGCGGCTGGCCACCCTTGCCTGCCCCTTGCCGTCGTAGCCGAAACGCGCAACCTTGAGCACCGCGGGATAGAGGCCGTCGTCGGTCGCCCGGATGTCGTCTTCGCACTCGATGGCTGCGAATGGCCCGTGGGCGATACCGTTGTCCGCGAGGAAGCGCTTTTCGGCGATGCGGTTCTGACACACCGACACCGCTGCCGCAGACGGATGCACGGTGACGAACTTGGCGAGATAGTCGAGAGTGCCAGCGGGTACGTTTTCAAACTCGGTGGTCACCGCGGCGCAACTGGCCGCCATTTCATCCAGCGCGGTGAAATCATCATAGGCCGCAACCAGATGGCGATCCGCGATGAGTCCGGCCGGGCTGTTGGCATCCGGATCGAGCACCCAGACCTTGTAGCCCATTTCGTGCGCAGCCGACACAAAGAAGCGGCCGAGCTGGCCGCCGCCAAGCATGCCGAGGGTGGCGGGCGGGAGAATCATGTGGAGATCTCAGTCGAGGGTCATGGCCAGCACGGATTGTGTCTGGCGGGCACGGAAATCGTCGAGTCTGGCGGCGAGCGCAGCGTCCTCGTTGGCGAGCAGCGACACCGCGAACAAGGCGGCGTTGGCTGCACCGGCTTCACCGATGGCAAAGGTAGCCACTGGCACGCCCTTGGGCATCTGCACGATGGACAGCAGTGAATCCTGACCGGAGAGCGCACGCGACTGCACCGGCACGCCGAGCACCGGCAGCGTCGTTTTGGCGGCGACCATGCCCGGCAGGTGAGCAGCGCCGCCGGCGCCGGCGATGATCGCCTTGAGACCGCGTCCGCGCGCCGTTTCGGCGTATTCGAACATCAGGTCGGGCGTGCGATGAGCGGAGACCACGCGCGCCTCGAACGGAATGCCGAACTCCTCGAGAAAGGTCGCCGCGGCCTTCATCGTGGGCCAGTCGGAGTTGGACCCCATGATGATGCCGACCAGCGGCGCGCCCTGCTTGTTCGTGCTCATATCAGCGTCCCTTGCGATTGGCGGCACGTTCGGCGGAGATCACCGTATTTTCCAGCAGCATCGTGATGGTCATCGGGCCAACGCCACCGGGTACCGGCGTGATCAGCGACGCCACCTCGCTCGCCGAGGCGAAATCCACGTCGCCGCAAAGCTTGCCGGCTTCCTCACCTTCCGTAAGGCGGTTGATGCCAACGTCGATGACCACCGCACCGGGCTTGATCATGTCGCCTGTGACGAAACGCGGCTTGCCGACAGCGGCCACCAGGATGTCCGCGCGCTTGGTGTGAAAGGTCAGATCACGGGTGCGCGAGTGACACACGGTGACCGTAGCACCAGCATTGGTGAGCAGCATGGCCATTGGCTTGCCAACGATGTTGGAGCGCCCGATGACGACCGCCTCAGCCCCTGAAAGCGGAACGTTCTCCGATTCGAACATCTTCATGACGCCGTGCGGCGTGCAGGGTATGAAGCCCTGTTGCCCTTGGGACAAGCGGCCGACGCTCTCGGCATGGAAACCGTCCACATCCTTCTCGACGCTGATTGCCTCGAGCACTTCGGATTCGTCGAACTGCGGCGGCAGCGGCAGTTGCACGAGAATGCCGTGCACCGAAGTGTCGCCGTTGAGTTCGGCCAACCGGTCCATGACGACCTGCGGGTCAGCGTCGGCTGGGTAATCGAAGACGCCCGCCTTCTCGCAAGCCGCCACCTTGTTGCGCACATAGACGGCGGAGGCCGGGTCGCTGCCGACCAGAATAACGGCCAGACAAGGCTGCTCGCCACGGGCTGCAAGCTCCTCGGCGCGGGCGGCTATATCTTCCCTGACGCGGGCGGCAAGCGCGTTGCCGTCGATGGTCCGTGCGGTCATCCTGAAAACCCCTCGGAAAAATCCGGCATTTTACCGCATACCGCGCCGCAGCAATGCAGTGTGTTGGTCAGAGTCTGAGCATTGGCAGTGCGGTCGGACACTTGAGGCCGATCTTATCGATCTCGCCACGGCTATTGAGGTGACGCACGGTGAGCTCGAATGCGCCGATGCTCACCCGATCGCCCTCCACCGCGTGGCGCCCGAGTCGGCGGATGAGGAGCGAGGCCAACGGCAACGCGGCTTCGCCATCTTCGAGCGCCAACCCGTAGGCGGTTGCAAGGTCGCCGGCCGGGCAGTCGGCGGCCACGGTGAACTCGCCGAAAAAGCCGGCGTTGGCGGACAGCTCGTTCTCGCGTCCGGGGGCGAAAGCCTCGGCCAGACGCTCGGCCATTTCGTCCGGCGCGATCAGCCACACCGCATCGCCTTCGCGCATTCGGGTCGCGCGGTTGAGAGGCACAGCCTTGCCATGACGCAGCACTGCGGCGCACCGGGCCTCCGGTCCGGCCTCGCGCTCGACGAAGCTGTCCGGCTGCATACCCTCGGCGCGCGAAAGGTGGCCGACCCGATACTCCATCAGATCGAGGGTTTCGTTTCTTCCGACCCAGACCTCGACCCTATCGACCGGCTCGTTACGAGGCGGCACGACGACTTTGAGCAGGCGCGCGGCCACCGGCACGGTTGAGCCTTGCACCAGCAGAGAAACGATCACGACCGCGAAGGCCACCTCGAACAGCAGCAACGAATGCGGCACCCCCATCATCAACGGGTAGATCGCCAACACGATAGGCACCGCGCCTCGCAGACCCACCCAGGAGATATAGGCGACCTCGTTCGGTGCGAAACGCTGCTTGAGCAGACACAGCCACACTGCGGCCGGACGGGCGACCAGCATCAGGAAGAATGCCATTGCCAGAGCACGAGGCGCATGATCGAAGACGTGCGACGGCGTGACCAGCAATCCGAGTGCGAGGAACATGCCTGCCTGCGAAAGCCACGCCAGGCCATCCATGACCCGCAGCACATGCTCGGTGGCGTGACAGCGCCGGTTGCCGATCATCAGCCCGGCAAGATAGATCGCCAGGAAGCCGCTGCCACCGATCATGTTGGTCGCGGCGAACACCATCAACCCGCCGGAAACGATCAGCAATGCGTAAAGCCCCTCGGCCAGCCTCAGCCGTGCGAGGAGAGCCGCCAGAATCCAGCCCCCCAGCAGGCCCGTCAGGGCGCCGAACGCTAGTTGCTGCAGCAACATCACGCCGTAGGCCCAGCCATCTCGTTCGCCGGGGTTCATGATCATTTGCACCATCACCGTGACCATCAGGATGGCCATCGGATCGTTGGCGCCCGACTCGATCTCGAGAGTCGATTTGACGCGATCGTTCAGGCGCACCCCGCTGTTACGCAGCAGCGAGAACACCGCAGCGGCGTCGGTCGAGCCTACGATTGCCGCCAGGAGCAATCCGATCCGCCAGTCGACCCCGAACAGCCAGGTGGCGAACACGCCGAGTACCAGGGCAGTGGCGACCACACCCAGCGTGGCCAGTGTCGCCGCCGGCTTGAACGCTACGCGCAGGGTCGAGGCACGAGTGCGCAGGCCACCGTCCAGCAGGATGACCGCGAGCGCGAGTTGCGCGACGAGCATCGTGGTGGAGAAGTCGTGGAACACGATGCCGCCCACGCCTTCCTCGCCGGCCAACATGCCAACGACGAGAAACAGCAACAGCAAAGGCAGGCCGAGCCGGGCCGTCAGAGTGCTTGCCAGCACGCTGACGAAAAGCAGAACCCCTCCGAGCAGCAGCACACCGTTGATGAAAGACATGAGAAACCGTGCGCCCTGCAGGCGCTTTCCAGAGCACACAACGCGGCAAGCCGCACCATTGTCAGTTCAGACACGGGCTGGAAATGAATACCGCTTGCCGTCGTGCCTGAGTTGAGACGCCGCTCAAGATACCAGAAGCGCCCCCTGACGCGGTTTCCCGGGGCGTAAGCGCGTGTTAACGAGTCCCGCCCGATGACACCTCACATGCGCATAGCCGCCGGATCCCCCGCAATCACGCTCTGCACAAGCTCCGCCAGCGAATTGGCTCCCATCTTCTCCATGACTCGCGCTCTGTGCACTTCCACGGTTTTGATGCTGATGCCGAGCATGTCGGCAATCTGCTTGTTGAGCTTGCCGGCGATGATGAGATCCAGCACCTCGCGCTCGCGCTGGGTGAGCTCGGAGAGGCGGCGCGCGGTTTCCCCCTCCTGCAGCCGCCGCTCGCGCTCCTGACGGTCGCGCGCGAGGCTGTCCTCGATGAGGCCGCGTATGTCGCGATCGCCGAATGGCTTCTCGATGTAGTCCATCGCACCCCGCTTGACCGCCTTGACCGCCATTGGCACATCGCCATGACCGGTGATGAAGACTACCGGCAGCGGGCAATGACGCTCGCGCAAGACCTCGAACAGTTCAAGTCCGCTCATGCCTGGCATGCGCACATCGAGGACCAGACAGCCACTCATCTCGAGATCGAACACCTCGAGAAACGCTTCTGCGGACTCGTACGCGCAAACCTTGTAGCCACTCGACTCGAGCAGCCAGACCAGCGAATCACGCAAGGCCTCGTCGTCATCGACGAGATACACACACTGATCAGGCTCTTCTTGCGACATGCTCACTGGCGACCTCCGTTGGCAGCGTAAACGTGAAGATGGTACCGCCATCGGGGTTCGGCGCCACAGTCAACCGGCCTTCATGGAACTCGATGATGGATCTGCAGATGTTCAAACCCATGCCCATGCCCTCGGCCTTGGTCGAATAGAAGGGGGTGAAGAGCTGACCCACCTCCTCCTCGCTGATGCCATGGCCACGGTCGATGACCGACACCTCGACAAGGCGCGCGCTCTGCAGGCGCACACGCACGGTCAGCACTCTTTCGTTGCGCGGCAACGCCGACATGGCATCGAGACCATTCTTTACGAGATTGATCACCACCTGTTCGACCATGATCCTGTCGGCATGGACCATCGGCAGATCTGCGGCGATGTCGAGTTCGATCCGCCCGCCCAGACGACGAACGTCGATCGCGGCGAAACCGATTGCGTCGTCAAGCACCTCTTCAAGTCTGACCGCGCCACGCCGGGGCTCGCTCTTTTTCACGAACTCACGCACCCTGCGGATGATCTTGCCCGCCCGTTCGGCCTGGAAGCTCGCCTTCTGCATCGCGGAGAGAAGATCCTCTTCCTTGAACCTGCCCGATTGAATGCGGGTTACACAGCCCATGCAGTAGTTGGCGATGGCCGACAAAGGTTGGTTGAGTTCGTGCGCCAGGGTCGAGGCCATCTCGCCCATGGTGATCAGGCGCGAGGTGTGCTGCAGACGTTCGGCTTGTTGTTGGGACGATTCAGCGATCTGCTTGCGATCGGTGATGTCGGTGGCGATTCCCATACGCACCACACGCGCGTCCACCCAGCTCGTGGCGCGCTCACGCACGTGATACCAGCGACCGGAGAGCGGATTTTGAACCTCACCGTCGAACAACTCGACCGGCAAATCGTTCACATCCAGTGCGCGCAGATTCGCCAGATAGTCGCCCCCATCGGGTTGCGGCACTGCCACCCCGCGTACCGTGCGACCCACTGCATCGAAACCGAAGATCTTCTTGAATGCACGATTGGCAAACAGTATTTCGTCGGAGCGCACATCGGCCACAAATACCGCGGCCTCTAGCCCGTCGAGCACGGCTTCCAGGCGCTGCTGGGCTTCCTCGAGGGCTTCCCTCACCCGCTTGGGTTCCGTAATGTCGGTAACCGAGGCCATCCAGCCCGTCTGCTTGCCTGTCAGATCGATCAAGGGCGAAAGATAGAAACGCGCATCCAGCCGCGCCCCATCGCGCCGCCGGATACGCATCTCGAAACCACTTGCAGGGGCCTGACCCGACAAGGTCACGTCGAGGTTCTTCTGGCAGATTTCCAGATCTTCCTCAGGCCAGTAGGGAAACGGCGGCTCGGCACCGACCAGTTCTTCCTGACTGAAACCGACCAGCCTGCAGAACGCGGAATTGACGTAGATGATCCGCCCCGAGAGGTCGATCGCCCGCATACCGGTGATGACCGACTCCTCCATTGCCTTCCGAAAGGCTGACTCGGCCCGCAAGGCATCCTCCCCTGCCTTGCGGCCGGTGATGTCATGGGCAACGGCATAGACCAGACCTTCGTCGAGCACCGGATTGATGCTCCAGGCCAGCCACTTGAAGGTGCCATCGCCGCAGCGGCAGCGATTCTCGAAATTCACCGGCTCGCCCAGCGAGAGCCGGCGCATCTGCACCAGGGTGTCGGATATATCGTCGCTATGCACGATGTCGAGCAAGGCCCGCCCGGGAAGCTGCTGCGGAGAATGGCCGAGAATCCGCTCGAAGGCCGGATTGCAGCGCCGGAAATGACCGTCGAGCCCGACGATGCACAACAGATCGAGCGACAGATTGAACAGTCGATCACGCTCCTTCTCCACCTGAACCCGCCGTCTGACGTGGGTACGCAGCAACCACAGGCTCCACAGGATGATGATCGACAGACCGACGATCATCGCGATCGGCAACGCTTCAGGCAGCTGTCCATCTGTGCGGAATGCGGTGGCGCGCATCATCAGCCCATTGCCGGGCGGATCCAGCGGAATCGCGAATGAGATGCTCTCATCGAGGTCCATGACACTGGAGTTGACCGCCAGAATCTCGCCCTTGGCGCTGACCAGCGACAAACGATACTTCTCGGCAAACCAGCTTGGCACCAGATGGCGCACCATCCGGTCAATGGAATAGACGGCAACCAGGGCGCCGAGAAATTCGCGCCCATGCCTGACCGGCACGTACACCTCCAGCACCATCTTGTCGCGCGTATTCACGTAAGCCTCGCCATAGCTTGGCCGTCCGAGTTCGCGAGCACGGAAGAAAGGCTGAGTCTGGAGCCCGGACAGGGTGTCGCCCGAAAGCCACTCCGTGGTGTCGAACGGAGCGCTCCAGCGGACGGCCTGATCCGGATCGACCCAGACCACGTTGATCAGCTCGGGGTTGTTCGCGATGTGCTGGTTGGCACGCAACTGGAAACCGTCCGAATCCAGTGCGTCCGCACCTATGTCGCGCGCAAGCTGTTGCAGGAACTCTTCGGTGCCGAGCATGTGCAGACGAATGGTCTGCTCCGCCCATTGCACATCGCGTGCAACTGCATTGCGCTGCGTTTCGGCTTCACGCGCCTGCAACAGCCAGACAAGTGCAAGCATCGTGAGCGCGAACACTCCCACCGCCACATACGGTGCAGTCCAGTACCAGCGCGCAAGATTGGCCTGGCGACGTTGCTCAGGCATCGCAAACCTCCACCGCCCCGCGGTGACCGGATGCTTGGGCGTAATAACGCGCAGGCCAATGGTTGAGCATGTTCGAGATTCCGTCAGGTTGGCCGGATGCGAACCGCACGCCGGACAAACCGACGCCGCCCCAGCCGTGATGCGGCAGTTGCCCGGCCGCTTATCCCCAGATCATCGCAGAGCGCACCGCTGCGGATAATCGGGTGTTTCCCTTACCACGCACTGCCCGCGACCCACGCTGTTGCGCTTGGGGTTTTCGGCAATTATGCGCAAACGCTGCAGCGCCTACATTGACGCATTGACATGACGCCCGACGTCACCGCGACCAGGCAACCGCTCTGGTGCCGTGACGACACGGATTTGCAGACAGGGACGCGCACGCCTGACCACCGGCATCTCAGGCGCGGGCGCGATTGAAAAGAAGAATGTGCATGCTTCGCTTCATCCTCGCCGTGGGCCTGTGGCTGTTCGCAGGCGCCTCAGTCGCTCAGGCTCCGGACCCGATCCGCATCGGCGTCACCGGCCCGTTCACCGGCGGATCGAGCCCGATGGGGCTGTCGATGCGCGAGGGCATCCGTATCGCCGCAGACCAGGTCAATGCGGCCGGCGGCGCCCTGGGTCGCCCGATCGAGCTGATCGAGCGCGACGACGAGGCGCGCAACGAAAGAGGCGCTCAGGTCGTGCAGGAGCTGATCGAAGCCGAAGGCATCGTCGCCGGCCTCGGCATTGTAAACACCGGTGTCGCCCTCGCCAGTCAGCGCCACTACCAGCGTGCACGCATCCCGGTGATCACTTCGGTGGCAACAGGCACGCTCGTCACCCGCCAGTTCATCCCCCCCGAACATCCCGACAACTTCGTGTTCCGTGTGTCGGCAAACGACACCTTGCAGGCGGCGATGATTGTTTTCGAGGCGATCGACAGACGGGGCTTCGATCGGGTGGCAATCTTCCACGATGCGACCAACTACGGGCAGCTCGGACGCGAAGATCTTGAAAAAGCGCTGGCGGCACGCGGTATCGAACCGGTCGCAATCGAGCGCTTTCAGCTTCGCCAGGCCGATATGACGCCAATGATCCGCCGCGCTCGAGATGCTGGCGCACAAGCCATCCTGACCTACGGCATCGGTCCGGAGCTCGCCCAGATTGCCAATACCCGCGCGCGCATGGGTTGGCCTGTGCCCATCATTGGCAGCTGGACGCTGGCAATGTCCAATTTCGTCGACGCCGCCGGCCCGAACGCGGAGGGAACGCGTATGCCCCAGACCTTCATCGCGGAACCCACCACCGAGAAGCGTGCCACCTTTCTTGACGCGTGGCGTCAGCGCACCGGCAGTGTTCGCATACCGGTTCCCCCCGCGGCTGCACAGGGTTATGATTCGATGCTGATTCTCGCTGCGGCGATCGAACAGGCGGGCAGCACTGAAGGCGATCGCATTCGCGAGGCGCTCGAGTCTCTCGAGCAGACGATCGAGGGCGTTGTGATGACTTATGAACGCCCATTTTCGCGCGCAAACCGCGAGTCGATTACGCGCACTCACGACATCTTCATGGGCGAGGTGCGCAACGGGCGCATCGTCTTCGCCTACGAGGATGATCGCCAGAGGGCTTCCGGCCAATGAACCGGCGGCGCTCAACCTGTCTTCATGTCCGGTCGGGAAAACTCTCCCTCCCTCACTCGTTTCCCGACCGGCTTTTTTCTTCCCGACCGCCGATACCGAGCGGCCTCTTCCCCCTGTATCCACCTGATAGCGCCTCTATCGCGCCACGGACACGCTGCGCGCCGAGCGTTGACGCAGGTGCTCGGCATGTCGGCTCTGACGGGCAATCGCACGCGCCAGGAGGCTGAAATACCCCAAGCATTGGACAACTTCTATTGCACTAGTTGAAATATCGTTTTATATTCCGAAATGTCGTCGCTGGTACGGCAGAATCGTGCCTACGCGAGTCATCAACGCGCCGCCCCACCAGGCGGGTTCGCCAACGAACAGTCATGAGGAGACATGCCATGACCGGTAAGCAAAACGCACCCCTGAATTCCGACCCGGACGCCCAGGAAACCAGCGAATGGCTGGAGGCGCTCGATGGCGTCATCGAGAACGAAGGCCCGGAACGTGCCCACTACCTCATCGAGAAGCTGATCGAGTCGGCCCGTGAAGACGGCATTGACCTGCCCTACTCGGCCACCACCCAGTACATCAACACCATCCCGGTCGAACGCCAACCCAAGTACCCGGGCGACGCGGACATGGAGATCAAGCTGCACTCCTATATCCGCTGGAACGCGATGGCGATGGTGGTACGTGCCAACAAGAACACCAACGTCGGCGGCCACATTGCTTCCTTCGCATCCGCCGCTGCGCTTTACGACGTGGGCGTTTCCCACTTCTGGAAAAGCCTCGAACACGAGACCGGCGGCGACCTGATCTTCTTCCAGGGGCACTCGGTACCCGGCGTCTACGCCCGCGCGTTCATGCTCGGCCGCCTCACCGAAGACCAGATGGACAACTACCGTCAGGAAGTCGACGGCAAGGGCATTTCCTCCTATCCCCACCCGTGGCTGATGCCGGACTTCTGGCAGTTCCCCACAGTGTCGATGGGTCTGGGCCCACTGCAGGCCATTTATCAGGCCCGCTTCATGAAATACATGGCCAGCCGCGGCCTGATCGACGCTGCCAAGGCCGAGCAGCGCAAGGTATGGGCTTTCCTCGGTGACGGCGAGACCGACGAGGTCGAATCGCTAGGCGCCATCGGCATGGCCGCACGTGAGCGTCTGGACAACCTGGTGTTCGTCATCAACTGCAACCTGCAGCGCCTGGACGGTCCGGTGCGCGGCAACGGCAAGATCATCCAGGAGCTGGAAGCCGAATTCCGCGGCGCCGGGTGGAACGTCCTAAAAGTGATCTGGGGCACCCACTGGGACGCACTGCTCGCGCGTGACAAGAAGGGCATCCTCAAGAGACGCATGATGGAATGCGTTGACGGCGAGTACCAGACCTTCAAGGCCAAGGACGGCGCCTATGTGCGCGAGCACTTCTTCAACACCCCGGAACTGAAGGAGCTGGTGGCCGACTGGACCGACGAGGAGATCTGGAATCTCAACCGCGGCGGGCACGACCTGTTCAAGATCTTTGCCGCCTACAAGGCCGCCAGCGAACACAAGGGGCAACCCACGCTGATTCTCGCCAAGACCATCAAGGGCTTCGGCATGGGCCAGGCCGGCGAGGCGATGAACATCTCCCACCAGCAAAAGAAGCTGGACGTGGACGCCATCCGCCGCTTCCGCGACCGCTTCGGGTTGCCGGTCCCGGACGACAAGCTGGCCGAACTCCCCTACCTGAAGTTCGAGGAAGGCTCGCCCGAATACAAGTACATGATGGAACGCCGCATGGCGCTGGGCGGCTTCCTGCCGCAACGTCGGCAGAAGGCCGGAGCGCTGGCGGTGCCGGGTCTGGACGCCTTCGCCGCGCTGCTCAAGGCCTCCGGCGAAGGGCGCGAGCTGTCCACCACCATGGCCATCGTGCGCATCATGAACACGCTCCTCAAGGACAAGCAGATCGGCCGCCACATCGTACCGATCGTGCCGGACGAGAGCCGCACCTTCGGCATGGAAGGCATGTTCCGCCAGTACGGCATCTGGAGCCAGGAGGGCCAGAAGTACGTGCCGGAAGACCATGACCAGCTGATGTTCTACAAGGAGTCGACCACCGGCCAGGTACTGCAGGAGGGCATCAACGAAGCCGGCGCGATGAGCGACTGGATCGCTGCCGGCACTGCCTACAGCGTGCATGGCGTGCAGATGGTGCCCTTCTACATCTTCTACTCGATGTTCGGCCTGCAGCGCACCATGGACCTGTGCTGGGCGGCAGCAGACCAGCGCACCCGCGGTTTCATGATCGGTGGCACCGCCGGGCGCACCACGCTCAACGGCGAAGGCCTGCAGCACGAGGACGGCCACAGCCAGATCATGGCCAACATGATCCCCAACTGCGTGAGCTACGACCCGACCTTCCAGTACGAAGTCGCGGTCATCGTGCAGGATGGCATGCGCCGGATGTTCGCCGACCAGGAGGACATCTACTACTACATCACGGTGATGAACGAGAACTACGAACATCCCGAGATGCCGGCCGGCGCCGAGAAGGACATCCTCAAGGGCATGTACGCCTTCCGCAAGGGCGACGACAAGAAAGGGCCGCGCGTGCAGTTGCTCGGCGCGGGCACGATCTTCAACGAGGTCATCGCCGCCGCCGAGCTGCTCAAGAACGACTGGGGCGTCGAATCCGACCTGTGGGGCTGCCCGAGCTTCAACGAACTGACCCGCGACGGCCAGCACTGCGAGCGCTGGAACATGCTCCACCCGATGGAAGCGCCCAAGAAGTCGCATGTCGAGACCTGCCTCGAAGGCACCGAAGGCCCGGTTATCGCCGCCACCGACTACATGAAGCTCTTCGCCGAGCAGATCCGCCCCTTCGTCAAGCGCACCTACGTGACGCTGGGCACCGACGGCTTCGGCCGTTCGGACACCCGCGAGAAGCTGCGCCACTTCTTCGAGGTGGATCGCTACTGGGTCACGCTGGCCGCGCTCAAGGCGCTGGCTGACGACGGCGTGATTCCGCGCGAAAAGGTCGCCGCTGCCATGGTCAAGTACAAGCTCGACCCCAACAAGCCCGATCCGGTAACGGTTTGAGGAGGAGATGACGATGAGCCAATTGATTGATGTGAAGGTTCCGGACATCGGCGACTTCTCCGACGTGCCGGTGATCGAGCTATTCGTTAAGGTCGGCGACACCATCGCGGTCGATGATTCGATCGCCACACTGGAGTCCGACAAGGCCACGATGGACGCGCCCTCCTCGCACGCTGGCGTGGTCAAGGAGATCCTGGTTGCGGTCGGAGACAAGGTCGCCGAAGGCAGCCTGCTGATC
>NZ_WTVM01000081.1 GCF_012910885.1 Azoarcus taiwanensis | reverse complement strand
GTATAAGAGACAGGCGCTGCTCAATCTCGCCCTGAATTCGCGCGACGCGATGCCCAACGGCGGCAACCTGGTGATCACCGTGTCGTGCCGGGAGCTTGCCGGAAGCCTTGCCAAACTGGTCGAGCTGCCCGACGGGCAATACGTTCAGATCGACGTTTCCGATACCGGCTCGGGCATAGAGGACGAGGCACTGCCGCGCCTGTTCGAACCCTTTTTCACCACCAAACCTTTCGGGCGGGGAAGCGGACTCGGTCTGTCGATGGTGTATGGTTTCGTACGGCAGTCTGGTGGAAACATCCGCATACGTAGCAAACCTGGCGACGGCACAACCGTCACCTTTGTGCTGCCTCGCTCCGACGCGCCGGTCCTTGCAGAGACAGCTGGCACGCAAGAGACCGTCTGCCGGGAGGCGCAGCGAAAGCCGGTACTGCTCGTCGAAGACGAGCCCGAGGTGCGACGCATCATTCGCCTGGAACTGGCGGCCCTTGGTTACCCGGTCATCGAAGCCTCCAATGGAAGCGAGGCGGCTGCCCTGCTGGACAACGTTCCCGAGATCGCGATACTCGTCACCGACGCCGTGATGCCGGGCACCACCGGCGGAAGCGCCCTCGCCCGTCACGCCCGCAGCTTGCGAGCGGACTTTCCGGTGCTGCTGATCACCGGCTATGCCGACGACGACGCCCTTGCCGACATTGCCGACCTTGATGTACCAATACTCCGGAAACCCTTTGCCCGTGAGCAGCTCGAACGAGCGCTCTGTTCCCTCGAACCTCAGACGGAAAGCATGTGATGCCCGCGACCGACTCCAGCCCCGCGACCATTCTCGTACTCGAGGATGAACCGGATATCGCCAAGCTGATCTGCAACAGCCTAGGCGAGTACGGTTTTCGTAGCGAACACGTCGGCACCGGCCGCGAGCTACTGGAACGTGCCCAACGCGCTACACCCGAACTCTGCATTGTCGACCTCGGCCTGCCGGACATGGACGGCATGCAGGTTGTGCGCGAGCTACAGGAGGGAAACCCTTGCGCGGTGCTGATCCTGACGGGACGCAATGACGTTACCGACCGTGTGCTGGGACTGGAACTCGGTGCCGACGACTACATAGTCAAACCCTTCGAGCCTCGTGAACTCGTCGCCCGCGTGCGCTCCATCCTGCGCCGCTACCAGCGCACGACCGCCGTGGAAGCCTCCGTGGTTGAGCGCAACATCGCGCGCTTCGGCGAGTGGACCTTCGACAAGGGACGACACGCACTGATCCGCTCCGACGGCAGCGAGATCAACCTTTCGGCGGCCGAGGCCACGCTTCTGCTGACTCTGCTCGCACGCCCCAATCGCATCCTGAGCCGCGAGCAGTTGCTCGGCGAGCGCGACATCGACCCTTTCGACCGGAGCATAGACGTCCGCATCTCCCGCCTGCGCCGCAAGCTGGAGGACGATCCACAGGATCCACGTTTGATCAAAACGGTCTACGGCGCCGGCTATTTGTTCTCCACGCAGGTCAGCTGGGAGTAAGCGCCGGATGAAGACCGCGCCTGCGGACCGTGGGGCGCGAGGCGGAGGCTGGCAAGTCGTGCCGGAAACTGTCGCACACGCGTGACAGATCAGCGTGTCGGACAGGCGAGTCGGATCCGACCGGAATTGAAACTTGGCTTCCCAAGCTTGCTATAATTCATAATTATTGAGTCACGAACGAGGTACAAAGCATGTCCGCACGCCCATTCCGCATTCTCGGCATACAGCAGATCGCCATCGGCGGTCCCAGTAAGGATCGCCTGCGCACACTCTGGGTGGACATGCTGGGGCTCGACGTCACTGGCAATTTCGTCAGCGAACGTGAAAACGTCGATGAAGACATCTGCGCAATTGGCAAGGGGCCGTTCAGGGTCGAAGTAGACCTCATGCAGCCGCTCGATGCCGACAAGAAGCCGGCTGTGCACACCACCCCGCTCAACCATGTCGGCATGTGGGTGGATGACCTGCCGAAGGCTGTGGAATGGCTCAGCGCCAACGGCGTGCGCTTTGCACCCGGCGGGATTCGCAAAGGAGCAGCCGGCTACGACATTACCTTCATGCACCCGAAGGGCAACGAGGAGTTCCCGATCGGCGGGGAAGGGGTGCTGATCGAACTGGTCCAGGCACCGCCGGAAGTCGTCGAAGCGTTCGACAGAATGGCTGGCTGACAGGCCTGCAACCATCTAACGAGAAGGGCGCCCCGCGGGGCGCCCTTCTTGCTCGGCTGATCGCATCGGTAGCCCGTCAGTTCTTCGCCACCGAAACCTTCTCGTTGCGGATCGCGTCGTACTCATCCTGCCAGAACCACCTCTCCTCGCCAAAGGCAGGCACGAGATGGTTCAACCATGACGCCTGTTCGTCGTACTTCGCGAAGAACGGTCGCTGCACCCAGTCCGGATTGCGCCCCTGTATGAAGCGCAGTGCCAACACCTTCTCCCCGGCGACCTCGGTGACTCCCTGGATCTCGACCTTGCCGGGGCTCGCGCTCATGCTCGGCCCACGTGCAGTCCGGGCGAGCCCTGACACCTGTTGCATCGCCTCGCGATAGATTTGCCAGGCCCGCACCAGCGGCACCTCGAAATAGTGACGTGCGCCGGTATCGCGCTCAACGAACATGTAGTACGGAACAATCCCCAACTTGACCTGCAGTTTCCACATCCTGGCCCACACTGCAGGGTCATCGTTGATGTGAGCGATCAGCGGACCTTGCGCGCGGATCACCGCACC
This sequence comes from Azoarcus taiwanensis, assembly GCF_012910885.1. GTDB lineage: Bacteria > Pseudomonadota > Gammaproteobacteria > Burkholderiales > Rhodocyclaceae > Azoarcus_F > Azoarcus_F taiwanensis. The sequence goes on along the minus strand of NZ_WTVM01000081.1, from coordinate 15,610 downwards.
AGTGCCACGCACCCGCCGGATCGCGGCCTGAGCCGCTTCGGTGTCGAGTTCCTTCCAGTGGTTGTAGTGGGCCATGACCGCGACCTGCTTGCCAGCCTCTACCAGGCGCTCGAGCAGGCGGATCAGGTCGTCGGCATCGTCCGCACCGAGAAAACGGTGCGGCCAGAAGGTCAGCGCCTTGGTGCCGATGCGGATCGTCTGGATGTGGTCGAACTCGGGTCGCAGCAGCGGCTCGAGATAGCCCGCAAGATGCTTGGCCTTCATCACCATCGGGTCGCCGCCGGTCACCAGAAGGTCGGTTACCTCGGGATGCGCCTGCAGGTAGGCATGCAGACTCTCGGCCTCGGAACTCGCGATGCGCAAGTCCTTGTCACCGACGAACTGCGCCCAGCGGAAGCAGAAAGTGCAGTAGCTGTGGCAGGTCTGCCCCTGGCTGGGGAAGAACAATACAGTTTCCCGATACTTGTGCTGAATGCCGTCGAGCCGGTTTCCCGCCTCGTCCCGCGGCATGTTCATCTCCATCTGGTCGGCCGGGTGCGGATTCAGTTCGAGCCGGATCTCGTTCACCGCAGCATCGAGCTCGACCTTGCCGGCACCGTCGCGTATCAGCGTTGCGACTCGATCGAAGTGCTCGGGCTTGAGCATGCCACGCTGCGGAAACGTAAGCTGAAAGATCGGATCGGCAGGGATGTTGCGCCAATCGATGAGTTCATCAATCATGTATTGATTGACCCGAAACGGCAGCACCGTCGAGACGACCTTCATCTCGAAGCGTTGCTCGTCGCTGAGTCGCACGAGCGGTTCGATACGGTCAAGATCACGCTGAGTGTAGACCTTGAACGGGACCTTCTCGTAGTTGCTCGCGTATTCCATCGTCGGCTGCCACACAAGCGGTTTCAACTGCGCACTCATGCTATTCCTCCTGTTTCGCGGTCGACCCAGCGTCACCGGTCCGAGGTCCGCAACAGACCTGGGGTGACGGGTGCGACTCATTGATGCTCAAGGCCGACGAAAGAAGCTTGATGGCGGTCGGCCACGATAGGTGCCAGAGGGTGGCACAGTGGGGTGTGCCGGCGATTCTACCCCAGAAACTATATTGGCCCAAATGTGACAACCAATGCGCGCCGAAGGTTCCAGGGGCGAACCCGCATCTCTGACACAGGCACGTAGCGAGGGCGCCAAGGTTCCGCTTTGCTGCGCCGCACGGGCCGAGCGTCGGTGGCTGGAGGCGTAGCTGACACTACGTCGAAGCGGCAAGAGGGAGTGCCGCAAGCCACAGCGAGCGCATCGATGCCCGCCGCAGTGATAGTGTGCGAAATGCGGGCCGTGAAAAGCCAAGGCCCGCTTGCGCGGGCCCTGGCGGATACTCATCGTGTCGGCGCCTGCCGGCCGATCTGACAGGCTTGTTTACTCGAACTCGATGATGACCTCATCCACCGACAAGCTAGCCCCGGCCTCAGCGACGATCTTGGCAACCTTGCCATCCTGGTCAGCCTTGAGCACGTTCTCCATCTTCATCGCCTCGATCACCGCGAGCTTCTCGCCGGCCTTCACTTCCTGGCCAACCTTGACCGCGACCTCACGCAACAGGCCCGGCATCGGCGAGAGCAGGAACTTGGACATGTCGGGCGGCAGCTTGACCGGCATCAGCGCCTGCAACTCCGCCCAGTGCCGGTTCATCACCACGAGCCGGGCTTCGGTGCCGTTATGCTTGAGGTTGTACTTGAGTCCGTTGCGCTCGAACTGCATCGTGACTGCCTTGCCATTCACGCTGCCGTTCACCAACGTCTCGCCGAAGCGCCAGTCGAGGTTCACGACGAAGCGCTCGCCACCCACACCGACCTGATAGCCCCCTTCAATCGAAACAACGGTCACCGGTGTGCGTTCTTCACCGCGAATGACCATGAAGTCCTCGCCGACGACCCGCTCATGCCCCGGCATCTGCCCGGAGATACCGGCGTCGCGGCCTTCATGCCGCCGATGCAGCGCGGCCGCCACGGTCACGAAGAGCATCGGGTCATCGTGCGGCACCATGGTCGCGTCGAAGCCCTGCGGATACTCCTCCGCGATGAAGCCGGTGTTGAAGTTGCCCGAGACGAAGCGCGGGTGTTGCAGCAACGCGGCCTGGAACGGAATGTTGGAGCTGATGCCGCGGATCACGAAGGCGTTGAGCGCCTCGCGCATGCGCTCGATCGCCTGATCACGATTGGCGCCGTGGGTGATGAGCTTGGCGATCATCGAGTCGTAGTACATCGAGATCTCGCCACCTTCGTAGACACCGGTATCGACACGCACCTGTCCGTCGACCTCAGCCGGCGGCTGGAACTTCACCAGCCGGCCGGTTGAAGGCAGGAAGCCGCGGAAGGGGTCTTCGGCGTTGATCCGGCACTCCATGGACCAGCCGTTGATGCCAACGTCGGCCTGGGTGATCGTCAGCTTCTCCCCGTAGGCGACACGGATCATCTGCTCGACCAGATCGAGGCCGGTGATCAGCTCGGTGACCGGATGCTCGACCTGAAGGCGGGTGTTCATCTCGAGGAAGTAGAACTCCTTGGTCGCGCCCGAGACGACAAACTCGACGGTGCCCGCCGACTCGTAGTTCACCGCGCGGGCCAGGGCCACCGCCTGCTCGCCCATGGCCTTGCGCATCTCGGGATCGACGAAGGGACTGGGCGCCTCTTCAATGACCTTCTGGTGACGACGCTGAATGGAGCAGTCGCGCTCGTTCAGATACACATAGTTGCCGTGACTGTCGCCAAGCACCTGGATTTCGATGTGGCGCGGTTCGAGCACGTATTTCTCGATGAACACGCGGTCGTCGCCGAAAGCGTTCTTCGCTTCGTTACGGCAGGAGGAGAAACCTTCGTGCGCTTCCTTGTCGTTGAAGGCGACGCGCAAACCCTTGCCGCCGCCCCCGGCCGAGGCCTTGATCATCACCGGGTAACCGATGCCCTTGGCGATCTCGACCGCCTCCTCGGGGGTTTCGATCGGGTCGTTGTAGCCGGGAATGGTGTTGACCTTCGCCTCGATGGCGAGCTTCTTGGACTCGATCTTGTCGCCCATCTTGGCGACCGAGTAATGCTTGGGACCGATGAACTTGATCCCCTCGGCCTCGAGTCGCCGCGAGAACTCGGCGTTCTCGGACAGGAACCCGTAACCCGGGTGGACCGCCTCCGCGCCGGTCTGCTTGCAGGCAGCGATGATCTTGTCCATCACCAGGTAGGATTCCTTGGAAGCCGCCGGACCGATGCACACCGCCTCGTCAGCGAGATCCACATGCAGTGCGCCCGCATCGGCTTCTGAATACACGGCTACGGTGGCAATGCCCATCTTGCGGGCGGTTTTGATCACGCGGCAGGCGATTTCCCCACGATTGGCGATTAGAATTTTATTGAACATTTGTCTGGGTCCTCCGGGCGATCAGAGCGGGATGTTGCCGTGCTTGCGCCACGGGTTGTCGAGTTGCTTGTCACGCAGCATCGCAAGCGACCGGCAGATGCGCTTGCGGGTGGCGTGCGGCATGATCACGTCGTCGATGAAGCCGCGATGGGCGGCGACGAAGGGGTTCGCGAACTTCTCCTTGTACATCGCCTCGCGCTCGGCGATCTTCTCGGGGTTGTTCTTCTCCTCGCGGAAGATGATCTCCACCGCACCCTTGGGGCCCATGACCGCGATCTCGGCGCTCGGCCAGGCTAGGTTCACGTCGCCACGCAGGTGCTTGGAGCTCATCACGTCATACGCGCCGCCATAGGCCTTGCGAGTGATCAGCGTGACCTTGGGCACGGTGCATTCGGCGTAGGCATAAAGCAGTTTGGCGCCGTGCTTGATGATGCCGCCGTATTCCTGGCTGGTGCCGGGCATGAAGCCGGGCACGTCGACGAAGGTCACCACCGGGATGTTGAAGGCGTCGCAGAAACGCACGAAGCGTGCGGCCTTGATCGAGCTCTTGATGTCGAGGCAGCCGGCGAGCACCAGCGGCTGGTTGGCGACGAAGCCGACCGTCTGTCCCTCCATGCGGCCGAAGCCGATGATGATGTTCTTGGCGTAGTCCGGTTGCAGCTCGAAGAAATCGCCCTCGTCCACGACCTTGGTGATCAGCTCCTTCATGTCGTAGGGCTGGTTGGGGTTGGCCGGCACCAGGGTGTCGAGCGACTCGTCCATGCGGTCGGCCGGGTCGGCGGTAGGGCGCACCGGTGGCTTCTCGCGGTTCGACAGCGGCAGGAAGTCGATGAAACGACGCAGCTGTGCGAGGGCTTCCACGTCGTCCTCGAAGGCGAGGTCGGCAACGCCGGACTTGGTGGTGTGGGTGACCGCGCCGCCCAGTTCCTCGGCGGTGACGGTTTCATGGGTCACGGTCTTGACCACTTCCGGGCCGGTCACGAACATGTAGCTCGAGTCCTTGACCATGAAGATGAAGTCGGTCATCGACGGCGAATACACCGCGCCGCCGGCGCAGGGCCCCATGATCATCGAAATCTGCGGGATCACGCCGGAGGCCATCACATTGCGCTGGAACACGTCGGCGTAGCCGCCGAGTGAATCCACGCCTTCCTGGATGCGCGCGCCACCCGAGTCGTTCAGGCCGATGACCGGCGCGCCGACCTTCATCGCATGATCCATGACCTTGCAGATCTTCTCGGCGTGAGTTTCGGAGAGCGACCCACCGAACACCGTGAAGTCCTGGCTGAACACGAACACGAGGCGACCATTGACGGTGCCGTAGCCGGTCACCACGCCGTCGCCGGGCACATGCTCGGCGCCCATGCCGAAATCGGTGCAGCGGTGCTCCTTGAACATGTCCCACTCTTCGAAGCTGCCTTCGTCGAGCAGGAGTTCGATACGCTCACGTGCAGTGAGCTTGCCCTTGGCGTGCTGGGAGTCGATGCGCTTCTGACCGCCGCCGAGGCGGGCTTTCTGGCGCTTCTCATCCAGCTGGCGGATGATTTCCTGCATTGATGGTCTCCTTACGGTTTCCGGTTGGCCGGCATCCAAGAGGCGCCGACGGTTCAATTCAAACTGCGTCTTTCAGATAGCGAAGCAAGCGTTGTGCTGCGGCCGACGGGGTGGTTCCTCCCTCCTCCACCGCCTCGGTCAGGGCGGGCAGGTCGGCCCGTACACGGGGATGACTGCGAAAATGCGCGCGCAGCCCGGCATCGATCAACTCCCACATCCAGGCCCTGGCCTGGCGGCGTCGCTTGGTCTCGAACTCACCGGTGCGCTTCATGGTGTCGCGATACTCGCACACGGTCTGCCAGAACTCGGCCACCCCTTCCATCCTTAGAGCCGAAAGCGTCAGCACCGGGGGCGACCAGTTGGGACTGACCGGACGCAACATGTGCAGCGCGGTCTTGAGCTGGGCCTGGGCGCGGGTCGTGGCTGCGAGGTCGATGTCGGCCTTGTTCACCACCACCAGATCGGCCAGCTCCATGATCCCCTTCTTGATCCCCTGCAGGTCGTCACCGGCATTAGGCAGCTGCAGCAGGCAGAACATGTCGCTCATGTTGGCGACCGCGGTTTCGCTCTGACCAACACCGACGGTCTCGATGATGATCACGTCGAAACCGGCGGCCTCGCAGGCCAGCATGGTCTCGCGGGTCTTCTCTGCGACGCCGCCCAGCGAACCAGCCGACGGACTCGGCCGGATGAAGGCCGCGGTATTCTGGCTGAGGCGCTCCATACGCGTCTTGTCGCCGAGAATGGACCCACCGGTGATCGACGAGGACGGATCCACCGCCAGCACCGCCACACGAAGCCCCTGCTCGATGAGATACAGTCCGAGCGCCTCGATGAAGGTGGACTTGCCAACCCCCGGCACACCCGAGATGCCGACCCGCATCGCACCGCCGGTATGCGGCAGCAACGCCTCCAGCACCGACCGCGCCCGCGCCTGATGATCCTCACGCTGCGACTCGATCAGCGTGATGGTCTTGGCGAGCGGGCGCAACTGGCGCGCAAGCACGCCGTCGACCAACGACTGGTCAACGGCGTCAAGCGGCTGGGTGCGCGGCATGTCGTCCGGCGCCATCGCCTCAGGCGCCGGCCTTTGCGGCGCGGATCTGCTTGAGCACCTCGCGCGCGGCGGTCTGGATCGGCGTGCCCGGGCCGAAGATGCCCTTGGCGCCTGCGGCGTAGAGGGCATCGTAGTCCTGCGCCGGAATCACGCCGCCAACGAAGGTGATGATGTCGTCCGCGCCGAGGCGCTTGAGCTCGTTGATGACCGCAGGCACCAACGTCTTGTGACCTGCCGCGAGGCTGGAGCAACCCACGGCATGCACGTCGTTCTCGACCGCATGACGTGCAGCCTCTTCCGGCGTCTGGAACAGCGGGCCGACGTCGATATCGAACCCCAGATCGGCGAACGCCGACGCGACGACCTTTGCGCCTCGGTCATGACCGTCCTGACCGAGCTTGGCGATCATCACGCGCGGGCGACGGCCTTCTTCGGCAATGAAGGCCTCGATCTCGGCCTTCAGGGCCTTCCAGTCTTCCTGTTCTTCCACGACGGCTCCATAGACACCGGACACGGCTTGAGGGTTGGCGCGATAACGGCCGAACACCTTCTCGAGCGCATCGGACACCTCGCCGACGCTGGCACGCAAGCGGATCGCCTGCACGCTGAGATCGAGCAGGTTGCCCTCACCGCTCTCGGCGCAGCGGGTCAGCGCCTCGAGCGCTGCCTGTACCGCCGCATTGTCGCGCGTCTCGCGGATCTTCTTCAAACGCGCGATCTGCGACTCGCGTACCGCGTGGTTGTCGATGTCGAGGATCTCGATCGGGTCTTCCTTGGCGAGCTTGTATTTGTTCACGCCGACGATGACGTCCTTGCCGGAGTCGATGCGTGCCTGCTTCTCGGCGGCGCACTCCTCGACCTTCATCTTGGCCCAGCCGGACTCGACCGCCTTGGTCATGCCTCCCATGGCCTCGATCTCTTCGATCAGCTCCCACGCTTTGTCGGCCATGTCCTGGGTGAGCTTTTCCATCATGTAGGAGCCGGCCCAGGGGTCGACCACGTTACAGATATGCGTCTCTTCCTGGATGATGATCTGGGTGTTGCGCGCGATGCGGGCCGAGAACTCGGTAGGCAGCGCGATCGCCTCGTCGAGCGCGTTAGTGTGCAGCGACTGGGTGCCACCGAACACCGCGGCCATCGCCTCGATGGTGGTGCGCACCACGTTGTTGTAGGGGTCCTGCTCGGTGAGCGACCAGCCCGAGGTCTGCGAGTGGGTCCGCAGCATCATCGACTTGGGATTCCTGGGGTTGAACTGCTTCATGATGCGCCACCACAGCAGACGCGCGGCACGCATCTTGGCGATCTCGAGGTAGAAGTTCATGCCCACCGCCCAGAAGAAGGACAGGCGGCCGGCGAAGGTGTCGACATCCATGCCGCTGGCGATGCCGGTGCGCACGTACTCGAGGCCGTCGGCGAGCGTGAAAGCCAGTTCGATGGCCTGGTTCGCGCCGGCTTCCTGGATGTGATAGCCGGAGATTGAGATGCTGTTGAACTTCGGCATGTGCTGCGCGGTGTAGCCGAAGATGTCAGCGATGATCTTCATCGACGGCGTGGGCGGATAGATGTAGGTGTTCCGCACCATGAACTCTTTGAGGATGTCGTTCTGGATCGTGCCCGAGAGCTTTTCCTGGCTGACACCCTGCTCCTCGGCGGCGACGATGTAGCCGGCGAGGATCGGCAGCACCGCACCGTTCATGGTCATCGACACCGAGATCTTGTCGAGCGGGATGCCGTCGAACAGGATCTTCATGTCCTCGACCGAATCGATCGCCACGCCGGCCTTGCCGACATCGCCGGTCACGCGCGGGTGATCAGAGTCGTAACCGCGGTGGGTTGCCAGATCGAAGGCGACCGACACGCCCTGGCCACCGGCGGCAAGCGCCTTGCGATAGAACGCATTGGAAGCCTCCGCGGTGGAGAAGCCGGCGTACTGGCGGATGGTCCAGGGCTTGACCGCGTACATCGTCGGCTGCGGACCGCGCAGAAAGGGCTCGAAACCCGGCAAGGTGTCGGCGAACTGCAGGCTCTCGACATCTGCCTTGGTATACAGCGGCTTGACCGCGAGACCCTCCGGCGTATGCCAGGTCAGGTTGTCCGGGTTCCCGCCGGGCGCGTGCTTGGCGGCCGCCTTGCTCCAGGCCTCCAGATCCGTCTGCGGATATTGCGGATAGTCGGACTTCGACATCGTTCACCTCTCGATAAGACCCGCAACGGCAAATCCGGCGGGTAAAAACGGACACTGTTCCAAACGCTTCGGCACGCTGGCCGAAAGAACTATCGTATCTGCGACGACAAGGCCACTCACGCAAATGCGCGAGTGGCCGTCGGCGCCCCGGTGCAGCTCTCCTCTCCTGACCCACCATACAGCGGATCACCCTCGCACCGCACCGGAAGTTGACTTGAAGCCACCTTCCTATAATACTTTATCCATAATTATGGATGCAACTCCTTCGTCAAGGAACCTGACACATCGAGCGCGCGGCTCGTCACTCGGAAACACGCCAATGACCTCTTCCCGGATCGCACCGCTAGCCCTCTATCAGGAAGTCGCCGAACGCCTTCGGCAGCGCATCTTCTCCCACGAACTGCCTCCCGGCACCTGGGTGGACGAGCAGGCGCTCGCTGACCACTACGGAATCTCCCGCACCCCGCTGCGCGAGGCACTCAAGGTGCTGGCGGCCGAGGGGTTGGTGACCCTCAAGCCTCGCAAGGGCTGCTACGTTACCGAAATCTCCGATCGGGATCTCGATGAGATCTTCACGATCATGGCGCTGCTCGAAGGCCAGTGCGCACGAGAGGCGGCGACCAAGGCAGGAAAGGCCGGCGTGATCGAACTGGAACGGATCCATGCCAGCTTGGAGCTGGCGGCGACCGAGGGAGACATCAATGGCTTTTTCGAAGCCAACCAGGCGTTTCACCGTGCAGTGCAGACGCTCGCCGACAACCGCTGGCTGCTCAACGCCATCGAGGATTTGCGCAAGGTCATCAAGCTTTCGCGCCACCATTCGTTGTTCTCCGAGGGTCGGCTTGAGCAATCCCTGAGCGAGCATCGCGAGATTCTCGCCGCAATCGTCGGACACGACCAGGATGCCGCCGAGGCCAAGATGCGCAAGCACATCGCAAGCGGCCGCGCGGCGCTCGACCGCATCGCAAAATCGCGCAACAAGGCCGCGTGATCATGCCCGGAGAGATCCGCTACGATGCCATGGACGGTGTGGCTACGTTGACGCTGTCGAATCCGGGCAAGCTAAACGCGATCAACGCCGAGATGTGGACCGCCCTGCGCACCCGGATGGACACCATCGCGCAGGACGAAACCCTGCGTTGTGTCATCATTCGCGGACGCGACGAAGCCGCTTTCGCGGCCGGTGGCGACATCGAGGAGTTTCTGACGGTCCGCGCGACGGTGAAGGACGCACTGCACTATCACGAAGAACTGGTCGCCTCGGCGCTGAACGCGATCCGCGACTGCCCTGTGCCGACCGTCGCGGCGATCCAGGGGGCTTGCATCGGTGGAGGCCTCGAGATCGCAGGCTGCTGCGATATTCGGATCGCCGGAGAATCAGCTCGTTTCGGCGCTCCCATCAATCGACTCGGTTTCTCGATGTACCCCGGCGAAATGGCCGGTCTGCTCGCCCTGGTCGGACCAGCGGTGTTACTCGAGATCCTGCTCGAAGGGCGCATTCTCGGCGCTCGGGAAGCGCTACAGAAGGGCTTGCTCAGCCGAGTCGTGGATGACGAAACGGTCATCCACGAGGCGCTCGCCTGCGCGCGGCGAATTGCCGCGGGCGCCCCGCTCGTGGCCCGTTGGCACAAACAGTGGGTCCGTCGCCTTGCCGATCCCTCCCCGCTCACCGAGGCCGAAAAGCTCGCCGCCTTCGCGTTTCTTGATACCCGGGATTACGCTGAGGGCTTGAGCGCATTCCTTGAGAAAAGGACGCCACGGTTCGAGGGACGCTAAGCCCTGCCTAGCGCCGCATCTCCCTGCGTCGCGACCGGCGATAGTGGGTACGCCAGAAACGCTTGACCTCCCGCCACCAGGCGCGATCGAACGTCGAAGCCAGCTCGGGCAACAAGTGGCCCAGATGCTTGTCGGCGGCTGAACCAGCGCTTCGACTTGCGCGGACATGCCACACGCCCAGCGCGGCAAGACGCGAAGACAGCGGGGGATGCAGACTCGACTCGATTTCTTCCGATCCCGTCAGACTGCGAACTCCGAGCCGACCACCATCGACATCCGGCCACCTGAAACCCGCGGCCATGCCAACAGCCATTTCCCGATACGGGCGAATGGCTGGCGAACGCAGACTGCCGGACTGCGCCATCACGCGGCACATGAAGTCGTCACTCAGAAAGCGGTCACGCAAAGACACTTCGACAAGGGTTTGCGCCACCAGGGGCGCACCGACGATTCGCGCAGCGGCCTGATCCGCCTCGAACTCCTCGAGGCGCGCCAATCGTGCCCCAGTGACAGCGAACGCATTGAACTGCCGATGCACAAGATGTGGCAGAAATGGCAATCCGTCGACTAGCTGTTCCATGACTCTGAACGCCCAGGATCGCATGTGGCAACCCCAGGCCTTGAGCCCCTTGCGCTGCAGCGCGAGATGAGCGCACTCATGCGCAAGAATCGCGTTCAACTGTCGGCCCGAAACGCTATGTACGAGCGGCAGGCCCAACTGCAAATAGGTCTGCATCGGACCGACAAGCCCCCACCGCGGGCGCTGTACAATCGCAGCGTTCATTTCACCGGTTATGTGAATATGGTCGATTCCCCCGCCACCCGTGCGGCGCGCCACTTTGTCTATCGCCCGATAAAGCGATTCGGCGGCATCGCGCTCGAGCCGAACGCCGTTCGGTTCGGGCACCCGACAGAACAACCATCGAATCAAGCAACTCGCCAGCGCCGCCGCACAGACCCCTAGCAGCAGCGATCTCGCCGCCCCCCAGTACGCGCCTTCGGACTGAAGTCCGATCGCATCAGCAAAGGCTTGAAAGGCCAAGGCTGACGAAACAATGAGTAGCAAACCCAGGAGACCCAGAAAAAGGGTTGCCCGGACAGCTTGAGCGCGTGCGATGCGCGCCCTCAACGGCGACAATCGGGAACATTCCAGAGCCATGCCTTCCCCTGTGCAAGCGCAAACCGCCGTGACTATAGCCCGAAAGCCTGGCGTCTGGAATCGCGCTAAAGTCATACGTCGACCAGAGACACCCGGTTACGCAGTGAATCAGCGCGCTTCAAGGCCCGCCGCTGTGCACATTCATCACGATGATTGGCCGGCGTCGCCGCCATTTTGCTGCAATGCGCAAAAAAACCTATACAATGGGCGCATGTGGTGACCACGACCAATCAGTCGCCTCAATCCGAGACCCTACCGGTCCACCCAGCGGCCTGCCCAGATTGGTGTCACTCCTGCGGAGCGACGGGTTTTAGCCGCACCCCCTGGAACATAATGACAACCTCCGCTGATTTCGCCAGTCTTGGACTGGCAGAACCGATTCTGCGCGCAGTCGCCGAAACGGGTTACACCACGCCCACGCCGATCCAGGCGCAAGCGATTCCACTGGTGCTGGCTGGCCGCGACCTGCTCGCCGCCGCCCAGACCGGTACCGGCAAGACCGCCGGTTTCACACTTCCCCTGCTGCACCGTCTCAGCGCGACACAAGCCGGCGAGCGCCGTCCCGGTCGGCCGCGCTGCCTCGTACTGACCCCGACCCGCGAACTCGCGGCACAGGTGCACGAATCCGTCGAAACCTACGGACGCCACCTGTCGCTGAAGTCGATGGTGATGTTCGGCGGTGTCAACATCAACCCCCAGATTCAGACCTTGCGCAAGCCGGTCGACATCCTCGTCGCCACGCCCGGTCGCCTGCTCGACCACGCCGGCCAGAAAACCGTCGACCTCTCCGGGGTCGAGATTCTCGTGCTCGATGAAGCGGACCGCATGCTCGACATGGGTTTCATTCGAGATATCCGCAAGGTCCTGGCGATGCTGCCGAAGCAACGTCAGAACCTGCTTTTTTCCGCTACGTTCTCGGACGAAATCCGTTCATTGGCCAAGGGCTTGCTCAACAATCCCGGCCAGGTCGAGGTCGCACGCCGCAACACCGCGTCTGAACTGGTCAGTCAGTCGGTGTTCATGATCCCGCAAAAGCAGAAGCGGGATCTTCTGGTGCATCTGATCGGAGAGAACCAGTGGTATCAGGTGCTGGTGTTCACCCGAACAAAGCACGGGGCGAACAAGCTCGCCGAGTATCTGCTCAAGCACGGTATCGCGTCGGCCGCAATCCACGGCAACAAGAGCCAGTCAGCCCGCACACGCGCATTGGCCCAGTTCAAGGACGGGTCGCTGCCGGTGCTGGTCGCGACCGACATCGCTGCCCGCGGACTCGACATCGAGCAGCTTCCGCACGTGATCAACTTCGAGTTGCCGAACATCGCCGAAGACTATGTCCATCGCATCGGCCGAACCGGGCGCGCGGGCAGCGCCGGCCATGCTATCTCGCTGGTCGACGCCGAAGAGGCAGGCTATCTCGCTGGCATTGAGCGACTGATCGGCAAGCGTATCGAGCGCGCACCGCAACCCGAAGGCTTCACTCCCCGCCCGGTAGACCCCACCGCCCAGGAGTCCGAACGCCCGCGCCAGAACGGACGTCCACCTCGCAACCGCGAAACCGATCGCCGTAGCTCACGCGAACCCGGCAAGCGAGGCGGAAAGCCCAAACAATCCAGCAGTGGCCGCACATCGACCATTGCGCCGCGCGATGGGCAGACAAGCCGGGAACATGCGGTGCAACCGAGAACCGCGGGCACGCAGAGCCCGGGACCCGGCGGCAATCGCCGGCAAGGCCAGCGTTCCGCACCGACTGCGGCCCTGTTCGCACCCAGAGCCGCCAACCGCGGCCGCTGATCGCTGACAGGAATCCGGCCCGACCAGAGGGTCGAGCCAAGCTTTGAAAGCGATGGGGTCAGATTGCCTGACCCCAATCGTTCTCCGCCCTGTCCATGAAGCCATCGAGCTCTTCAGCAGGCAGAGGGCGAGCAAATAAGTAGCCCTGAAAATGATCGCATCCGGCGTCGGCCAGGAAGCGGCGCTGCTCCTGTGTTTCAACCCCCTCGGCCAGTACCTGCAGTCCGAGGTTGTGACCGAGCGCGATGACGGCATGACTGATCGCACAATCGCTCTCGTTTCCCGGCAGATCCTTGACGAATGCGCGATCCAGCTTGAGGCGGTCCAATGGGAAATTCTTCAGGTAGGCGAGTGACGAATAGCCCGTGCCGAAATCATCCAGCGCGACCTTCACGCCGAGGTCGCGCAGGTTAGTGAGGATCCGAGTCGCACCGGCGGGATCGCTCATCAGCAATCCTTCGGTGATTTCCAGTTCGAGCGCCCGCGCCGGCAAGCCACTGCGCTCGAGCGCATTCTGCACGGTGGCACACAGGTCCTCGCGAACAAACTGGCGCGCTGACAGATTCACCGCTATCTCGAAATCCCACCCACTGCGTTCGCGCCACTGCTGCGCCTGAGTGCAGGCCTCGAGCAAAACCCATTCACCGATCGGCACGATGATGCCAGTGGCCTCCGCAATCGGAACGAACTGAATCGGAGAAACCATCCCGAGCTCGGGATTTCGCCAGCGCAACAACGCCTCCAGCCCGATGAGCTTGCCACTTCTGGCGTCGATCTGCGGCTGGTAAGCGAGCGAGAATTCTCCGAGATCCAGGGCCTGACGCAATCGCTGCTCCAGCGCCAGCAATTGAACGCCGGCTGCATTCATCTGTGCCGAGTAGAACTTGTAACAGCTCCGTCCGTCCGCCTTGGCGCTGTTGAGCGCGGTTTCCACATTGCGCTGAAGCGTGCGGCTGTCATCACCATCGTCCGGGAAAAGCGCGATGCCGATACTGATCGAGACATGCAAGGGCCGCTTGTCCACATCGATCGGCTTTCGGAAGGCGGCGAGAAGGCGCTCGCAAAAGGCACCGATTGCCCGAGGATCATCCATGTCCGGCAAGAGGATCGCGAAGCGATCGCCGCTAGGTCGCGCGGCGACATCATGTCGCCGCAACAGCTTCTTGATGGTCTCGGCCGCACCGATCAATACCTGGTCTCCAGTCAAGTGACCAAGGGATTCATTGATCACCTTGAAGCGGTCGAGGCCGAGCTCGATCAACGCGAAACGGTTTCCGGTGCGACCTGCGCTCACCACCGCCTGATCGAGTGCGGAGATCAGGGCGTCCCGGTTCGGCAGACCAGTGAGAGGATCGAAGGTACGCAGGCGCTCCAACATCGCCTCCGTTTCCTTGTACTTGGTCAAATCCACACTCGTTGCAACGTAGTGGGTCACCTCTCCCCTTCGGTTCTTCACCTCGGCGATGGACAACAGGGCCGGGTAGGCCTCGCCGTCCTTGCGCCGGTTCCAGACCTCGCCTTCCCAAGCGCCACTCGCACGGATCTTCATCCACATCGCGGCATAGAAGTGGTCGTCGTGACGACCCGAGTCAAGAATCCGCGTCTTCTGCCCGATGACTTCATCACGCAGATAGCCGGTAGTACGGGTAAAAGCCTGGTTCACCTCTACGATCCGTGACGCCGCGTCGGTGATGATGATCGACTCCACGCTGTTACGGAACACCTCTGCTGCCAGGTGCAGGTCGGTTTCCGCGAGCTCCTTGCCCCGCCACATCTGCAGCAGTAGGGCGACCGCCAGCAATAGCGACAGGCCGGTTCCAAGCGCGTTGATCATCAGCGCCGATTGGGCACGGCTGTGAAGCGCCTCGGCACTCTCAAGCACGCGATCGACCAGGCGCGATTCAAACTCGTTGAGGGTGTCGATCTTCTGGGAGGAGAGATCGAACCAATGGGTGGCCAGAGGAATCATGCGTCCTACCGGCTCCTCTCCCGTATTGGCGGCCAGAACCAACTGCCGCATCTGCTGAATTTCCCTTACAAAGGGCGCGGAAAGGGCGTTGTCGTAATGCTTGATGATCTCGCCGTCGGCGAACTGGCGAAACTTCTCGTCAAGAAGCCGCTCTGCCGACTTGATACGATGAAAGTCACTCAGCCGGGCGTGGCTGTAATCGCCAGCCGACAGCATCGCAGTCAACAACGCCCGCTCCTGACCAGCCATCTCCTTCGCCTGGAGAAAGAACAGAAACGCCATCTGCCCCCGGAAAGCCCAATCACTGCCGCCGACGGAGGTTGTCACAAAGAGATGATCAAAAAGAGGACTGATCAAGGCCGTATAGTCGACGCGGACCCTGTCGACTGGAACGTCTCTTGAAAAGACATGAGACCTCAAGACGTCCAACTCTTTCAGTTGCGAGAGAATCTGTTCCACGGCAACAGACATGAAAGGCGCCGAGTCCAGAATCGCCGGCGTTGCGGCACGCAAGCGCACCGTCGCTCGGTCAGTCCGCACATACTGCGCCTGCAGTTCCGGCGCAAACTGTACACCGCGAGCGGCAATCAGGCTGTTGACGGCCATCCAGAATTGACCCACTTGCCGGGGTAATTTGCATCGAAATTTGACCCACCTTTGATTGACTACCCTGCTGTGTTTTGGGCGGGGGATCGAGGAGTGATCAAAGTGGGCATGTTG
>NZ_WTVM01000080.1 GCF_012910885.1 Azoarcus taiwanensis | reverse complement strand
GCCTCACGCCCCGCCAGCGACCCTTCAATCGGCACCGACCGCAAACTCGAGACCTCCAACACCGTGTTCGATACCAAGCTCATCGCGCCGCTTGGCGAGGCGCATATTGCGACGTTCGGCGCGCAATGGTGGGAAGCAAAGCTCGAGGACGGCTTGCTGCCCGAGAATCACCGCCAGCGCATGTGGTCGGTGTTCGGAGAAGACGAATGGCAACTCACCGGTTCGCTTACCGCAACGCTCGGCCTGAGGCATGACCGTCATGACGCGTTCGGCGGCCAGACCAGTCCGCGCGCCTATCTCGTCTGGAACGCAACCGAAGCATGGACCGTCAAAGGCGGTGTGAGTCGCGGCTTCCGTGCGCCCCGTCTCGAACAACTCATTGATGGCGTCAGCGGCATCGGCGGCCAGGGAACGTCGATAAGCATCGGCAACCCCAACTTGAAGCCCGAGATCAGCACCAGCCGCGAACTGGCACTGCTCTTCGACGGCGGACGGGGGCTCAGCGGATCCGCCACCGTCTTCCACAACCGAATCAAGGACAAGATCGGTAGCGGTGGCGACTGCGCCGTCAACTTCATCTCAAGCTGCGCCGCCAACCCTGCTGCCACCTACTCGATCAACAACGACGAAGCGCGGACCTGGGGCCTAGAAGTATCAACCCGCGTCCCGCTGGCCACCGGATGGGATCTCAGCCTCAACTACACTTGGACCGACAGCGAGATCATCCAGCAAGGAGAAAAGAACGGTCAGCTCAGCGACACCGCCAAACACATGGCCAACGCACAACTGCGCTGGCAGGCCAGCGAGAAGACCAGCCTGTGGCTGCGCGGTGAGTACCGCGGCAAGAGCCGTCGGTTCAATGGCGATCCGAAGAACTTCACCGGCAACACCCAGCTGGAGTACGAAGCCCTCGGTGACCTGAAGGCATACACCTTGTTCAGCCTCGGCGGCTCGCACCGCATCTCGGAGGCACTCACCCTGAATGCCAGCGTCCTGAACCTGCTGGACAAGGACTTTCGTGAGTTCAAACGCTGGACCAACCTGGCCGGCGACGAGGTGTGGGGTAGTGCGTACTTCAAGACCAGTGCAGCGATCAAGGGCATGAGCCCGGCCGGCCGCACGTACTGGATCTCCGCGAACATGAGCTTCTGACGGCGTAATGCGGCGATCGCAATGCGGTCGCCGTGCGCTCTGCAACCATGCCCTCCTACGCCCCACCCACGGGATCGCGCGCCCTGAAGCCGCCTCTCTCAAACCGTCACCCAGACTTCGACGCTCTCGCGACCATGCGCGAGCGGCGTGCGTGGTGGCTTCGACACCTGATGCAATGGCACTGGATCAGCTCGGCGATCTGTCTGATCGGCATGCTGCTGTTTTCGGTCACCGGCATCACACTCAACCACCCGAATGCGATCAAGGTGGAGACACACGTCGAACGCGCGGAGATCCAGATCGGACCTGCGATGCGCGACACGCTCGCGAGAATCGCCGAATCCTCGCCCTCGGGTCCGCTGCCACCAGTCCTGCGCCGTTGGCTCGCCGACGAACTCGGTCAACCTGTTCCAACCCTCCCCGCGGAGTGGAGCAGCGACGAAATCTACCTCGCGATGCCTCGCCCCGGCGGCGACGCCTGGCTTTCAATCGACCTGGCCACTGGCACCGTCGAGTACGAGCGGGTCGACCGCGGCACCGTCGCCTGGCTCAACGACCTGCACAAGGGCCGCAATACGGGCCCCGCATGGAGCCTGTTCATCGACCTCTTCGCGGCCGCCTGCATCGTGTTCTCACTAACCGGCCTCTTCATCCTGTGGATACACGCTCGCCAGCGCCCACTGGTGTGGCCGATGGTCGGTCTCGGCGCGCTGATTCCCCTGCTCATCATCGTTCTCTTCATGCACTAGGACTGTCATGCCCATCAAGACAAGACTCGCCCTTGCCGCACTTTGCGCCCTCATCGCCCATCCGCTGGCGGCGGCCGATCTGACCGTCGATATCGAGTTGCCCGCTTTCAATGTCAGCGACTACCGACGCCCCTACGTCGCGGTGTGGATCGAGCGTCCGGACAACTCGGTGGCCGCGAATCTCGCCGTCTGGTACGACGTGAACATGCGCGACGCGCGCGGCACCGAATGGCTCAAGGACATGCGCCTGTGGTGGCGGCGCATCGGACGTGACCTGACCGTGCCGATCGACGGCGTCACCAGCGCCACGCGCGCACCTGGCACCCACACCATCAGCTACACCATCGGCCAGGTGCCGCTGGGCGAGCTTGCCGCCGGCGAATACCGGCTCATCGTCGAGGCTTCGCGCGAGCACGGCGGGCGCGAGGTCATCACCGTGCCCCTGCAATGGCCGCTGACCGCCGGTGCCACCCTCAATGCCCAAGGCGAACACGAACTGGGCGCGATCGCAGTACGGCTCGCCCCCTGATCCCCGGAACCTCATACCACGGAGTCCGCATGAAACTCTCCCGCACGATTCTCCTCGCTTCCATCGCTGCCGTGACCCTCACGTCCGCGGCGCATGCACATGACGTCTGGCTGCTGCCGTCCTCCACCGTGCTGTCCCGCAGCGGCCCGGTCACCGTCGACGGCGCAGTGTCGAACGACGCCTTCCACTTCACCTACCGCCCGCTGCGTATCCAGGACAACCTGTTCATCACCGGCCCGCAAGGCATCAGCGTCGAACCGGAGAACATGATGCAGGGCCACCTGCGCACGGTGTTCGATGCCAACCTTCCGGAAGCGGGCTCGTACCGCATCGCGCTGGTCAACGCCAGCGTCATGGCAAGCTGGAAAGAGGGCGAAGAAACCCGCCGCTGGCGCGGCCGTCATGAAGATCTCGCCACCAACGTGCCCGCCGACGCACCCGAGCTTTCGGTACGGGAGTCCATATCCCGCATCGAAACCTTCGTCACCGTCGGCAGCCCGTCGGAGATCGCCCCGACCGGCCAGGGCCTGGAAGTCCACCCGGTTACCCACCCCAACGATTTGTACGAGGGCGAAGAGGCCACCTTCGCCTTCACCATCGATGGCAAGCCTGCTGCCGGAGTGGAAGTCAGCATCATGGCCGGCGGCACCCGCTACCGCGACCAGCTCGAGAAGGCGGCCCTGACCACGGACGGCCACGGGCGCATCAGCTACACCTGGCCCAAACCGGGCATGTACCGCATGGAAGCCTCGGCCGACGACGAGAACACCACGCTCGCAAACGCACAGCGCCGGGTGTCGTATGCAGTGACCCTGGAGGTGTTGTCGCAGTGATCCGTCTGCGCTTTGGGTCATTCGGCAGGCACTGCAAGGCCCGGGGCTGAAGCATGCTCATCGAAGATCCCGTTCGGCTCGCGACCGCGGCCAGCCTCGTCCTCGCCTACAGCGGCTTGTGCGCCTATAGCTGGAACCGCGCACGGCTGGCGCGCAGCAGCGTGCCGGGCTCCGGGCCACGGCACGCGTCGCACGAGGCCCGTCGCGTACGGCCAATCCTCGTAGCGTTCGCCAGCCAGACCGGCTTCGCCGAAGCCCTCGCGCAGGAAACTGCACAGACGCTCGCGCTATCCGGCCTGGCGGTCCGCATCGCGCCGCTCGGCAGCGCCACCCTCATCGATCTGAGCGAGTGCGCGCAACTGGTCGTGATTGCCAGCACCTGCCGCAAAGGCGACGCACCCGATAACGCCCAGCAATTCGTCGACACGGTCATGCGCCGACGGGCCGAACTCGACAGGCTCCCGTTCCTGTTGCTCGCGCTCGGTGATCGCCGATATCGCGACTTCTGTGCCTTCGGACGACGCGTGGACGACTGGCTACAGGCCAGCGGGGCCATCCCGGTGTTCAACCGCATCGAGCTCGACGGCGACGACCCGGTTGCGCTGAGCGAATGGCGTGATCACCTGCCCGGCATCTCGGCACAAGCCCGACAGCAAACTCGGTTTCCCCTGTGAGCCGATCGACTCCATTCGTCGTCTGTCTCGCCTCCATTCTTGCATTCTCCCCGTTCACTCTGGAGCCCTAATGAAAGCCACCATCGCACGCTTCATCCTCGTTTCCGCCGCTTTCCTCGCCCCCCTTGCCCACGCCGCTGAGCCGACACCATCGCGGGTCGTTCATCATCAGGCCCTGCAGTCCGAAACGGTGGAAGAGGCGGTAGCCAACCTGCGCGACAGCAACCGCAAACTCGCCGCGCTGCTCGCCGGCGACGTCACCGACCATGACATGCAAGACATCCACAGCCTCGCCTACACTCTCGAGGACACTCTGCAACGCCTGATCGACGAGCTTCGCCTGCTGCACGACACCGTCGCCGACATGCACTGGGCGACCGAAGGCATGAAGCGCGACGCGGTGATCGACTATGGCGAGGCCTACCTGGACGGCATCGGCAAGATCATGGACTAAAGACACCTCGCGCACAGATCAAACGCCAGCGCCTCTCGCAGAGGAGCTTTTCGTTCATGATCACGCCTTCACAGTTCTCTTGCACACCCACCCATGCGTCTCCTGCGTCATCTCCTGTCGCGCGTCGCCGAAGACCGCTTGCTGGTGGTGCTGCTTGCCGCCGCAGTGCCACTGCTGCTGGCGCAGCCGGAAGCGGTGCACTCACTGCACCATCTGGTCGACTGGAAGACCATCGGGGCGCTCGCTGGCCTGCTGGTGCTGAGCCGGGGGCTGGAGGACAGCGGCTATCTCGCGCTCGCGGGGCGCAGACTGCTCACCAAAGTGCATGGCGAACGCACGCTTGCGCTTGCGCTGGTGCTTTTCTCGGCCGCGCTCGCGGCGGTGGTCACCAACGATGTGGCCTTGTTCATCGTTGTACCGCTCACCATCAGCCTGCGTGCGGTCGCCGATCTGCCGGTGGGCCGGCTGGTGGTGTTCGAGGCACTCGCGGTCAATGCCGGCTCGACGTTGAGCCCGGTGGGCAATCCGCAGAACCTCTTCATCTGGCAATCGACGACGTTGAGCTTCATGGACTTCGTCGCGATGATGCTGCCGCTCGGCCTCGCGCTCACACTGCTGGTGCTCGCGGCGATCCCGCTCGCCTTTCCGTCGCTGCGCATCGAGGTGCGGCCGGGAAGTGCCCCGCCGGTGCTCGACCGCAAACTCCTGCACCTGTCACTGGCCTTGTATCCTGCCTTTCTCCTGCTCACCGATCTCGGCCACGCGGTGGCGACCGCGCTGGCGGTCATCGGGGTGTTCGCACTACTGCGCCCGCGGGTGCTGCGCGGCGTTGACTGGCTGTTGCTTGCGGTGTTCGTGCTGATGTTCGTGGATCTCGGTCTGCTGGCCGCCCTGCCGGTCATGCAGTCCCTCGCGACTGGCATCGACGCGCTACCCGGCGGGGTGTTCACCGCCGGTGTGCTGTTGTCGCAAGCCATATCCAACGTACCTGCGACCATCTTCCTCTCCGGCTTCACCGAGGACATGCGCGCGCTGGCCTGGGGCGTGAGCGTGGGCGGTTTCGGCCTCGCGATCGGCTCGCTGGCCAACCTCATCGCGCTGCGCCTTTCCCGCCAGCCTGGACTGTGGCGCGATTTCCATCGCTGGTCGGTTCCACTACTACTCATGGCCTGTGGACTTGCACTACTGCTGGGACGCTTCGGATTCGGTTGAAGCACCGTAAGCCGGTGCTACACTCGTCGTGCCAATCCATATTCGAGTCCCCACCGAACGTGCAAGCCATGGATACCGAATCGCCGCCTGAATCGAATGAAGCCGACACTCCTCTTGCCGGCGGCGGCAAGGGCACGCTCGAATTCCTGCTGCGGCGGATGCGGCATCACAAGGATTTTCCCGCGCTCGCCGAGTCGGTCGAAGCAATCAACCGCATCGCGTCCAGCGAAAAGGAAAATGTCGAAAAACTCTCCGCGCTCCTGCTGCGCGACTTCGCGCTGACCAACAAACTGCTGCGGGTCGTGAACTCACCCCACTTCCGCCGAGCCGGCGCGGGCACGATCAGCACGGTGTCGCGTGCAGTGCTCGTAATGGGCTTCGACGCGGTGCGTAATATCGCGTTGGCCGTGGTCTTGTTCGACCATGTCCGTGATCGGCCGGATGCGGACACGCTGATGCAGTCCTGCCTGCTCGCAAACCTCTCGGGGTCGCTTGGGCGCGAGCTTGCCGGCGACGGCCGGGATCGTGAGCAGGCCTATATCTGTGCCCTGTTTCATCACCTCGGACGGCTACTGACACGCTTCTATTTCCCCGAGGAAGCCGATCGCATCGCCACCGAATGCGAACGCAGCGGTTGCAGTGAGGAAAACGCCGCAATCAAGGTACTTGGCATGCCGCTCCACGAGCTCGGCATCGGTGTCGCACGCAATTGGGGCTTTCCGCCCGCGATCGTCGACAGCATGCGCCCCCTGCCGGAAGGGATCGTCCGCAAGCCGGCCAATGCCGGAGAGCGCATGCGAGCGCTCGCGACGCTGGCCACCGAGTTGGCCGACACGATAGGTCAGACCCACGGGGAGGCCCGCGAAAAGGCGATCGGCATGCTTCGTAGCCGCTGCGCCCGAATGCTCGATCTGTCGAACGAGGCGTTCGAAGCAAACATGGACTCGGCAGTTGCCGAAACCATGGATTTCGCCCGGGTCGTTGGCCTCAGTCTCGAACGCACACCGCTTGGCCGCAGCTTGAATCAGTTTTCCGGTCAGCGCAGCAAGGTTGCCATGACCGCCGGGAGCGACGCAGCGAGCGAGGCGCTCGAGCAGGCGCGGCTACCCACTGCCGATGCCGCCGGAAGCAGCCGCAGTGAAGCTCAGGACATTCTTGCTGCCGGCATTCAGGAGATCAGCAACAGCCTCGTCGAGGATTTTCGCCTCAACGACATCCTGCGAATGATCCTGGAGGTCATCTACCGTGCGATGGGCTTCGAGCGGGTCGTACTCTGTATTCGGGACCCCAAGCAGCGCACGATGCAGGGCCGCTTCGGCTTCGGACCCGACGCAGCCGAGCTCGCCCGCACCTTCCGCATCGGACTGGATTTCACACCGGACATTTTCCACGCATCGCTGGACAAGGGTGCCGACGTCCTGATCAGCGATGTCGGTGACCCGGCCATCGCAGCCCGCATCCCCGACTGGTTTCGGTCGGCGACCCGCGCTCGCAGCTTTGTGCTGCTGCCACTGGTCGTTCGCCAGCGCCCGGTCGCGCTGATCTACGCCGAAAAGCAGACCCCCAACAGCATCCGCATCAGCGAGCACGAACTCACGCTATTGCGTACCTTGCGCAATCAAGCAGTGCTCGCAATCCGGCAGTCGAGTTGACCCTCACCACCCAAGCAGTTTCCGCATCGCCAGCAGCGCCCCCATACCCAGAATGAAGGGTAGCCACGGGTTGCGCGAGCGCCACGCGATTACGATCACCAGAAGGCCGGCCAACAGCTTGGGGTTGAACGGGTCGAGCGCACCGTCGTCGAGCAGCAGGTCGGGGGCGATCAACGCCGCGAGCGCCGCCGCCGGCGCGTAGCGCAACACCCGGTGTGCGACCGGCGGCAATCTCGCCCGCTCGCCCGGGATGATGAAACTGCCCCGGGTCAGCATCGTCGTGCCGCCGATCAGGAACAGCGTGAGCCACAACCACCAGCCTTCGCTCATGACGACCTCCTGCGGGCCGCCCAGTGCTCCGCCGCGAAGCCGGCGATGATGCCGATGAAGATGCCGGCGATAAGTCCGAGCTTGAGCGGCAAACCGCGCATCAGTACCGCACCGACACCACCGGCGACCGCCGCCAGCATCATCGGCCGGGTCGCGCACATGGGCACCAGCATCACGAGTAGCGCGATGGTCGCCATGAACTCGAGCGACCAGTCCTGCGGCAAGGCGCCAGCACCGAACACACCGACCATTACGAAGAGCTGCCACAAGGCCCAGCACCATAGCGACGGGACGATGTAGCAGCCCCAGCGCCAGTGCGGATCGGTCGCCTTGAGCAGCCGATCCGACAACACCGCGAAGGTGCCGTCGACCAGCAGATAGCTGGCCAATACCCGGCGCGGCCAGCGCTCGCCGGCAAAAGCGGGGGCCAGTGCAGCACTGAAGATCACGAAGCGCAGGTTGAGCACCAGCGCGGTGAGCACGATGAGCCAGATCGGCGTACCCACCGCGATCAGCGGCAGCGTGCCGAGCTGCGCAGTGCCGGCAAACACGATGACGTTCATGCCGAAGGCTTCCAGCGGCGACAGCCCAATCGAGCGCATCGCGACCCCGGTCACGATCGCCCAGGGGACGAGGCCAACCGACAATGGCAGGAAAGTGCGAAAGCCTTCCCGGCCGCCTTCCAGGAATTTGGAGTTCATCTTAGGGGGAGCGTCTTGTTGTTGTGGTGAAGCAAGCGAGGGTACGAGGATAGCAGCGAAGCGGGCACCGATCACAACCGCTCGGACAGGAAGAAGCTGTCAGGAGCAGACGTAGGTCCATAACGAGGCCACCATGTTGGAGTGCCGCTGGCGACCACCCAGGAGGCGCCTCTGCCCGAGCGCATGCCGCTGTTGGCGTGTGTAGCGGCCGCGATCCCCGCTGTTTGAGCCCGAAGGGCGAGTTTGGGGATCGCAGCGGAACACGCCTTACAGCGGTAGCGCGAGTGGCAGCGAAGCCGGATGGGTGGTCGCCAGCGGCAAGGCGTCAGATTCCAGCACCCGGGGCTCACCCACCTTTATTTCAAAGCTTGTTGTAGTATTGCATGAATCAAATCGACGATGCGACCCGGACCAGACCTCATGAACGTCCTCTTCCTCTGCACCGGCAACTCGTGCCGCTCCATTCTCGGCGAAGCCACCTTCAACCATCTCGCGCCTGAAGGCTGGCACGCGGTAAGCGCTGGCAGCCAGCCCATCGGCCAGGTCCACCCGCGCTCGCTGGCGCTGCTCGAGCGCGAAGGCATCGCCACCGACGGTCTGCACAGCAAATCCTGGGACGACCTGCCGGTCACGCCGGACATCGTCATCACCGTGTGCGCCAGCGCTGCAGGCGAGACCTGCCCGGCCTATCTCGGGCCGGCGCTGCGCACCCACTGGGGCGTGGACGACCCGGCTCACGCCACCGGCACCGACGCCGAGATCGACGCCGCCTTCGTCACCGCCTACCGCATCCTGCGCGCCCGCATCGAGGCCATGCTGGTCCTGCCGCTGGCGGAACTCGCGGAGGATCGCACCCGCCTGAAGGCCGAGCTCGACCGCATCGGCACGCTGACTGCCTGACTCTCACCCTCGTCCATAGGAGATACTCACATGGCAAACATCCAGATCTTCGACCCCTCCCTGTGTTGCAGCACCGGCGTCTGCGGTGTCGACGTCGACCAGGCACTGGTCACGTTCGCGGCTGACATCGACTGGGCCAAGGGCCAGGGCGCGGCCATCGAGCGCTTCAACCTCGCGCAGGAGCCGCTCGTCTTCGCACAGAACGACACCGTCAAGCGCTTTCTCGAACGTTCAGGGCAGGAGGCGCTGCCGCTGATCCTGATCGATGGCGAGATCGCGCTCGCCGGCCGCTACCCCACGCGCGCCGAACTTGCGCAGTGGGCCGGCCTCGCGGCTCCCACCGTGGAAACCGCTTCGGCCTCGTCCTGCTGCCCGGGCAGTCGCTGCTGCTGATCCGTCCCAAGCCCTCCACAAGCCGCAATCCACACCGAGCCGACGTCATGCAATACACCGCAACGCCCCGCTTTCTCGAGCAAGCCCCCCGCTACCTGTTCTTCACCGGCAAGGGCGGAGTCGGCAAGACCTCCATCGCCTGCGCCAGCGCAATCACGCTGGCGCAGGCGGGGCGCACGGTGTTGCTGGTCAGCACCGATCCGGCCTCCAACGTCGGCCAGGTGTTCGGCATCGAGATCGGCAACCGCATCACCACGATTCCCGCGGTAAGCCGGTTGGCCGCGCTCGAGATCGACCCCGAGGCCGCCGCACGGGAATACCGCGAGCGCCTGGTCGGCCCGGTGCGCGGCGTGTTGCCGGACGAAGTCGTGCGCGGCATCGAAGAGTCACTATCCGGTGCCTGCACCACCGAGATCGCCGCTTTCGACGAGTTCACCGCGCTGCTGACCGACTCCGCCATCACCCGCGACTACGACCACATCCTGTTCGACACCGCGCCCACCGGCCACACCATCCGGTTGCTGCAGCTACCCGGCGCCTGGAGCGGTTTTCTGGAAGCCGGCCAGGGCGATGCCTCGTGCCTCGGCCCTCTGGCCGGGCTGGACAAGCAGCGCAGCCAGTACAAGGCCGCGGTCGACGCGCTTGCGGATGCGGCACGCACCCGCCTGGTCCTCGTCGCCCGCGCACAACAGGCGAGCCTGCGCGAAGTCGCCCGCACCCACGACGAGCTCGCAGCCATTGGACTGACCCGTCAGCATCTGGTCGTCAACGGCATTCTGCCGGCGGCCGAAGCCGCCAGCGACACGCTCGCGGCAGCACTCCACCAGCGCGAACAGGACGCCCTCGCTGCCATGCCCGAACCGCTGCGCACACTGCCTCGTGACGAACTCGCACTTAAGCCCTTCAACCTCGTCGGCCTCGACGCGCTGCGAGGCCTGTTCATCGATCAGACGGTGCCTGATGAAGGTGATCCAGGAAACCACGAGGCCAACGCGCGGTCGCTCGCCGCACTAGTCGACGACATCGCCGCGGACGGCCACGGCCTGGTCATGCTCATGGGCAAGGGCGGCGTCGGCAAGACCACGCTCGCCGCCGCGGTCGCGGTGGAGCTCGCCAGCCGTGGACTGCCGGTGCATCTGACCACTTCCGACCCGGCCGCCCACCTCACCGAAACACTTGCCGGCTCGGTCTCCGGCCTCGAAGTCAGCCGCATCGACCCGCATGCGGAAACCGAGCGCTATCGCCAGCATGTGCTCGCCACCAAGGGCAAGGATCTCGACCAACAGGGCCGTGCGTTGCTGGAAGAGGACCTGCGCTCGCCCTGCACCGAGGAGATCGCGGTCTTCCAGGCTTTCTCGCGCATCATCCGCGAGGCCGGGCGCAAGTTCGTCATCATGGACACCGCGCCCACCGGCCACACCCTGCTGTTGCTCGACGCCACCGGCGCCTACCATCGCGAGATCGCCCGCCAGATGGGCGACAAGGGCATGCACTTCACCACTCCGATGATGCAGTTGCAGGACCCGAAACAGACCAAGGTGCTTCTCGTCACCCTGGCCGAGACCACTCCGGTACTCGAAGCCGCGGCCCTTCAGTCCGACCTGCGCCGCGCCGGCATTGAGCCCTGGGCCTGGGTAATCAACAACAGCGTCTCCGCCGCCCGCCCCAGCTCTCCCCTGCTGCGCCGTCGCGCGGCCAACGAGTTGCCCGAAATCGAAGCGGTCGCGACTGAGCACGCTCGGCGTCATGCGGTCGTGCCCTTACTTCAGGAGGAGCCGATCGGCGCGGGGCGGCTGCGTGCGCTCGCTGGTGCTTAGCGGCCCTTTGAGCGACTCGGCGTCCATACTCAAAGGCTGTGGCACCACAAGCGCTTGTCGCAGCTGTGGCGCAGCACGAGCATGTGCCTCCCCCTTTCAACAGCTTCACTGCACATCAGGATTCGACACCCTCAACTCTTGGTTTCGGCAGATCCGCAGCCTCATCCCGTTGAGCCATGTTAGATTTCTCGGAAGAAAGCCTCAGTGAGGAATCGGCGTGGCCAACGATACCGTGTCAGCCAACGGGCACGAAGCACAATCCGGGCGATGGCGAAGCGCATTCTGCGCGGTGTTCGCCGCGCTTGCAGGACTGACGGCACCCACAGCCAAAGCTGAAATGCCGCCCGTGATCGAGTGGTATCTGATCGACTTGCCGCCGATTCAGAACACCACAGGAGAATTGCGCGGACAGGGATATACCGACCTGATCCGGTGGCGCCTGATCGCCGAACTGGACGGCTACCGTCACGTGCTGCGCAACTCCAATGTGCATCGCATGCTTCACGACATCAAAGCCAAGCCCAACATATGCAATCCGGCGTTTCTTCACACGGCAGAACGCGAACAATTCATGGTCTACGCGGACCCGCTCCACGCCCAGTTTCCAAACGGTGCGGCGGCGCTGAAATCATCGCAGGAGTCGGTCCTGCGAGACTATCTGGACGCCGATGGCACGCTTGACCTTGATGCTCTGGTAGATGACGAAGTGGGCGTCGTCGCGGTTCAGGCCGGACGCTCCTACGGTCCGGGCCTCGATGAGATCATCGCGCGAGCCGATCAGCGAAACCAACTGTTCGTGATCACCGCGAATCGTCCCATCGAAACAAAATTCGGCCTTCTCGCCGCCGACCGTGCCCTTGTATCGCTGCTCTACCCGTACGAGTACGCTTACGTGCTGAGAAACGCGGACACCGTGTCGCTCTACGACTTCCTGCCGGTGAAAGGCAACGTACCCTATACGCTGAACCACCTCGCCTGTTCCCGCTCGCCGCTCGGTGTTGCAGTGATCGAAGCGAGCAACCGCATCATCGCCCAAGAGCGTGACGGGTATTTTGCGGCCGCTTATCGGCGATGGTTGCCAGAATCGCTCTTACCCCTGCACGAAGCCCACCATCTGGACGCATTCGGCTCGCCACTGCAGCCGCAGCGGTTCGAGATTCAGCCTGGTGACGAGTTCATCGCTGAATGCATGCTCGACGGCGGCGCCTGGTATCGCGGCTCCTGCCAGAAAACCGACCATTAGTGACCCGCAGGCTGCCCAGCGCTCCTCACGGCTTTCGGATCTCCTGTCGACGGCGCATTGGTGTCGTCCGCAATCGTGCAGTTTCGGCCAGCCGCCTTGGCGCGATACAAGCGCTCGTCGGCTCGCAGGAACAAGTCCTCTAGCCGCACGTCTCCGGTCGCCCACTCTGCAATCCCCAGACTCAGCGTGACACGGAGGCGCTCACCGTTCGGGCAGCTGATCCACGACCCGGAAACCAACTGGCGCACACGCTCGGCCGCCGCCAGCGCCTCGGCCGCTGAAACGTCTGGCAACAGCAGCACGAACTCGTCCCCACCGAAGCGCGCCACCACATCGATCTCTCGAACCGCCCTGCGCAAGCAGTCGGCAACATAGCAAATCGCCTGATCTCCAACGGTGTGACCATGGACGTCATTCACACGCTTGAATGCGTCGATGTCACATACGATCAATACCAACGGGCGGCCGCTGCGGCGCGAAAGGGCGATCAGGGTTTGAGCCGCAGCAATGAACTGGCGGCGATTTGGTAGTCCGGTGAGCGGATCGGTATGTGCAAGCTGCTCCAGCTTGTCATTGGCCCGCTCAAGCTCCAGCGTGCGCTCCCTGACACGCTCCTCGAGACTGCAATTGACATCCTCGAGCGCTTTCTGCGCGGTCTGGACGCGCTCGATAAGGCGGTCGTACGCGACTTGCAGAGCCCCCAGTTCGGTGCCGTCGATCGCCTTTCGGGTGGCGTCGGACAAGCGCATCGGGCGCAGCGGCTCGGCATCGGCAAGGACCTCGACCATTTCTGTCAGTGGCTTTGCGATCAGCCGCCTCCCCACGGTCAGGAAGATCCACCAGAGCACCAGGGTTTTCAGCAATCCAAGTAGCAGGATCAGGCTGATCTGACGCTGGCTGCGCTCGAATACCTGATCGAACGACGAATGCAGCTCGATGACCCCGATCCGCTCTCGAACAAATCCTTCTTCGTGGATCAGGTCAAAACGGTGGGTCAGACCATAGCCTCTGATCTCTGCGCCCGGGTCTGGCAAGGCTCCGATCCGCAGGATCTCGGACGAGCCGCCCGGATCCAGGATGCGCACTCCCCGAATGGCCGGGATCTCGACCATGCCGACGGCAATCGAGTTCAGCTTGTCCCAGTCCAGCGCCCATAAGGCCGCTGCGATCGAGCGTTCGAAAGAGCGCTGATAGACGGTCAACTCAGTCTGCAGCTTATCGCGCCCCTGCCAAAGCGTTTCGGCTACCAGCACCATGGTCAGCAGAACAGCAAAACCGATGAACCAGCGGAACACACGCCGGAAATAGCGATGACTGATGGAATCACGCGGCTCAGGAGGCTTGGACATGGTGTTGGTCAGAAGCGTGGAAAGCACCGGGGCCAATGCAAATCAACCGTGGCGCCTCATGCAAGACACCTCCCGTCGAGAACTACCGCTTGCACCTGATTGGAAAGAAGGGCGCATACGACCATTCGCAAGCAGACTGGCGCGTGGAAACCTTCGTCGAACCAGCTCTCGGAAACGATAGCACAAGGCACCGGTCCGTGGCCCAAGTGAATACGTCACACCTGGCTCATTCGATGGCTGCCATCCTCCCTGCGCGTATGAGCGCTGCAGCTAGCCAGGGCCCGGAAGCAAGGCTGCGGACCAGCTGCCGCTACGATTGCAAAATTGTTGTATTGTTGAAGCATGGAAAAACCCGCAGCCCTCGCAATCTTCGAATCGCTCTCCTCCGGCATCCGCCTCGACGTTTTCCGGCTGCTTGTGCGCACGGGGCCCGAAGGGCTAGTGGCGGGTGAGATCGCCAGCACTCTCGAAGTGCCGCCGACGAACATGTCCTTCCACCTCAAGGCGCTGACCCACGCCGGCCTGGTGTCGGTTGAGCAGGAAGGGCGTTTTCAGCGCTACCGGGCAAACATGGAAGCGATGCAGGACCTCATCGACTACCTCACCGCCGAGTGCTGCAACGGAATGGTGGCGCGGTGTTTGCCGACGGCCGCAACAGCTGCAACCTGCTGCCCATCGCCGGACGACACCTGAGATTCGGAGCTGCCGCGGATGCTCAGTGCCGCATCTGCCGACGCAGCGCCCACACCTCGTCAGACCAGCGGCTCTGGATGAAGGCGAGCACCGCACGGATCTCGTCGTCCGTGAGGATGTCGGCGTAGGCCGGCATGTCGCTCTCGTAACCTTCAGGCGCGAGTGGCGGCACCATGCCATGGCGGACCATCGCGATCAGCTCGGCATTGGCGTGATGCCAGGTGTGGCCGGTGTCGTCGTGCGGGGGAGCGGGCAAACGGCCACTGGGGAGGCGGCGACGCCACTCGGGCTGCCCCTCGAGTTCGGCGCCGTGACAGACGGCACAGTAGGTACGATAGACCCGTTCGCCGGCGGCGACCTGCGCGGCGTCGCGCGGGTTGATCCCCTCATGCGCGTCGCCGGCGCAACCCGACAACAGCGAAAGCGATAGCAATCCGGCCGCGAGGGCGGACGCAATGCTGGCTGAGAGACCGCTATCCACGTTAATTTGCATTACGCTGGTCATCGAAGCTTTCGAGAGAAGTTACATTCAATGAAATACGACATAATCCTGCTGATTCACTGAATTCTGCCTTAACACACCCATGCTTTTGCCGAACAAGACCATCTGCCCGGAGTGTGGGGCGAAACTTCTGCGACGCTCCCGCTGGAAGTCCCACACCGAAAAGCGCAGCCATCCCGGGCACCTGCCGTTTCGCTGCGTGGGCTGCGGGCATCGCTACATTGCACCAGTCAAGCACAACCGCGCCGCCTTTGCCTCCGCGGCCGCAGCCGTGATGCTCGCCAGCTTCGGCATTGCGATCTTCATCAGCTCGCCGACGGACCCGATACTTGCCGAATGGGGCAACGACAACGGCCGTCCGGTTCCCTCGGCCGCACTCAATGCACAAACCCTGGAGGCCGCAGAAGCCGGGGACGCAGAGGCGCAATACCGCATTGGCAAGAGCCGGCTGGTCGATGCCACGATCGAGCCAGCCAAAGCCTCCGAAGCCGTGAGCTGGCTGCAACGCGCGGCCGACTCGGGCCACACCGAGGCAATGGTGTATCTGGGGCGCATTTACCAGAGCGGCATCGGCGCACTGCAGAACTACGAACTGGCAGCCGGCTGGGTTGAACGGGCCGCGGTTGCGGCCGACCCAGAGGGGATGCTGGAACTCGGCCGCTTCTATCGCGATGGCGTCTGGTATGACAAGAACCCGATCCAGGCCTATGTGTGGATGAACCGGGCGGCTGCGTCAAACGCGCCCGGCGCCGCACGAGAACGCGAGGCTGTGGCACGCATGCTCGACGGCGAAACGCTCAAGGAGGCGCAGCGCCTGTCGCTCGAGCCGATCGCACCGGCACCTGCGGACGAGCTCAGCGAGGAAGACTGAGAAGGATCGGACAATTTCGCTGTGCGGCGCCCCCGGTGGATGCCGGGGCGCTTCTACTTGCGAGCCAACCGGCTCAGCCTGCCCCGATCCGGTCCAGTGCCTGTGCCAGTCTTGCCACTGTGCCGTCGATGTCGGCCAGTTTGTCGAGCCCGAACAGCCCGATGCGGAAGGTCTTGAAATCGGCGGGCTCATCGCACTGCAATGGCACGCCCGCCGCCGTCTGCAACCCGGTTTCCACGAACTTCGTCCCCTTGTGGATGCCGTCGTCGGTCGTGTGACTGACGACCACGCCCGGAGCCTCGAAACCGGCCGCCGCGACGCTAAGAAAGCCGCGTTCGGCGAGCAGGGAACGCACCCGGCGACCCAATTCGGCCTGCTGGCTGCGGCACACCTCGAAGCCGCGGGCTTCGGTTTCACGCATGGCCTCGCGCAAGCGCACCAGACCGTCGGTGGGCAGAGTGGCATGGTAGGCATGACCACCGCTCTCATAAGCCTGCATGATTTGCAGCCACTTCTTGAGGTCCATCGCGAAACTGCTACTGGTGGTCTGGTCAATGCGGGCCAGCGCACGCTCACCGAGCATGACCAGACCGGCGCAGGGGGTGCCGCTCCAGCCTTTCTGGGGAGCACTGATGAGCACATCCACACCGGTGGCCTGCATGTCGACCCACATCGCCCCGGAAGCGACACAGTCGAGCACCATCAAACCGCCGACCTCATGCACCGCGTCCGCCACGCGGCGGATGTAGTCGTCCGGCAGCATGATGCCGGCGGACGTCTCCACATGCGGGGCAAAGACCACGTCAGGGCGCATGTCGCGGATGCAGGCGACGACCTCGTCGACCGGTGCCGGCGCCCATGCCGCTTGCGCCTCGCCGCTGACTGGTCTCGCCTTCAGGACATGGCTGCCGGTGGCGAAACCACCCATGTCGAGGATTTGCGTCCAGCGGAAACTGAACCAGCCGTTGCGCACCACAAGACAGCGCGCGCCGCCGGCGAACTGACGCGCGACCGACTCCATTGCGAAGGAACCACCCCCGGGAACAATCGCCACCGCTTCGGCGCGATAGACTGATTTGAGTGTTGCGGACAGCTCACGCATGACTTGCTGGAAGGCGCGCGACATGTGGTTCAAGGATCGATCAGTGAACACCACCGAGTATTCGAGCAAACCGTCGGGGTCGACGTCGGGTAGCAAGCCAGGCATATGGGTTCTCCTCTATTGTTGGTTCGAGCGGGCGGCGCTTCAAGCCCGCCGGCGTTTTGGGTTCTGCTGCGAACGGCACTCTTTCCTGCGAGGCGGTGCCGGCTGTTGCGTTACAGGCTGACGGTGCGGCACGAGCTGATGTGGCCGGTTGCCGATCAGGTCGGCACGTCCCATCGCGGTCAGCCCTTCCCGGATCAGCGGCCAGTTCTCCGGATCATGCCAGCGCAGCAAGGCCTTGTGGAAGCGACGCTGGCGACCCGCGCGGGCAGTTTCGACGATCTCGGAATCCTTGCTGACGCGGCGCAGCGGGTTACGACGCGAGTAATACATGGTCGTGGCCATGGCCATCGGCGTCGGCATGAAGGTTTGCACCTGATCGGGCTTGAAGCCGTTGGCCTTGAGCCACAGCGCGAGATTGACCATATCCTCATCGGTGCAGCCCGGGTGGGCGGCGATGAAGTACGGTACCAGGTGCTGCTTCTTGCCGGCCAGCGCGGAGTATTTGTCGAAGAGCTTGCGAAACGCGTCGTAGGCACCGATGCCGGGCTTCATCATCTTCGCTAGCGTGCCCTCCTCGGTGTGCTCAGGTGCGATCTTGAGCAGCCCGCTGACGTGATGGGTGACCAGCTCCTTGACGTATTCCGGTGAACGCACCGCGAGGTCGTAGCGCAGGCCCGAGCCGATCGTCACCCGCTTGACCCCGGGAATCGCCCGTGCCTTGCGGTAGAGCGAGATCAACGGGGCATGGTCGGTGACCATGTTCTCGCAGATGTCCGGATACACACAGGACAGTCGGCGACAGGCCGACTCGATCTTCGGGTCCTTGCAGGCCATGCGGTACATGTTCGCGGTCGGCCCGCCGAGATCGGTGATATGACCCTTGAAACCCGGCGTCTTGTCGCGGATCTCCTCGATCTCGCGCAGGATCGACGCCTCGGAGCGACTCTGGATGATGCGGCCCTCGTGTTCGGTAATCGAGCAGAAGGTGCAGCCACCGAAACAGCCGCGCATGATATTGATCGAGAAGCGGATCATGTCCCAGGCCGGGATGCGCGCATCACCGTAGGCCGGGTGAGGCCGGCGTGCGTAAGGCAGATCGAAGACGAAATCCATCTCTTCGGTCACCAGCGGCAGCGGCGGCGGGTTCAACCACACGTCGCGCCGCCCCGGCCCTTCGCCGTGGGCCTGCACCATCGCGCGGGCGTTGCCCGGGTTGGACTCGAGGTGAAACACCCGTGACGCATGGGCGTACATCGCCGGATCGGCGCTGACGGTCTCATACGACGGCAGGCGGATGACGGTCTTGGCGCGCTGCGCCCGGCGAGCCGCGACACGCTCGGCCACCGGCATGAAAC
>NZ_WTVM01000007.1 GCF_012910885.1 Azoarcus taiwanensis | reverse complement strand
CAGCACAGCAGCAAGCCTCAACCCTCACCCCCCGATATCAATCCCCGACTCCAGCAACTCCACATACCCCATCCACTCCGACATGTCGGCCTCGATGAAGCGACCGGCCTTCAGGTACTGCAGCACCTGTGCACCCGGTTCGCTGTCCGGCGAGATCGCCAGCAAGGCCTCGCGCAGCTTGCCGACCAGCTCCGGGCCGAGATCGCTGCGGGCGACCAGTGCGTAGTTGGTGAAGGGGGGCGAGGTATAGACGATGGGCGCGCGTGCCTTGAGCGCGTCGTCTGCCTTGTCCCAGGAGGCGTAGTTCAATGCGCCGACATCGTGCGTGCCATCGGCCACCATCTGCATCACCACGTCGTGGCTGCCCGAGTAGGCCACCGTGCGGAACACCCGCTCCGGCGCAACGCCAGCCTCGTCGAGGAAGAACTTGCGCGGCATCATGTGGCCCGAGGTGCTGCTCTTGCTGCCGAAGGTGAAGCTCCAGCCCTTGCCCTCGGCCGCGCTCGCGAGTTCGCCGAGACTCCCGACCGTGCTCAGTCCGGTCGCCGGGTTGGCGATGTAGTAGGTGACAAAGCCCTTGTCGATGTCGCGGCATCCGAGCACCGTCATCGCATCACCCATCTGCATGTAGGCCTGCGCGGTGGTCACCGCGCCCAGCCAGGCGACATGGGCACGACCGGTGGCCAGCGCGGTGACGCTGGCGGCGTAGTTCTCGACATGCATGTACTCGACCGGAATCCCGACTGCTTCACCCAGATGACGGGCCAGCGCGCCGAAGTTCTCGCGCATCCGGTCGGCGTCGCCGTCGTCGGGAATCGCGGTGATGATCAGCTTGGCGGGGGTTGCCTGCGCGACGGCGTCGGTCGGCGACAGGGCAAGTGATGAGGCCAGCGCAAACGCGGCCGCGGAGAGCAAAAAGCCTCTCCGTGAAGAAGATGCGAATGTACGCACGTGTTGCTCCCAATTGTCGGAGACCGCAGATTTTCAGCCTGTGGTCTTCAGCCACCCCGGGGCGGGATGCGCCGGGGCTTAATGGATGCCATGCCGGGCACAGGTCCGGATCATGGCTTTAAATGGCGGTACACAGACCACCGGTTGATGTCGGAACATCGAGTTCGGGATTATCCCAGAAACCCCTTCGCCGTTGCGCTTGTATGCCGGCGGATTCTGCTGCAATCTCTGAGGCTTGTTCTCATTCGCCAGCGCAAGTGAGAACAAGCCCTGGTCGAACGGGTCGGAGCAAGCCCGTCGTCGAGCAAATACCTAATTCACAGGAGATGACAACATGAGCACCGTGACCCTCGCTGGCAATCCCATCGACGTCGCCGGCCGATTCCCGCAACCTGGCGATTCCGCCCCCGGTTTTTCACTCGTCGGGACCGATCTTGCCGACGTCACTCTCGACACCTTTGCTGGCAAGCGCAAGGTGCTGAATATCGTGCCGAGTCTGGACACGCCCGTGTGTGCCACCTCCACCCGCAAGTTCAACGGCGACGCTGGCGCGCTTGCCAATACCGTGGTGCTGGTCGTTGCTGCCGACCTGCCTTTCGCGATGAAGCGTTTCTGCGAAACCGAAGGCCTGGCCAACGTGGTCAGCCTGTCAACGATGCGTGGCCGTCAGTTCATGCACGACTACGGTGTCGAAATCACCTCCGGGCCCTTGGCTGGCCTGACCGCACGCGCGGTCGTGGTGCTCGACGAGAACAACAAAGTCATTCACTCGGAGCTGGTGCACGAAATCAAGGAAGAGCCCAACTACGCTGCAGCACTTGCCGCGCTGAAGTGAGCACTGCAAACCGCGTGGCTGCGACGTCGCGCGGCTTCTGTTGCAAACCAATGTTCCGCAATGGAAAAATCGTGAAACAGCGCTTTTCGACGCTAGGCTTTTGCGTTGCAACAGCGTAAAATCCGGTGCCTTTCCGAATGCTTGGGCGCACCGGGGCTTTCATGATTTTTCCCACCCGTTTCGATGTCATCGTAGTCGGCGGCGGCCACGCCGGGACCGAGGCTGCGCTCGCGGCCGCGCGCATGGGCGCGAACACGCTGCTGCTCACGCACAACATCGAAACCCTTGGTGCGATGAGCTGCAACCCGTCGATCGGCGGCATCGGCAAGGGTCACCTGGTCAAGGAAGTCGACGCCCTCGGCGGCGCGATGGCTGCGGCCACCGACGAAGGTGGCATCCAGTTCCGGATTCTCAATGCCTCGAAGGGACCGGCGGTGCGGGCAACCCGCGCGCAGGCTGACCGGGTGCTGTACAAGGCTGCGATCCGTCGCCGGCTTGAAAACCAGCCGAACCTGACCCTGTTCCAGCAGGCAGTGGACGACATCACCGTAGAGGGCGATCGCGTTACCGGTGTCGTCACCCAGCTCGGCATCCGTTTCGAGGCGCCGGCGGTGGTGCTGACCGCGGGTACCTTCCTCAACGGTCTGGTCCATGTCGGTCTCGAAAACTTCTCGGCCGGTCGCGCGGGCGATCCGCCGGCGATCTCGCTGGGCCGGCGCCTGAAGGAGCTGGCCCTGCCGCAAGGTCGACTCAAGACCGGCACGCCACCGCGCATCGACGGCCGCAGCGTCGACTACTCGGTGATGCAGGAGCAGCCGGGCGACGATCCGGTGCCGGTGTTCAGTTTTCTCGGCTCGGCCGATCAGCACCCACGTCAGTTGCCCTGCTGGATCACGCACACCAACGAACGCACGCACGACATCATCCGGGCCAATCTCGATCGGTCGCCGATGTACTCCGGCATCATCGAAGGCGTCGGGCCGCGTTACTGTCCGTCGATCGAAGACAAGATTCATCGCTTCGCCGACAAGACCAGCCACAACATCTTTCTTGAGCCCGAGGGGCTGGAGACGCACGAGCTCTACCCTAACGGCATCTCGACCTCGCTGCCTTTCGATGTGCAGCTCGCGGTGGTGCGCTCGATCCGCGGCATGGAAAACGCCCATATCCTGCGCCCGGGCTACGCAATCGAGTACGACTACTTCGACCCGCGCAATCTCAAGTCGTCACTCGAAACCAAGACCTTTGCCGGCCTGTTCTTCGCTGGCCAGATCAACGGCACCACGGGTTACGAAGAAGCCGCAGCGCAAGGCCTGCTCGCCGGTGCCAACGCCGCGCTGCAGGTCTCCGGTCGTGAACCCTGGTGTCCGCGCCGCGACGAAGCCTATCTCGGTGTCCTGGTCGACGATCTGATTACCCGTGGCGTGTCCGAGCCCTATCGCATGTTCACCTCGCGGGCCGAATATCGACTGCAACTGCGTGAGGATAACGCCGACCTGCGCCTCACCGAGAAGGGCCGCGAGCTCGGCCTCGTCGATGATGCCCGGTGGTCAGCGT
The DNA here is from genome assembly GCF_012910885.1 of Azoarcus taiwanensis. Taxonomy (GTDB): domain Bacteria; phylum Pseudomonadota; class Gammaproteobacteria; order Burkholderiales; family Rhodocyclaceae; genus Azoarcus_F; species Azoarcus_F taiwanensis. Next base: position 56,640 of record NZ_WTVM01000007.1, on the reverse strand, counting down.
TCTGCGCAAAACGCGAAGCCATCGAGCGGGAGACCGCGCGGTTGCGCGCGGCCTGGGCCTTGCCCGACCGCATACCGGCGAGCGAGGCGGAGCGTGTTTTCGGCAAGACGCTCGAACGCGAGTACCGCTACTTTGATCTGTTGCGCCGGCCGGGCGTCGCGTATGCCGATCTGATGTCGCTGCCAGGTGCACCCGAGCAACCGGAGACCGAACCCGCCGTCGTCGAGCAGATCGAAATCGCCGCGAAGTATCAGGGCTACATCGATCGTCAGCAGGACGAAGTCGCGCGCACATTGCAGGCCGAGTCGACGCGCCTGCCTGTGGACTTCGATTACGCCGAGGTGCGCGGTCTGTCGCGAGAGGTGCAACAAAAGCTCAATCAACATCGGCCAGAGACCATAGGCCAGGCCAGCCGAATCCAGGGCGTGACGCCGGCGGCGGTGTCCCTGCTGCTCGTGTGGCTCAAGCGCAAGGAAATGATGCGCGACGCGATCGCCGGCGAGAAGAAGTCCGCATGAACATCGAAAGCGGTCTTGAGGCCGGCCTGCTGCGGCTTGGACTTGCGCTCTCGCCCGAAGCACGCAAGCGTCTGCTCGATTATGCTGCGCTGCTCGCCAAGTGGAACCGGGTCTACAACCTCACCGCGATCCGCGACCCGGAGCAGGTGCTGACCCATCATTTGCTCGATTCGCTGGCGGTGGTGCCGCATCTCGAGGGTATCGGGACGATTGCCGACGCTGGTTCCGGCGGCGGCCTGCCCGGTATCGTGCTGGCGATCGCCCGGCCCGCATTGTCGGTGACTTCCATCGAGACCGTCAGCAAGAAGGCGAGCTTCCAGCAGCAGGCGCGCATCGAGCTGGGCTTGACCAACTTCGTGGTGCTCAACGAGCGGGTCGAGAACGTGCGCCCCGAGGCGGGTTTCGATGCAGTCATTTCGCGTGCCTTCACCGAACTCGCCGATTTCGTTCGGCTCACCCGTCACCTGATCCGTCCTGGAGGGCGTCTGCTGGCGATGAAGGGCGTGCGACCCGACGCCGAAATTGCCCGACTCCCTGATGACGTACGCGTCGTCGAAACCCATTCGCTCGACGTGCCCGGCCTGGGCGCGGAGCGACATCTCGTGATCCTGGAAACCGACTGATGGCCCGAATCTTCTGTGTCGCCAACCAGAAAGGTGGCGTTGGCAAGACCACGACCTGCGTGAATCTCGCCGCGGCGCTGGCCGGCGCCGGTCAGCGTACCCTCCTGGTCGATCTCGACCCTCAGGGCAACGCGACCATGGGGAGCGGCGTCGACAAGCGCGAGCTGGATCGCTCGATCTACCATCTGCTCGTCGGGCTGGCCGCACTGGACGACGTGCGCACGACATCGCCGAGCGGTGGTTTCGATGTGCTGCCGGCCAACCGCGATCTCGCCGGGGCTGAAGTCGAGCTGGTTGACCTCGAGCACCGTGAGCGCCGGCTGAAGCAGGCACTCGCCGACGCTGCCGAGGCCTACGATTTCGTGCTCATCGATTGCCCGCCATCGCTGTCGATGCTCACCCTGAACGGACTGTGTGCGGCGCACGGCGTGATCATCCCGATGCAATGCGAGTACTATGCGCTCGAAGGGCTGTCGGATCTGGTCAATACCATCAAGAAGGTCCATGCCAATCTCAATCGCGACCTGAAGATCATCGGCCTGTTGCGGGTGATGTTCGACCCGCGCATGACACTGCAGCAGCAGGTTTCCGCCCAGCTCGAGAGCCATTTCGGTGACAAGGTCTTCAACGCCGTGGTCCCGCGCAACGTGCGTCTTGCCGAGGCCCCCAGCCATGGCATGCCCGGCGTGGTATTCGACCCGTCGTCCAAGGGCGCCCAAGCCTACATGGCCTTCGCCCACGAGATGATCGAACGCATGAAGACGTTGTGACCCACACACGGAACGAACAAGCATGACACCACCCAAGCTCAAGGGCCTCGGTCGGGGGCTCGATGCCCTACTGGCGGGTAACCGCGAAGACGAAACGCCTCAAGGCGAATTGCAGACCCTCGCCATCGACAGCCTGCGGTCCGGCAAGTACCAGCCGCGCACCCGTATGGACCCGGGTTCGCTCGAGGAGCTCGCGGCGTCGATCAAGGAGCAGGGTGTGATGCAGCCCATCCTGGTTCGTCCGGTGGGCGGTGGCCGTCACGAGATCATTGCCGGTGAGCGGCGCTGGCGCGCCGCGCAGTTGGCCGGGCTCGGCGAAGTTCCCTGCCTGGTGCGAGAGATACCCGATGAAGCGGCGCTGGCGATGTCGCTCATCGAGAACATCCAGCGCGAGGATCTCAATCCTCTTGAGGAAGCAGCCGGCATTCAGCGTCTCATCGACGAGTTTGCCATGACCCATCAGCAGGCGGCCGATGCGGTAGGCCGCTCCCGTCCGGCAGCATCGAACCTTTTGCGCCTGCTGCAGCTCGCCAAACCGGTGCAGGAGCTGCTGATGGTTGGCGATCTAGACATGGGTCACGCACGGGCACTGCTGCCGCTCGATCCGGCAAGCCAGATCCAGATCGCCAATCTCGTCGCGACCCGCGGCTTCTCGGTGCGCGAAACCGAGCGCATGGTGCAGCGCCTGCTCAACCCCCGTCCGAACAAGGCGTCCCAGCCGGTCGATCGCGATCTGCTCCGCCTGCAGGAGGAGGTTTCCGACAACCTTGGGGCGACCGTGCGTATCAAGGCCAACCGCAAGGGTGCCGGCGAGGTCAGCATCCGCTTCGGCAATCTCGACCAGCTCGATGGATTGCTCGCGCGCTTGAAATAGCGCGGTTGAAGCGGTCTGCCAGCGCGTCAGTCGTGCGCCGCGGCGACGCCGCGCTGCTCGTCGATGCCGGCAAGCGGGATCAGTGCCGCTGCAAAAAGCAGGATGCAGAACAGCACCGCACCCTGGAGTCCGAACGCCCATTGCAGCAGACCGACGCCAAAGATGCCGAAAATCGCGGCGAGCTTGGTGAACAATCCCCAGAACCCGAACAGTTCGGCAGCCCGATGCTCGGGAGAGAACATGCCCACCAGCGCGCGGCCGACCGATTGGCTCGATCCGAGGCTGAGTCCCGACAGCAGGCCGGCGAACAGGAACACCTGCTCCACCTCCAGCGACAGCCCGAAGGACTGGTCGAGCCATGCCGTCAGCTCGGCAACGAAGTAGATCGCGAGAATCGCAAGAATCCACAGAATGAGCGTGAGCGCGTAGGTCAGTCGGCCGCCCAGCCAGCCCTGAAGCCAGCCAAACGCGAGCGCGCCCACCAGGGCGGTGATCTGCACGACGACGAACATCAGGTTTCGCGTGCCCTCGCTCCAGCCTATGACCTGTGCGCCGTAGATGAACGAAAAAGCCACGATCACATAGACCCCCGCCATCGCGAACAGGATGGACAGGAACAAGCGGGCAAGATCCGGATAGCGTGCGACCGAGCGCACGGTGACCAGCAGCCTGCGATAGCCTTCGGCCACCACATCCGTGCCGAGCTCGTGTCTCACCCCGACTGCGGGCTCGCGAAGCCAGATGAAGGTCGGAATCGCCGCCAGCAGAAAGAAAACGGCGGCAAAGGGGCCGACCCAGCGGATGCGCTCGAAATTTTCGAACGTCACCGCGCCGAGAAAGAGCAGCACGAAACCGGCCGAGACCAGGCCGCCCGCGTAGCCCAGCGCCCAGCCCAGGCCGGAGATCTTGCCCAGCTCGCGAGGCTCGCCGAGAAACGGCAGAAAGCTCGCGATGAACGACTCGCCTGCGGAATAAGCGGTGTTGGAGACCACGATGAGCAAGAAACCCAGCCAGATGTAGCCGGGCGCGACGAAATACAGCATGCCAGTGCTCAGCACCGTGATCACGTAGCTCGTAAACAGCAGGCGCTTCTTCGCGCGCGCATAATCCATCATCGCGCCGAGAAGCGGTGCGGTCACCACTACGATCGCATAGCTCAGACACAGCGCCAGCGACCATAACAGGTTGCCCAGGCGATAGTCTGGCGAGTCTCCCACTACGATCCGGGTGTAGAGGTCGCCGAAGATCACGGTGATGATCAACAACGTGTAGGCCTGATTGGCGAAGTCGAACATGCTCCAGCCGAAGATTTCGCGCCGCCCCGCCTTTGCCGTTCTGATCATTGTCTGCCCTTGGAACTCATCAGCGCGAGGTTATCACTGCTCTCGATCGCACCGTTTATTCACAGATCGTAAACCGTGTTCAAGGGCTGTCTTTTATAAGACCCATGACCGATGTTGCATTGCACACGGATTTGACTTGGTCGTGGTTAACCCCTACCATTCACCCAGTTTACACATGACGGTCGGCGCATCGCCCGCTTCGCGCCACGCGGATCCATGATCAAAGTGGTGTTCCTGCAGCTCGGCGCTACCCTCGTCGCAACGGCCATCGCGGCCGTTTTTTTCGGGGTGCATGGTGCGGCGTCGGCGGCGATCGCAGGCTTGGCCTGCTTGCTGCCCAACGCGGTTTTCGCGTTCCGGCTGAGTCTTGTGGCGAAGCGCACGGGCAATGCGTCCGTGGCCGGCTTCTTCGTCGGAGAGTTCTTCAAGCTCGCGACGATTGTGGGATTGTTGGTGCTGGCTCGAGCCTTGTACGCGGATCTCCACTGGGGGGGTCTGTTCGTCGGTTTGATTCTGGTGCTGAAGGCGAATTTATTTGCTTTTTTGGTGAAGACATAACATGGCTGGAAACGCTCCCACCGCTTCAGAGTACGTCGTACATCACCTGACCAACCTGACTCTAACCGGTAAGGCTCAGCAGGACGTCGTCGACTGGAGTGTCATCAACATCGACTCCGTTTTCTGGGGTTTTGGTCTCGGCATTCTCACCGTCGTCGTGCTGTGGCGCCTCGCGCAGCGCGCCACCTCGGGTGTGCCCGGCCGGTTCCAGGGCTTTGTCGAGCTCATGGTCGAAATGGTCAATGACCAGGCCAAGAGCATCGTCCATAGTGCCGAGTCCCGCAAGTTCGTCGCGCCCCTCGCGCTGACCGTGTTCATCTGGGTGTTCCTGATGAACTTCATGGATCTCATCCCGGTCGATCTGTTCCCGATGATCTGGGAGAACGGCTTGCTGCCCGCGCTTGGCGGCGATCCTGCGGTCGCCTACGGCTACATGCGTATCGTGCCGACGGCCGACATCAACGTGCCGCTCGGGATGTCCATCTCCGTGTTGCTGCTGTGCTTCTATTACAGCATCAAGATCAAGGGCTTCGGCGGCTGGATCCATGAGCTCTTTACCGCACCCTTTGGCAACCACCCGGTGCTGTGGCCCATCAACTTCATCATGCAGATGATCGAGTACCTCGCCAAAACGGTGTCGCACGGTCTTCGTCTGTTCGGCAACCTGTTCGCCGGTGAGCTGCTCTTCGTGCTGATCGCGCTGCTCGGTGGTACTGCAACTGTCATGGGCTTCATCGGTCATCTGATCGCAGGCTCCATCTGGGCGATCTTCCACATCCTGATCATCGTGCTGCAGGCATTCATCTTCATGATGCTCACCCTGGTGTATGTCGGCCAGGCGCATGAATCACACTGATTTCTGTATCATCGCGAGTTTTTACTTAGTTACCTTTAATTGAAGGAGTTGTCATGGAACTTACCCTGGGTCTCGTCGCGCTGGCTTCTGGTCTGATCATTGGTATGGGTGCTATCGGTGCGTGTATCGGTATCGGCATCATGGGCAGCAAATACCTCGAAGCTTCCGCTCGCCAGCCCGAGCTGATGAACGCCCTGCAGACCAAAATGTTCCTGCTGGCTGGTCTGATTGACGCTGCGTTCCTGATCGGCGTCGGTATCGCGATGATGTTCGCCTTCGCCAACCCGTTCGTAGCCTGATCGGTCTCCACTACAACTCAACCGAGGGCCAAGAACAGTGAATTTGAACGCAACCCTGATAGCCCAGATCGTTGTGTTCTTCATTCTCGGCTGGTTCACGATGAAATTCGTGTGGCCGCCGATCATGAAGGCACTCGATGAGCGTGCGGCGAAAATCGCCGACGGGCTGGCAGCTGCGGACAAGGCCAAGGCCGACCTCGCACTCGCGGAGAAGAAGGCTGTCGAAGAGATGCGCAAAGCTCGCGAATCAGCGGGTGACGTGCGCGCGACTGCCGAAAAGCAGGGCGCCAAGGTGCTCGAAGACGCCCGTGCCGAAGCCAACCGCATCATCGCCCAGGCGCGTGAAGCCGCCGAAGGCGAAGCCGCCGCCGCCGCCCAGCGTGCCAAGCAAGATCTCCGTGAGCAGGTCGCTCTTCTCGCCGTTGCCGGTGCAGAGCAGATTCTGCGTCGCGAGATCGACGCCAAGGCTCACGCCGATCTGCTTGCCAACCTGAAACAGGAACTGCAATAAGTCATGGCCGAGAACGTCACCATCGCGCGTCCCTATGCCGATGCCGCCTTCGAGCTGGCTAAAGGGGCCGATGCGCTGGGGCCTTGGTCGGAAGCACTCGCAAAGCTGGCTGCAATCGTGGCCGATCCGGCGATGCAGGAATGCATCGGCGACCCTAACCTGACCGATGACCAACTTCATGGTCTGGTCGTAGGGGTTGCCGGTGAAGTCCTGAATCAGGATCAGCAGAACTTTGTACGCCTACTCGTCGAGAACGAACGCCTCAAGGTGCTTCCCGAGATCCGTGACCTTTTCGTTCGACGCAAGAACGATCACGAAGGTGTCAAGGAGGCGCTCATCACCTCCGCCTTCCCGATCGACGATGCCATCCTGGCGACCATGAAGTCCGATCTTGAAGCCCGCTTCAAGGCCCGGCTCAATGTCAAGGTCAGCCTCGACCCCGAACTCATCGGGGGTGTCCGCATCGCGGTCGGCGACGACGTCATCGACACCTCGGTCCGCGGCAAGCTCGCGAACATGGCCGCTGCGCTTAAGAACTAGGAGCATACGTAAATGCAACTCAACCCCTCTGAAATCAGTGATCTGATTAAGAGCCGCATCCAGAACCTGCAGCTTGCTGCAGCGTCGCGGAATGAAGGCACGGTGGTTTCGGTGACTGACGGCATCTGCCGCGTGCATGGTCTTGCGGATGTGATGCAGGGCGAAATGCTGGAGTTTCCGGGTAACACCTTCGGTCTGGCACTCAACCTCGAGCGCGACTCCGTCGGCGCCGTTGTGCTCGGCGAGTACGAGCACATCACCGAAGGTTCGACGGTCAAGGCGACCGGTCGAATCCTCGAAGTGCCGGTTGGTCCCGAGCTGTTGGGCCGCGTGGTCAATGGACTTGGCCAGCCGATCGACGGCAAGGGCCCGATCAACGCCAAGCTGACCGACAAGATCGAGAAGGTCGCCCCGGGCGTCATCGCCCGCCAGTCGGTGTCCGAGCCGGTTCAAACCGGTCTCAAGTCGGTCGACTCGATGGTGCCTATCGGTCGTGGCCAGCGCGAGCTGATCATCGGTGACCGTCAGACCGGCAAGACCGCGGTCGCTGTCGACGCGATCATCAACCAGAAAGGCCAGAACATGTTCTGCGTCTACGTTGCGATCGGTCAGAAAGCCTCGACCATCAACAACGTGGTGCGCAAGCTCGAAGAGCACGGCGCTCTTGAGTACACCATCGTCGTTGCCGCATCGGCATCCGAGTCGGCCGCGATGCAGTATCTGTCGGCCTACGCCGGCTGCACCATGGGCGAGTACTTCCGCGATCGCGGCCAGGACGCGCTCATCGTTTATGACGATCTTACCAAGCAAGCCTGGGCCTATCGTCAGGTCTCCCTGCTGCTGCGTCGTCCGCCGGGCCGTGAAGCCTACCCCGGTGACGTGTTCTATCTCCACTCCCGTCTGCTCGAGCGCGCCGCGCGCGTGAATGCCGACTACGTTGAGAAGTTCACCAACGGCGAAGTCAAGGGCAAGACCGGTTCGCTGACCGCACTGCCGGTCATCGAAACCCAGGCCGGTGACGTGTCCGCGTTCGTTCCGACCAACGTGATCTCGATTACCGACGGCCAGATCTTCCTCGAGACCGACCTGTTTAACGCTGGTATCCGTCCCGCGATCAACGCCGGTATTTCGGTGTCGCGCGTTGGTGGCGCCGCGCAGACCAAGGTCATCAAGAAGCTCTCCGGTGGTATCCGTACCGACTTGGCGCAGTATCGCGAACTCGCAGCCTTCGCCCAGTTTGCATCCGATCTTGACGATGCGACCCGCAAGCAGCTCGAGCGTGGCCGTCGCGTGACCGAACTCATGAAGCAGCAGCAGTACTCGCCGATGTCGATTGCCGAGATGGCGATCGTGCTCTACTCGGTGAATAACGGCTACTTCGATGATATCGAGGTGGACCGCTTGCTCAAGTTCGAGCACGGGCTGCTCGATCACGTCAAGTCCAAGCATTCGGCCCTGATTTCCCGGATTCTCGACAAGCGTGAACTCGACGCCGATGGCGAGAAGGAACTCGCCGGTGCGGTCCAGGAGTTCAAGAAGAGCTGGTCCTGAGCCCGCTGACGGAGACGCATTATGGCAAGCGGTAAGGAAATCCGAACCCAGATCAAGAGCGTGCAGAACACGCGCAAGATCACCAAGGCCATGGAGATGGTGGCCGCATCCAAGATGCGCAAGGCGCAGGAACGGATGCGGTCCGCCCGTCCGTACGCCGAGAAGATCCGCCGCCTCGCTGCGAATCTTTCGCAGGCCAACGTTACCGACTACAAGCACCCGTTCCTCGTCCGTAAAGCCGAGAACAAGCGAGTTGGCTTGATCCTCGTCACCACTGACAAGGGATTGTGTGGCGGTCTCAACACCAACATCCAACGGGTTGCGCTGGGCGCGATGAAGGAATGGGACGCCGCCGGCGCCTCGATCCAGGCATGCTGCATCGGCAACAAGGGCCTTGGCTTCATGCAACGCATGGGCGCCAAGGTCGTGTCGCAGGTGGTTCAACTCGGCGACACGCCGCATCTGGAAAATCTGATCGGGCCGGTCAAGATCATGCTCGACCTGTTCCAGAAAGGTGAGCTTGACTCGGTGCATATCGCCTACACCCGCTTCGTCAATACGATGAAGCAGGAGCCGGTGCTTGACCAGTTGCTGCCGCTGACGGGCGAGAAGCTCGGCACGCCGGACGCGTCCTGGGACTACCTGTACGAGCCGGATCCGCAGGTCGTCATTGATGAACTACTGCTTCGTTACATCGAGGCACTGGTGTATCAGGCGGTGGCGGAAAACATGGCGTCGGAGCAGAGCGCGCGAATGGTTGCGATGAAGGCTGCGTCGGACAATGCGAAGAACGTGATCGGAGAACTGCAACTGGTCTATAACAAGACCCGCCAGGCTGCGATCACCAAGGAATTGTCCGAAATCGTCGGCGGTGCCGCGGCGGTCTAACGAATTTTGATTTAAGGAAACGACGATGAGTACTGGTACGATCGTTCAGTGTATCGGCGCGGTGGTGGATATCCAGTTCCCGCGCGAAGCGATGCCGCGAGTCTATTACGCGCTGAAACTCGAGGAATCCGACAGCTCGTTCGCCGAGCCGGGTCTGACCTTCGAGGTGCAGCAGCAGATCGGTGACGGCGTGGTGCGGACCATTGCACTGGGTTCCACTGACGGCCTGCGCCGCGGCATGAAGGTGTCAGACACCGGTGCACCGATTTCGGTGCCTGTTGGTCATGGCACCCTGGGTCGCATCATGGACGTGCTGGGCCGTCCGATCGACGAAGCCGGCGACATCGAAACCGACGAGAAGCGCGCAATTCACAATGCCGCGCCGAAGTTCGACGAACTTTCCCCGTCGGTCGAGCTGCTCGAAACCGGCATCAAGGTTATCGATCTGATCTGCCCGTTTGCCAAGGGCGGTAAGGTCGGACTGTTCGGTGGTGCTGGCGTGGGCAAGACCGTCAATATGATGGAGCTCATCAACAACATCGCCAAGCAGCACTCGGGTTTGTCGGTGTTTGCCGGTGTGGGTGAGCGTACCCGTGAGGGCAACGACTTCTACCACGAGATGAAGGAGTCGAACGTTCTCGACAAGGTTGCGATGGTGTTCGGTCAGATGAACGAGCCCCCGGGCAACCGTCTTCGTGTCGCGCTGACCGGCCTGACCATGGCCGAGCGTTTCCGCGACGAAGGCCGTGACATCCTGTTCTTCGTCGATAACATCTACCGTTACACCCTGGCCGGTACCGAAGTGTCCGCGCTTCTGGGTCGTATGCCTTCCGCGGTGGGCTACCAGCCGACGCTGGCTGAAGAGATGGGTCGCCTCCAGGAACGGATTACCTCGACCAAAGTGGGTTCGATCACCTCGATCCAGGCGGTTTACGTGCCGGCGGATGACCTTACCGATCCGTCGCCCGCAACGACCTTCTTGCACCTTGACTCGACCGTCGTGCTGTCGCGTGACATCGCTGCGCTGGGTATCTACCCGGCAGTCGACCCGCTCGACTCCACGAGCCGTCAGCTCGATCCGCTGGTCGTCGGTGAAGAGCACTACAACGTCGCACGTCAGGTACAGCAGACCCTGCAGAAGTACAAGGAACTGCGCGACATCATCGCGATTCTCGGTATGGACGAACTGTCGCCGGAAGACAAGCTGGCGGTCGGCCGCGCACGTAAGATCCAGCGCTTCCTGTCGCAGCCCTTCCACGTCGCCGAGGTGTTTACCGGCTCGCCGGGCAAGTATGTGTCGCTCAAGGACACCATCGCCGGCTTCAAGATGATCGTCAGCGGCGAATGCGACCACCTCCCCGAGCAGGCCTTCTATATGGTGGGCGGCATCGAAGAGGCAATGGAAAAAGCCAAGAAGCTGTAAGGCTGACCTGTGGGCCGGTGAAGAACACCGGCTCACAGTAACCAAGAGGACACCATTATGGCAATGACGGTTCACGTCGACGTCGTCAGCGCGGAAGAAGAGATCTTCTCCGGTCTGGCCGAATTCGTCGCGCTGCCCGGCGAAACCGGGGAGCTCGGCATTCTGCCTGGGCACATGCCGCTGATGACACGCATCAAGCCGGGTGCCGTTCGAGTCAAGGTACCGAATCAAACCGACGAAGAGCTGATCTTCGTGGCGGGTGGCATTCTCGAAGTGCAACCGGGTTTGGTCACCGTGCTTGCTGACACCGCCATCCGCGGGGCAGATCTGGACGAGGCCAAGGCGCTCGAAGCCAAGAAGAAGGCCGAAGAAGCGTTGAAGAGCCAGGCGGCGAAGATCGATTATGTGAAGGCTCAGGCCGAGCTGATGGAAGCGATTGCGCAAATCGCTGCAATCCAGAAGCTGAAGAAGCGCGGTCACTGATCCGCTTTGCGGATAGACTGAAGAAGGCGGCCCGAGGGTCGCCTTTTTTAGTTTTTGCTACGCGCCGCTGCGAGGAATCCGGGCTAGCCGGGAGATCCGCTTTTCGAGTCGTGCGATGTCGTCTCGCAAGGCTCGGACGTCGGAATCGACCGGCGCGACGGCTGCCTTCCCAACGAGCAGGGGCTGCTCTTCGACAAGGTAGTCACGCAGGTTGTCGGCGACAGATTCGGCCGCCCGTCGTGGCACCGGTGTGAGCCGGCGAAATCCGCCGACGATGCGGTGGGCTGCGATGTCACCGACGAATCCGGCCAGGTCGGCTTCGACGTCCCATTCGAGATGGCGGAGCACGAACGCGACTGTGTCGGCCAATTCAGCGTTGCCCGAAAGCCGAACCGCACCCATCGCATTTTGCTGATCTTCAAAGGCGAACTTGGGTACGGACGCAAGTGGCACCGTGATCGTGACATCGGGTTCGACTTCGCTGGTGTTGGCGGCAAACAGCCCCTGGGGGTCGATCTCGAGCCTGAGTTCCAGCGCGTCCAGGTGAATCCAGACGACGGCTCCACCATGAGGACGAAGACGTTCCAGCGCCCAGGCGTTGCCAGCCAGTACATGATTCAGCGGTGCGATCAGGAGGGCTGCGGGTAGTTGCATCTGAATCGGGTTATGAATTGGAAGGCAACACCAATGGCCATCGGCTTGGGGCGATCTGACACCTGCGCGAAGAGTAAAGCCCTTACCATCCAGCACTTCCCCATGCCGAGCTGAGTACCTGCTAATCAGGTTTGCGCTCGTACGGCCACCGGAAGTTGTGTCGCAGCGGTCTGCACGGCGCCGGGAGACCAGCGCCGTGCAGACCGAAGCGTTAGACCATCGCGTGCTCAGGCAACTTGCTGGATGCCGGCAATCAGCCAGCCGCGGTCGGAGACCTTCGATTTCGTGAGATGCCAGATTTCGTCGAAGGCCGTCGGCGCGCTACCGGCTTCTTCACGCAGGAGGCCGTTGAAACGCACGCTGACGACGTAACGGCTCTCCTCCTCTTCGACCTCGATGACCTCGGCGTTGAGCTCCACGACATCGGTCCGCTGCCCGGGGGTGTGGAAGTCGTTCATCTGCATGCGGATCTCGGCGAACATCTCGGGTGTGGTGAACTCGCGGATATCGTCGAGGTTGCCCTCATCGTGTGCGGCTTGCAGGCGGATGAAGTTGACCTTGGCCTGGCGGGCGAAGCCTTCTGCATCGAAATCAGGGTGCTGACTGGCAACCGCGGGTGCCACCGAAGCGCTGGCGCTCATCGGTTGATGAAACGGCGCGGCGGGCTCGGGGCGGCCGGCGCCTTGACCGGCGGCTGCGAACTGCATTTGTCCGTTACGGCCGCCCTGGTTTGCAGCGGCACGACGCGACAGCATGCGGAAGAGCATGACCGCGGCGAGCACCATCAGTGCGATGAGCACGAAGGAGGCGAACCCCTCGCCCAACCCGAGGTGCGAGAACAGGGCGGCAAGGCCGAGACCTGCAGCGAGGCCCGCGATCGGACCCATCCAGGAGCGACCGCCCTGTTGTGCTGCCGCACCCTGGCCCTGGCGCTGAGGCGTGGCCGCAGGTTGCCGGGGTTGGGACGGCGGGGTTGCCTGGCGTTGCATGCCGAAGCTGCTGCCCCCGCCCAGCCGACGCGCTTCGGCATCAGGCACGAATCCGGCGAAAGCGAAGATGGCGACGACGAAACTGATCACTAGATGCTTCATCTTGTTATGGACTCCTTGAAACGAAATCGGAAAACGCGAGCGCCCAGGCTCACATCTTGTAGCCGCGGTGCAGGCAGACCACACCACCGGTCATGTTGAAGTAGTCGACTCGCTTGAGACCGACTTGTTCCATCAACTGCTTGAGCTCGTCCTGGGATGGGTGCATCCGGATCGATTCCGCCAGATAGCGGTAGCTGTCGGCGTCATTCGCCACGCGCTGCCCCATCCACGGGAGAATCTTGAACGAATAGAAGTCGTACGCCGGCGCCAGCGGACCCCATACCTTGGAGAACTCGAGTACCAGCAGACGCCCGCCGGGTCGCAGCACGCGAAGCATTTCTGCAAGCGCCTGGTCCTTGTGGGTCATGTTGCGCAGGCCGAAAGCAACGGTCACGCAATCGAACCAGTTTGACGGAAACGGAAGCTTCTCGGCGTCACACTGTGCGACTGGCCCGTTGAATCCGTTGTCGATCAGCCGGTCACGCCCGCGCGCGAGCATCGCATGGTTGATATCCGTGAGCCATACCTGTCCGCTTGAACCGACCTTGCGGGAAAAGGCGAGCGACAGATCGGCGGTGCCGCCGGCGACGTCGAGCACGCGGTCGCCCGGTCCCACGCCGGAAATCTGGATCGTGAATGTTTTCCAGAGGCGGTGAAGTCCGAGCGACATCAAGTCGTTCATGATGTCGTAGCGATTCGCCACCGACGAAAAAACCTTTTCGACGTGTTTGCTCTTCTCGGCCTCGGGGACCGACTGAAAGCCGAAGTGTGTCTTGTTATCGCTCATGCTCAGTGCTTTGAACAACCACTCGATTTCGGGGCGGGCGGAGGCGCGAGAGCCGGGTCGCGACTCGCGCCCTCGGCCTCGAGGCGTGCGAGGTACTCTTCCCACAACGCCTCGTAGCGACTGCCCAACATGTAGAGGTAGTCCCAGGAATACAAGCCGCTGTCGTGCCCGTCCGAAAACGTCGGTTTGATCGCATAGTTGCCTACAGGGTCGAGACCGGTGATGTAGACATCCTGCTTGCCGACCTGCAGCACCTCCTGCCCCGGTCCGTGACCGCGCACCTCCGCGGAGGGAGAGTAGACTCGCAAAAACTCGAACGGCAGCGAAAAGCGATTGCCGTCGTCGAATGTGATCTCGAGCAGTCGTGACTTGCGATGCATCGTGATGTCGGTGGGGATCGGTGTGTTCTTGTCTAGTCCGGCCATGGCGAGGGGTGAACCAGGTTTTGGGTTGGGGTCCCAATCATACCCGAATCCCCGGCCGTTAAAGCCCTTGCGGGTCGGCGGTCGTGCAAGCGGGAGTGTGTCGGGCGGAGCGGTTTATGTTGTCACAAAAACGTCAAATAGCTGCAATACACTGCAGGCTCTCACAGAGGGAGCAGTCATGCCTGCCAATATTCTTCTTGTAGAAGACGAGCCTGCGATCCAGGAGCTCATAGCGGTGAATCTCACCCGAGCGGGCCACCACGTGGTGCGGGTCTCGGACGCGGAAACCGCCGAGCGCATGGTGCGCGAGGCCTTGCCGGACCTCATCCTGCTCGACTGGATGCTGCCCGGCATGTCGGGTGTTGAGCTGGCGCGCCGGCTTCGCGCGGACGAGCGAACCCGGCCGGTGCCGATCATCATGCTGACCGCCCGCGGCGAAGAGCAGGACAAGGTGGTTGGACTGGATACCGGCGCGGACGATTACATCACCAAACCGTTCAGCCCGCGAGAGCTCGTTGCCCGCATCAAGGCGGTATTGCGTCGGCGCGCCCCGCAGGTCACCGACGACCCGGTCGAGGCCGGTGGCATTCGCCTGGATCCGAGCACGCACCGCGTCAGTGCGAACGGTCAGTCGCTGTCTCTGGGCCCGACCGAGTTCCGGCTGCTGCACTTTCTCATGACGCATCCCGAGCGGGTGCATTCGCGCACCCAACTGCTCGATCGCGTGTGGGGTGACCATGTGTTCGTCGAGGAGCGCACGGTGGATGTGCATATCCGCCGGTTGCGTTCGGCTCTCGAACAAACCGGCCATGACGCACTCGTGCAGACCGTGCGCGGCAGTGGCTACCGGTTCTCCACTCAGCTCGAAAGCAACACCTGAAAACTGATCGTCGCCGTCGTCCCGGGGGCACGCGACAGCGCAGACCGGTGGTGGGCGTCCACCATCAAGTCCGCTGATGCGGAGGGCGGTTGCGTCCGCAGCGCGCGTACAATGAGCAGCGATGCCGCACTAACATCGATCATGCCGCCTCCCTCACGTCCCGTCTGGATTCCGACTCTTTATGCACTGGCCGCCACCGGCTTGCTTGGCCTTGCCACGCTGTGGTCTGTCGGCTCCGGGTTGGCCGTTGCCGTAATCATGTTCGGAATGCTGGCGATCATTTTCCGGCATTTGCTCAACCTGGCGCGCCTGCAGTTCTGGCTGGAGGACGCGCAACAGGTACCCGAGGGTAGCGGCGAGTGGGCGCCGGTTTTCAAACGGCTCGACCAGCGACTGCGAGATCTGCAGCAGCGACACGACAAACTGGTCGCTTCGCTCGAGCGCTTCCGTGCCGCCAGTCAGGCGATGCCCGATGGCGTCATCTACCTCGGTGACGACGGTCGTATCGAATGGATCAACCAGAAGGCCGAGCAGCACTTCGGGCTCAATCACCTATCCGACCTGGGGCATCCGCTGGTCGGACTGGTGCGCCACCCTGAGCTGTTGAGCTACCTCGAGAAAGGGCCGTCAGATGAGCCCCTGGTGATTCCGTCTCCGCGCAGGCCCGCGATCCGCCTCATGATTCAGCGGGTTCCCTTTGCCGAAGACCGGCAAATGCTGGTGTCGCGCGATATCACCCAGATAGAGAAGCTGGAGACGATGCGCCGCGACTTCATTGCCAACGTCTCGCACGAGCTACGCACACCGCTCACCGTGGTTGGTGGTTTCGTGGAGACGGTGATGGACGGGCTGGATGACCTGCCGCGCGAGGACGTTCTACGTTATCTCAATCTCGCACTCGAGCAGTCCGTGCGCATGCAGCGCCTGATCGAGGACTTGCTGGCGCTGTCCGCGCTGGAAACCGGCGCGCCGCCGCCGCGGGAAGAGCGCGTCAGCGTTCTCGACCTCGTGCGCAAGGTCCATCAGGAGGCAGAGTTGTTGTCTGCCGGTCGGCATGAGGTCAAGCTGCTGATCGACGAGCGTGATGAAGGCGACCAGTTGCTGGGCAGCCAGAAGGAACTGCACTCGGCATTCGCCAACCTCGCGAGCAACGCGGTGCGTTACACGCAACCGGGCGGAACGATCAGCATTGGCTGGCAGCATACCCGCAAGGGTGCCGAGTTCACGGTCGAAGACAACGGTATCGGAATCGCACCTGAACACATCAGTCGTCTGACCGAGCGCTTCTTCCGGGTGGACCGGAGCCGCTCACGCGAGACCGGAGGCACCGGTCTCGGCCTGGCGATCGTCAAGCACATCCTCTCAAGGCATCACGGTGAGCTTCAAATCGAGAGCGAAGCGGGCAAGGGGAGCCGGTTCAGCGTTGTCTTCCCGGCGAATCGGCTCCGTCATTGAGGCGAGCACTCAAGTGCTCGATGTGACTGCTTCGTAGGCGACCTGGTCGTAGTTGGCGCCACGCTGCAACAGCGTGGTCAGTCGCACTTGTTTGACTTCGCCATCGTGGATCTCGATTACACGGTGCGGCTGGAACCAGCCGGCCGGAAGAACGAGCGACCGCGGCCGCTTGAGGGCTGGCGTCTCCGGAAGGCTGAAAGCCTGCTGATACGCACCGCGCACGGTGGCCTGCATGCCCACCTGGCGAACGGCGACAACACGCGGGATACCATTCAGCATGTTGATCCCGGCCTCGAGCATGCCGTCATCGTGAAACATCAGCCAGCTGATCTGGCCAAGCAGGAAGTGGCCGCCGTCAGCAGGGCGCAAGCCGACGAGTTGATGATGCTCGAGGCGCTCTGGGGACTGCAGCTGGGAAAGGCGGAAGCCCCCTACCGACTGATCTCTTATTTCCCAACGGCCGCAGACGAAGCCGAGCTTGTCGGCCTCGCGACGTCGCTGCAGTTCGACGTCGTCCAGGTTGCGGCCATCAGCCCGTTCGCCAAAAGTCAGCAAAGTGATGTCACTGCGCAGACTGCGCGTGACCGGTGCCCCGCCCGGCTGTTCGAACAGCTTTCCCTGCACGTGAAAACCGATCGCAAGCCAGTCTCCGGTCAGCTCAACATGGCCGCGTCCGCCGCGGCGGGGAAAGCGGCGTCCGACCGACGCCAGACCCCAGGGGCGGTAAAGCGACAGCAACAGCTTTGCGCTTGCTTCGGCAGCACAATCCGACCCCAGGCCGAGAGACGCTGGAGTCACCCCTTGCTTGAGCTGCCCGAGCACCGCCTGAATCTGGCCCGCGAGCCTGCTGCCATCGAAGCGTCGCAAGGTCTTGCTTGTCGCGTTCAGCACACCGATGGGGCGCAGGCCGTGGTCGGCTGCAAGGTCTATCCCGTAGCTGGTCGGCTTGACGGCCGGATCGGCATCCTTGGCGCCGAGCAAAGTGCAGTAAGGCGCAAAGCGCTGCGACCAGCGACAAATCCAGTTGAACTCCCGCTCTCCCCGCCCGAAAGGGTTGGAGAGGTCGACCAGCAGAAAAGTGATGAAAGCTTCGGTCGCGCTCTGCGCCCGCCAGATCTGGTTGAGCGTGTCTGCGACCCGGATGTCGGCGACACCCTGTGCCTCGGCCATCGAGAAGCTCTCTTGCAGTTCGGCCCACATGCCGATTGGTACCGCACGGTGTGCGCGGAAGTATTCGAGCAGGGCAAGCCCTTTGTAATGGACCCGACGCTGGGCAAGCAGTGCGCGCTGGTCGTCGAGCGTGCCCGAGGTGGCGTCCCGGCGAGTGATTTCCGCATAGGATTCGGCGAGGTTGCGCCACAGCGCCACCACGCGCTTCAGAGTGGCGTTCTCGATGCTGTCGGGTGGCAGTGAACGGGAGGCATACCGCTTGGCCAGTTCAGCCTGGACCAGGGTTATCGTTTCCCGTGCGGCTTCGAGTACCTCCAGGTGCTGGTTCGATGGTGCGGTGCCGTCGAGCAGTCCGCTGACCATGTCGGACAGCGACTTCTGGGTTTCATCGACGTTGACCGGATTCAGCCGTTTCAGCAGGTCAAGGCATTCGGCCGGATTGCGATAGTCCATGAGTTCTCCACGTGCAGCATCATTCTTGTTGTTGATTGTGTTTGTCAGGTTTCACGTAACGATGATTCGATGGCCTGAGCCAGCAGCTCGCCAGGTGGTGCCGTCCGTCCGGTGCCGTCACGGCGGACAGGAGCCCAGATCGGGTCCGGAAAATTAGCGTCGTCGCGGAACCTTGGGATCACGTGCCAGTGCAAGTGGGGCACCAGGTTGCCAAGACTGGCGAGATTGATCTTGTCGGGTTGCATCAGGCTGCGCAGTGCCTTTTCGGTTGCGAGCACCACGTCAAGAAGGTGTTGCCGTTCGGCAGGCAGCAGATCCGACATCTCGGCAACGTGGGCCGACCACACCACCCGGCAAAAACCGGGAAACGCCTGGTCATCCACGGCGATGACACGGCACGCCTCATCCTGCCACAACACGGTTTCGGCCACGGGAACGCAAAGCGGGCAGGTCATGTCGCGAAGGCCCCCATAACCTTTGGTTACTCGAATTTACAGTTTATCCCCACTGAATGGCGCTGCGAAGCAAAAACGTGATCAATTCGTGACAGATTGCGACGTGAAGGCGAGCGTTTCTGTTGCCCCGAGATCTTCCGGTTCACCGTGGCTGAAGCTCAGCAGGTTGCCGGGTTCGATCAATGTCCAGGTCTCGTTGTCGGTCAGCGGCGTGGTGGCGATGACTGCAACCCTGTCCTGGGGCGTGGTGAGCCGTTCGAAATCCACCGCGACATCCTGGTCGGACAAATGCGCGACAGCAAACGGTGCCTTGCGCACGATGTACGCAAGGTGTGAAGAGCAGTGCGCGAACAGGCGTTCGCCATTGGACAGCATGAAGTTGAATTCGCCATGGCCGCCGATCTCCGTCGCGAGATCGCGCAGCGTGCGATGAAGTACATCCGGAGCAGGCATGCCTTCGGGGTGTCTCGATGCCAGTGACTGCATGATGTGGCAGAAGGCGAGCTCCGAGTCGGTGCTGCCAACCGGCCGGAAACGGCCATCGAGCTGAGGTGAAAAGTCGATCAGATTGCCGTTGTGGGCGAAGATCCAGTAGCGACCCCACAGCTCACGCTGGAAAGGATGCGTATTGTCGAGACGCATTTCACCCTGCGTCGCCTTGCGGATGTGGGCGATGACATTGAGCGAACGTATCGGATAGTTTCGCACCAGTTCCGCGACCGGGGATTCGATGCTTGCGCACGGGTCCAGGAATACACGTACGCCTTTTCCCTCGAAAAACGCGATGCCCCAGCCGTCGCGATGATGGTCGGTCAGCCCGCCTCGCGCTTGAAAGCCGGTAAAGGAAAAGCAGATATCGGTCGGCACATTGCAGTTCATGCCGAGCAGCTGACACATTTCGGACGACCCCCGGTGCTTAACCCATCGTGAGGTCATTATATCGTCGCCGCTACAGGAACTCCGGAATTCGCGGGTGTCACCGGTTCGCGCTTCTCCTCGGGCCGCTGTCGGCGCATATCGGCGCCTCGCGAATCGATCCAGTAGCGGGGGCAGGTGCCGCAGGGTTCAGCGTCGCTGCATTTGCTCGAGTTGCTTCATGATCGCTTCGAGGTCGATCTCGCCCATCCCGGGCAGGCCTGGCATACCGTCGATGATGACGTCCCCGGCTTGCTGGCCCGGAGCGCAGGCGCCGACCCATTGCGCTTCCAGTGTCATGTCGGTGCGTGCGATACCTTCCAGAGGCGGCGTGAAAGTGGTCGTGATGTTGCCCTGGTAGCTCCGCCGGACATCTCCTGTGAACACGCCTTCGACCTTGGCCTCCGAGCCGTCTGCATCGCAGGTCGCGTTGTAGATCAGGCGGTTGCCGTCTCGCCGGTAGCTCAGGTCGCGGCACTCGACGTCTTCCTCGGGTTGCATCAGCAGGTCGTCGACATCGTCGCCGATGCACACGCGATAGCTCATGCCCATGCCGCCCATCTGCACGATGGAGGTTTGCATCTGCCACAGGCCGGGATCGGGCCGGGGCATGTCTGCCGGAATCTGGGCGAATGCGCTGCCGACGAGCAGCGTACTCATGCATACGGTCAAGAATGGGGTCTTCATGGTGGTTATCCTCGTGTTGCGAATCAGCCGCCGAGCTTACGGCGCAGGATTTCGTTGACCTGTGCCGGGTTGGCCTTGCCGCGGCTGGCCTTCATGACTTGACCAACCAGCGCATTGAAGGCCTTTTCCTTGCCGGCCCGGAATTCGTCCACCGATTTCTGGTTGGCGGCGAGCACTTCGTCGATCATCGCCTCGATCGCGCCGCTGTCGGTAACCTGTTTCAGACCCTGCGCCTCGATGATGTCGTCAGCGCTGTCACCCTCGCCGTTCCACAGCGCGTCGAATACCTTCTTGCCGATGGCGTTGGAGATGGTGTTGTCGGCGATGCGGGTGACCAGGCCGGCGAGCTGTGTGGGTGATACCGGCGAGGCGGTGACATCGAGTTCGGCCTTGTTCAGTCTTGCGGCCAGATCGCCCATGACCCAGTTGGCGCATGTCTTGGCCTGCGCCTGGCCAGCGGCATCCACGGCAGCCTGGTAATAGGTGGCGACTTCGCGGCTGGCAGTCAGCGTGGTCGCGTCGTAGGCGGACAGGCCGTAGTCGTCGATGAAGCGGGCTTTCATCGCGGCCGGCAATTCGGGGAGCTGCTCGCGGACCCGGTCGATCCATTCCGGGACGATCACCAGAGGCATCAGATCGGGGTCCGGGAAGTAGCGGTAGTCGTGCGCGTCTTCCTTGGTCCGCATCACCCGGGTTTCACCGGTGTCCGGGTCGAACAGCACGGTGGCCTGCTGGATTGTGCCGCCGTCCTCGAGTCGCTCGATCTGCCACTGGACCTCGAAGTCGATGGCCTGTTGCAGGAAGCGGAAGGAATTGAGGTTCTTGATCTCGCGCCGGGTGCCGAGCGGCCCGCCGGGGCGGCGCACGGACACGTTGGCGTCGCAGCGGAACGAGCCTTCCTGCATGTTGCCGTCGCAGATCTCGATCCAGCGCACCAGTGCGTGCAGCGCGCGGGCGTAGGCCACCGCTTCGGCCGACGAACGCATGTCCGGCTCGGAGACGATCTCGAGCAGCGGCGTGCCGGCGCGGTTGAGATCGATGCCGCTCATGCCATGGAAGTCTTCGTGCAGACTCTTGCCAGCGTCTTCTTCGAGGTGGGCGCGGGTGAGATTGACGGTCTTTTCGTAGGCCTTGTCACCTTCGCCGACGCGGATCGTGATCGTGCCGCCGGAAACCACTGGCAGCTCGAACTGGCTGATCTGGTAACCCTTGGGAAGGTCCGGGTAGAAGTAGTTCTTTCGCGCGAAAACGCTCTTCGGAGCGACCTGTGCGTCGATCGCCAGGCCGAAGCGGATCGCGCGTTCGACCGCGCCGCGGTTGAGCACCGGCAACACCCCGGGCAGTGCGATGTCCACCGCGCTGGCCTGGCGGTTGGGTTCGCTGCCGAAGGCGGTCGAGGCGCCGGAGAAGATCTTGGAGGCGGTGTTGAGCTGGGCATGGACTTCCAGTCCGATGACCACTTCCCAGTCGTTTCTGCTCATGTCGGGTGACTCTCTTTCAGGCGGCGATCGCCGGGCGGCGCAGGTGCCAGTCGGTGGCCTGCTGGTAGCGGTGGGCGGTGCCGAGCAGGCGGGATTCGTCGAAGTAGTTGCCAATCAATTGCAGGCCGACCGGCAGCCCACCGTCGCCGAAACCTGCCGGGTGCGACAGGCCGGGCAGGCCGGCGAGGTTGACCGCGATGGTGTAGATGTCCGACAGGTACATCTGCACCGGGTCGTCGGTCTTGGCGCCGATCGCCCATGCGGTGGTCGGGCTGGTCGGCCCGGCGATGACGTCGCACTGCGTGAAGGCGGCGCGGAAATCCTCGGCGATCAGCCGGCGCAGCTTTTGCGCCTGCAGGTAGTAGGCGTCGTAATAGCCGTGCGACAGCACGTAGGTGCCGACCAGGATGCGGCGCTTGACCTCGGCACCGAAACCTTCGGCGCGGCTCTTGCGGTACATGTCGTCCAGGTCGCCGTACTCGGCGGCGCGGTGGCCGTAGCGCACACCGTCAAAGCGCGACAGGTTGCTCGACGCCTCGGCCGGCGCGAGTACGTAATACGCCGGAATCGCGAGCTTCGCATTGGGCAGCTTCACCGCCACGGTGGTGGCGCCCAGCCGGCGGTATTCTTCAATCGCGGCTTCGACCGCGGCGCGCACATCGGCCGCCAGACCGTCGCCGAAGAACTCCTCGGGCAGACCGATGCGCAACCCGGCGAGCGGGCGTGCCGGCTCGGCCGCGCTCTGCTGCAAGGCGAGGCTGTAGTCTTCGGCGGGGCGCTCGAGGCTGGTCGAGTCCCGCGGGTCGAAGCCCGCGATCGCCGACAGCATGAGCGCGCAATCCTCCGCTGAGGCGGCGAACACCCCGGCCTGATCGAAGGAGGAGGCATAGGCGATCATGCCGTAGCGGCTGACCACGCCGTAGGTTGGCTTGATGCCGGTCACCCCGGTCAGTGCGGCCGGCTGGCGCACCGAGCCGCCGGTGTCGGTGCCGGTTGCCGCCGGCACCAGGCGTGCGGCTACCGCCGCCGCCGACCCGCCGCTGGAGCCGCCCGGAATGCGGTCGGTGTTCCACGGGTTGCGCACTGCGCCGAAATGGGAGTTCTCGTTGGACGACCCCATCGCGAACTCGTCCATGTTGGTCTTGCCCAGCATCACCGCACCGGCGCGCCCCAGCAGCTCGACGACGTGCGCGTCATACGGGCTCACGAAGTTCGAGAGCATTCTGGAGCCGCAAGTGGTCAGCACCCCTTGGGTACAGAACACGTCCTTGTGCGCGATCGGGATGCCGGTCAACGGGCCGGCGCTGCCGGTGGCGATACGGGCGTCTGCAGCTCGGGCAGCGTCGAGTGCGCGGGCACGGTCGACGGTGATGAAGCTGTTCAGCGTGCCGTCGAGGCGGTCAATCCGGTCGAGGAACAGGTTTGCGAGTTCCACGCTTGAGGTCTGGCCTGCGTCGAGTGCGGCACGCAGTTCGGTAAGGCTGGCGTTGATCATGGGAGGGGTCGTGCAGTGTCGGTGGCGAGCAGCATGCCGACCGCGCCCCGCCGCAGCGCGGGCGGACGCGGTCGGCAGGGATTCATTCGATGACCTTGGGAACCAGGTAGAGGCCGGCTTCTGTCTGGGGTGCGACGCGTTGGAAGTCGTCGCGACGGTCGGTTTCGGTGACTGCGTCGTCGCGCAGGCGTTGGGCGACGTCTTGCGGATGGCTCATCGGCTCGACCCCGGAGGTGTCGATTGCCTGCATCTGTTCGACGAGTTCGAGGATGCCGTTGAGCTTGCTGCGGGTGGCTTCGGCGTCGCTCTCCGAGAGGTCGAGGCGGGCCAGTGAGGAGATCTTGCGGACGTCTTCGAGAGAGAGCGACATGTGATTACAAAACCCGCTTAATGCTTGAGAAATTGTAGGTTATCATAATCCCTTTCGCCCTTTCAGGTGCGATCTTCGGCCCCTCGCGGCACTGTCCTCACCGGTTTCGGGATTACCCATGTTTGGTTTCTTGCGTTCTTATTTTTCCAGTGATCTGGCGATCGACCTCGGCACCGCCAATACCCTCATTTACGTCAGGGGCAAGGGAATCGTTCTGGACGAGCCATCTGTCGTCGCGATCCGCACCGAGGGCGGTCCGACCGCCAAACGCACGATTCAGGCAGTGGGTGCCGCAGCAAAGCAGATGCTTGGCAAAACCCCGGGCAACATCAATGCCATTCGTCCGATGAAGGACGGCGTGATCGCAGACTTCGTCGTCACCGAGCAGATGATCAAGCAGTTCATCAAGAAGGTGCACGACTCCCGCATGTTCTCGCCGAGTCCGCGCATCATCATTTGCGTGCCTTGCGGCTCCACCCAAGTCGAGCGTCGTGCGATCCGTGACGCGGCCCTTGCCGCCGGTGCGAGCCAGGTGTTCCTGATCGAGGAGCCGATGGCCGCGGCCATCGGCGCCGGCCTGCCTGTGTCCGACGCGACCGGCTCGATGGTTGTCGACGTTGGCGGCGGCACTACCGAGGTCGGTGTGATCTCGTTGGGCGGTCTGGTCTACAGCGGTTCCGTGCGAGTGGGTGGCGACAAGTTCGACGAGGCCATCATCAACTATATCCGCCGCAACTACGGCATGCTCATCGGCGATACCACTGCCGAGAACATCAAGAAGAGCATCGGCTCGGCCTTCCCGGGCTCCGAGGTCCGCGAGCTAGAGGTCAAGGGTCGCAACCTCGCAGAGGGTATCCCCCGCAGTTTCACCATTTCGAGCAACGAAGTGCTCGAGGCGGTTGCTGAACCGCTCAACCAGATCGTTTCCGCAGTCAAGATCGCACTGGAGCAGACGCCGCCCGAACTGGGCGCCGACATCGCCGAGCGTGGCATCGTGCTCACCGGCGGCGGGGCACTGCTGCACGATCTGGATCGCCTGCTGATGGAAGAGACCGGCCTGCCGGTCTTCGTTGCCGACGAGCCGCTCACCTGCGTCGCCCGCGGTTGCGGCATGGCGCTGGACAAGATGGACGCCCTCGGATCCATCTTCGCTTCCGAGTAAATAGCACCCCTCGGCCGCCACACGCGCCGGGAGTGCATTGAAGATGTCGCTGGCCGGTCACCAGTCACCGCCCTTCTTTCAGCGCGGCCTCAGCCCATTCGCGAGGCTGCTGGTGTTCGTCGCGCTCAGTCTGTTCATTCTCGTCGCCGACCTGCGCTTCCGCTACCTCGAGGTGGTGCGCCAGGGCTTGTCGGTGGTCACCCATCCGCTGCAGCTCGCGGCGGCCGCGCCGGTGGATTTCGTGCGCAATGCCGCGGTGTATTTCGCGACTCTGGTCGAAGTACAGGTCGAAAACGCCGACCTGCGGCGCAGTCAGCTCGAGGCTGCCCAGCGATTGCTGCGCTTCGAACAGATCGAGCGCGAGAATCAGGAGCTGCGGCGCCTGCTGATGATGTCGCGCTCGGTCGCGGTGCATAGTCTCGCCGCCGAAATCCTTTACGATGCACCGGATCCCTTTGCGCGCACGGTCATCATCGACAAGGGTGGACACCATGGTGTTGCGACCGGACTGGCGGTCGTCGACGCGAATGGCATGATCGGCCAGGTTACGCGCGTTTATCCGATCCAGTCCGAAGTGACGCTGATCACCGACAAGGAGCAGTCGGTGCCGGTGCAGGTTGAGCGCACCGGTCAGCGCGGGGTGCTGGTCGGCGGCGGCAAGGGCCCGATGGAGTTGCGCCACATGCCGGCCGAGTCGGACATCGTCGCGGGCGACCGTCTGGTCACCTCCGGCCTCGATGGCTTCTTTCTCGCCGGATTGCCGGTTGCCGAGGTCACTCTGGTGGTACGCGACGGCGAGGTGTTCCTGACGGTATTCGGGGAACCTCTGGCCCGTGTCGAGCGCGCGATTCAGGTACTGGTGCTCGGCCGTGCCGAGCCTGCGCCGTCCAGACCCCGAGCCTCGGAGGCGATTCCAATCAGCGCTGACGATCTGGTCGACGAGGCTCAGGCGTCGGTCGAACCCGAGCCGGATGCGGAGGGGGCACAATGAGCGCCGCAGTTGCCACGTATTCGGAGAGCCGGGAACGTATCACTTTGCCTTCGGGTCGGACTTCGCGACGATTCGCCACGGATCTGACACCTGATTCGCGGCTCATGCCGCGCCTGCCCCAGTGCAAACCTTGGGGCGACCGCAATGTGCACCTGAAAATGCGGGCAAATGATTGCCCTTCGGCATGGAGCAATCCGAGCTAATGCAACCGACACATCGCTCGAATCGCATCCTGCAGCCTGCGCGCAACTGGTTCATCTATCTGAGCCTGTTGATCGCGCTCGGTCTGACCTACATTCCGACTGGACGTCTGCCAGGCGTGCCGGATTGGGTTGCGCTGGTGCTCGCCTTCTGGTGTGTGCGCGAGCCCTTGCGCGTCGGCATGGGCATGGGCTTCGTGCTTGGCTTGCTGGTGGATATCGGCCAGGGCGCCGCGATGGGGCAGCATGCCCTGGCCTACGTGGTGCTTTGCTTCTTCGCCAGTGCGCTGTCGCGGCGCATGCTCTGGTTCTCTGCCTGGCAGCAGGCCATGCATATACTCCCTTTGCTGCTGTTGGCGCAAAGCATCATGGTGCTGGTGCGGCTGATTGGCGGTGCCGAGTTCCCCGGTTGGTGGTATTTCCTGTCGAGCTTCTCGTCCGCCTTGTTGTGGGCGCCGCTCGGTTTTCTGTTGTTGTTGCCCCAGTACCAGCCGGTCGATCGTGATGACAACCGGCCGATCTGATTACCCTGCATGACCGAGTTTCGCAGCCCTGAAGCTGAGCTGGCGGCGTTCCGGCGGCGCCTGCTGGTTGCCGCCCTGTTCGTCACGGTCTGCTTCGGCCTGCTTGCAGCGCGTTTCTACTACCTGCAAGTGGTGCGCTTCGATTACTTTCATGCCCGCGCCGAGGGCAACCGCATCGCGGTGTTGCCGGTGGTGCCCAACCGGGGCGTCATCGTCGATCGCAACGGCACGCTGCTGGCGCGCAACTACTCGGTCCTCACGCTGGAGATCAATCCGGCGCGGGTGCGAAATCTGGATGCCACGATCGACGCGCTGGGCGAGATCGTCACCATCGAGGAACGCGACAGGCGACGCTTCCGCCGTTTGCTCCTCGAAACCAAGTATTTCGAGAGCGTACCGATCCGCACTCACCTGACCGACGAGGAAGTCGCGCGCATCGCCGTGCGCCTTTACCGCTTCCCGGGAGTCGAGGTGCAGGCGCGACTGTTCCGTGACTATCCCGAGGGCGCCTCAACCGCGCACGTGGTCGGCTATATCGGGCGGATCAACGAGCGTGATCAGCAACGCATCGAAGAGCGTGGCGAGACAGCCAACTATCGGGGCTCGGAGTACATCGGCAAGAGTGGACTCGAACTCAGCTACCAGCGCGAGCTGCACGGCACTACCGGGATCGAGCAGGTGGAGATCAACGCGGGCGGGCGGGCGGTGCGGTTGATGTCGCGCACCCCCGCGATACCAGGCAACGACCTGCAACTGACGCTCGACATCGGTCTGCAGCAGGCGGCCGAGGCCGCGCTCGGCAACCGAAGGGGTGCGGTGGTGGCCATCGAACCGGCGACCGGCGGTGTGCTGGCTTTGGCTTCCACCCCGTCTTTCGATCCCAACCTGTTCATCGATGGCATCTCGGTCGCGGAATGGCGGGCGCTATCGGATTCACCGGAGCACCCCCTGCTCAACCGCGCGCTCTACAGCGCCTATCCGCCTGGCTCGACGTATAAGCCCTTTATCGCGCTGCTCGGGCTGGAAAGCGGCAAGCGCCAGATCGAACAGCGTTTCAACAATCAGGGGCTGTTCACCTTCGTCGGCCAGCGTTATGTCGACCGCAAGTCGCGCTGCCAGCACAATGTCGATCTGCACGGGACCATCGTGCATTCCTGCAACACGTACTACTACCAGCTCGCGCACGATCTCGGCATTCAGGCGATCGCCGACTTCATGGGTCAGTTCGGCTTCGGACAGCGCACCGGCATCGACGTCCCTGGCGAGGCTACCGGTGTGCTGCCTTCGCCAGCCTGGAAGCGCAGCCGCTTTTCCAGCCGTGAGCAGCAGCAATGGTATGGCGGCGAAACCATCTCGGTGGGTATCGGCCAGGGATACAACGCTTTCACCCCAATCCAGCTCGCGAACGGGCTGGCGACCCTGCTCAATGGCGGAAATCTCTTCCGGCCGCATGTCGTCAGCCATATCGTCGATTCAGTGACCGGCGAGCGACGTCTGGTCGAGCCGGAGCCGATTGCGCGCATCCCGCTCAACCCCAGGCATGTCGACGCCATCCGTCAGGCGATGGCTGACGTCACCGTTACCGGCACCGCGGTGCAGGCCTTCAGGGATGCGCCCTACACCTCGGGGGGCAAGACCGGCACTGCACAGGTCTTCTCCCTGCGCGGCCAGCGCTACGATGCGGACAAGATCCCAGAACACTTGCGTGACCACGCCTGGTACATCGGTTTCGCCCCGGCCGAGAATCCGACCATCGCGCTGGCGGTGCTCGTCGAGAACGGCGGTTTCGGCGGTCAGTCGGCGGCGCCGGTGGCAAGACAGGTGTTCGACTACTATCTGCTCGGCGCGCCGGTTGAGGCGCCCGCTCAAGAAGGCGACCCCTTGCTGGCCGAGGAGCTCGAGCGATGAGCGGCTGGCGTTTCCATCCCCTCGCACTGCTGCAGGCGCTTTTCCGGCCGCTCGATCCATTGCTGCTGCTGGTGCTCGCGGGTTTGCTCGGCTACAGCTACGCGTTGATGATGAGCGCCTCGCCGGAGCGCTTGCCCGTGCTGCAGATTCACATGATGGCGGCGATTGGTGCGATGTGGGTGGTGGCGTTGCTGCCGCCCAAGCGCTTGCTGTCGCTTGCGCTACCGCTCTATCTCCTGGGGCTGTTCCTCCTTGTCGGGGTGTTCTTCCTGGGTGAGACGAGCAAGGGCGCAAAGCGATGGCTCGACATCGGCGTGGCGCGCATCCAGCCCTCGGAGATCATGAAGATCGCGGTGCCGCTGATGCTCGCCTGGTACTTCCAGCAGCGCGAGGGTCTGATCCGCTTCGGCGACTTCATCGTCGCGACGCTGCTGCTTGGCTTGCCGCTGGGCCTGATCGTGGTGCAGCCGGATCTCGGCACCAGTTTGCTGGTCGGTGCGGCGGGACTCTATGTGATCTTCTTCGCCGGTCTGTCATGGAAGCTCATCGTGCCTGTCGCCGTGGTCGCTGTGGTCGGTATCGGCGCAGTCGTCGGCTTCGGAGACACGCTTTGTCAGCCGGGGGTGGACTGGCAGGTGTTGCGCGATTACCAGAAACAACGGGTATGCACCCTGCTCGACCCCACCCAGGACCCGCTGGGTCGAGGTTTTCACACCATCCAGTCCACCATCGCAATCGGTTCCGGGGGCACGTTCGGTAAAGGCTGGCTCGAAGGCACCCAGACGCATCTGGCCTTCATCCCCGAGCGCCACACCGATTTCATCTTCTCGGTGCTGGCCGAGGAGTTCGGTCTGGTCGGTACATTGGGTCTGCTGGCGATCTATATGGTGCTGCTGCTGCGCGGGTTCTTCATCGCCGCGTTTGCACCGACGCTTGCATGCCGGCTGCTGGCAGGGGCGATCACCCTGGTGGTGTTCACCTATGCGTTTGTAAATATGGGCATGGTGAGCGGCATTTTGCCCGTGGTGGGTGTACCATTGCCGTTCATCAGCTACGGTGGTACCGCGCTGGTGACGCTCTGTCTCGGGATCGGCATCCTGATGAGCATCGAGCGTAACCGGCACGCGGTCAAAGAATAGGACATCATGACCATTCCGACCCTTTCCAGCCGGCAACACGCCATGCCGCCCAGCGCCCCGTTTTCAGTGCTCGCCTGCCGACTGGCAGTGGCGGGTGTTCTCGTTTTCGGTCTGGCGGCCTGCGGCGGCAAGCCGACCAGGGTTTCGGACGCTTCCGGCGCGACGACGGGCACTGCGCCGGCGAGTGCGGTCACTACCACACGTGGTGGCGGCTACTACCTCGACGATGGCCCCGACGCGGTGATCCCTGTCGGCCTGGACGAGATTCCCGATGCGGTACCGCGTATCGAGCCCTTTCACCGCCCGGCGTTTCGCCCATATACCGTGTTCGGCCAGGAGTACGTGCCACGTACCGAGCTCACGCCATTCCGCGAGCGGGGCCATGGCAGCTGGTACGGACGCCGCTTCCACGGCAACCCGACGTCTACCGGCGAGCCCTACGACATGTACGCAATGACCGCGGCGCACCCCACACTGCCGCTGCCCAGCTACGCACGGGTGACGAACATCGCCAACGGTCGCAGCGTCATCGTGCGCATCAACGACCGCGGCCCGTTCCTGCGCGGACGCATCATCGATCTCTCCTACGCCGCCGCTCATCGTCTCGGATACATCAACGCCGGCAGTGCGATGGTCGAGGTCGAATCCATCACCCATGAGGACATCCGCGTTGCCGATGCGCGCGGGGTGCCGGCATTGCCCGGCACGGCGTCCTCCGGGACTCAGATCGCATCGGCACCCACGCCTGCGGTCGCACCTGCTCCGACACAACAGCCGCCGCGCCAGATCGCAGCCATCGAGCAACAGAGCCTGCCACCATTGTTGCCACGCTCGCCCATCGCGAGCGATGCCGATGGCGCCGCGTTGCAAGCGGCCGCACCGTTACGGAACATGTCCGGGCCGGTGCAATCCGGGGCCTATCTGCAACTTGCTGCATTCTCCACCCCGGCCAACGCCGAGACGCTGGCGGCACGAGTGCGCACCGAACTCGCGGCCTTTGCCGACCGCCTGCATCTGCTCGACGAGGGCGGCCGCTACCGTTTGCAACTCGGTCCCTTCGCCTCCGCTGACGATGCCAGGCTCGAGGCGCAGCGCATCGGTATGATGTTCGACCTGCAACCTTTCGTCGTCATGCGTTGAACCAAGCCGCCGTCCGGCCGGTCAAGCTGTCTTCCGGTTGCCCGCGCCTGGCGCGGGCGCTTTCCAGAACCTGATTCACTCCACGGACCCACATGCGTTTTCTCCTCACCGCACTGCTTTTCGCCGTCTCGCTCACTGTCTCCGCGCAAACCGCGCCCCAACTGTCGCTTGCCGCCAACGCCTGGTTGCTGATCGATCATCAGACCGGTCAGGTGCTTACCGCGCACAACCCTGACGAGCGTATCGAGCCGGCCTCGCTGACCAAGCTGATGACTGCCTACGTGACTTTCTCGGCCCTGCGTGCCGGCACGATCACCCTCGACCAGGAGGTGGCAGTCTCGGAGACGGCTTGGCGTATGACCGGTTCACGGATGTTCATCGAGCCGGGCCGCCCCGTGACGGTGGAGCAGCTGATCAACGGCATGATCGTGCAGTCCGGCAACGATGCCTGCGTCGCACTGGCCGAACTGATCGCCGGCTCCGAGGAGGCGTTCACCCATCTCATGAATCGCGAGGCCCAGCGACTGGGCATGCGCAACACGAACTTCGCCAACTCCTCGGGTCTCCCGGACGAACAGCTCTACACCACGGCGACCGATCTTGCGCTGCTTGCCTCCGCGCTGGTGCGTGACTTTCCCGAGTACTACCCGCTTTATTCGCAGAAGGAATACACCTACAACGACATTACCCAGCCCAACCGCAATCGCCTGCTGTGGCTGGACAGCACGGTCGACGGCATGAAGACCGGCTACACCCGCGCCGCAGGGTACTGCCTGGTTTCGACCGCCTTGCGCGGTCCGCGCCGGCTGATCTCGGTGGTGCTCGGCGCCGAATCCGAGACTGTCCGCGCCCAGGAATCGCTGAAGCTGCTCAACTACGGCTTCCAGTTCTTCGACACCGTTCGCTTGTATGGGGCGGAGCAGGAAATGTCGCGCGTCCAGGTGTGGAAAGGCATCGTCAACGATGTGCCGGTCGGCTTCCTCGATGATTTCGTGATGTCGCTGCCCAAGGATGGCGCCCAGCGCGTCGAGGCCGCACTGGCAAGCCATCAGCCGGTCATGGCGCCGATCCAGCGTGGCCAGGAGCTGGGTACATTGACGCTCAGCGTTGATGGTCGCCTGCTTGGCGAATACCCGGTCGTTGCGCTGCAGGACGTTGAAGTGGCCGGCTTCTTCGGGCGCCTGTGGGATGCGCTGCGCCTCTGGATCAAGAGCCTGTAATCGACATGAGCGAAACTCCCCGGGAAACCCTCATCGAGTTCCCCTGCGACTTTCCGATCAAGATCATGGGGGCTCGGGTCGACGGCTTCGCCCAGGCGGTGGTGGAAGTCGTGCAGCGTTTCGACGCCGGTTTCGATCCCGCGACGATCGAGATGCGCGCCTCGAGCAAGGGCAACTACCTCGCCCTGACCTGTACCGTGCGTGCGGTGTCGCAGGCCCAGCTCGACGACATCTATCGCGCCTTGTCTTCCCACTCCATGGTCAAGGTCGTTCTCTGAGCGCAGCGGTCCTCTGATGGCTTTGGTCGCACCTACTTCCCAGCAGGCAAAAGAACCCGAAGCACGCTGGCTGAGGGTGCGCCGACTCGGGCTCGTGCCCTATGAGCCGACCTGGCAGGCGATGCGTGAATTCACCGACGCGCGCCAGGCCGACACGCCCGACGAAATCTGGGTGCTCGAGCATCCGCCGGTGTACACCCTCGGCCAGTCTGGCCGGCCTGAGCACTTGCTGCGGGACGAGGGCATCCCGCTGGTCCGCATCGATCGCGGCGGACAGATTACCTACCATGGCCCTGGTCAGGTGGTTGTCTATCTGCTCGTCGATCTGGCGCGACGCGGCATCAAGGTGCGCGAACTGGTCAATCTCATGGAGCAGGCCGTCATCGACTGCCTCGCCGGTTTCGGGCTGAGCGCCGAGCGGCAGGCCGGTGCCCCCGGCGTATACGTTGGCGGCGCCAAGATCGCCGCGCTCGGGCTTCGCGTTCGCAACGGCTGCAGTTATCATGGGCTGTCGCTCAATGTGGACATGGATCTAACCCCCTTTGGCTGGATAAACCCTTGTGGATACGAGGGTTTGCAAACGGTGCAGCTTACCGGCTACGGCATTCGCACCAGCGTCGAAGCCGCCGGCGAAGCCCTGCTTGACCACCTCGAGAGATTGCTGCCGCCAGTCAGGCCAAAAGCCCCGGCTGGCAACTGATACCGATAACAGATCGAGACCCCCGACATGGAAACCACAGCCCGCAAGCAGCGAGGCGCAGACAAGACCGCCCGCATCCCGATCAAGATCGTCCCGGCCGAGCGCCTGAAAAAGCCCGAGTGGATCCGCATCAAGCTCGGCGCCGGCCAGGAGGCCGAGCGCTTCAACGAGATCAAGGCCACGCTGCGCGAGCACAAGCTGCACACCGTGTGCGAGGAAGCCTCCTGCCCCAATATCCATGAATGCTTCGGCAAGGGCACCGCGACCTTCATGATCATGGGTGACATCTGTACCCGTCGTTGTCCGTTCTGCGACGTCGGTCACGGACGGCCCGAGCCGCTCAACCCCAACGAGCCGCTGGATCTGGCAAAGACCATCGCCGCGATGCGCCTCAACTACGTGGTCATCACCTCGGTCGACCGCGACGACCTGCGCGACGGCGGGGCACAGCATTTCGTCGATTGCATTCGCGAGACCCGCGTGCACTCGCCCAAGACCACCATCGAGGTACTGGTTCCGGACTTCCGCGGTCGCATGGACATTGCGCTCGACATCTTCGACCAGGCGCCGCCGGACGTGATGAACCATAACCTCGAGACCGTACCCCGCCTCTACAAGCAGGCGCGACCGGGTTCGGATTACGCCTGGTCGCTCAAGCTGCTGCAGGAGTTCAAGCGTCGCCACCCCGAGGTGCCGACCAAGTCCGGCCTGATGGTTGGCCTAGGCGAAACCGACGAGGAAATCCTCGAAGTCATGCGCGATCTGCGTGCCCACGATGTCGAAATGCTCACCATCGGGCAGTATCTGCAGCCCTCCGGCGGCCATCTGCCGGTGTTGCGTTATGTGCACCCGGATGTTTTCAAGATGTTCGAGACCGAGGCCTTGAAAATGGGCTTCAAGAATGCTGCCTGCGGACCGATGGTGCGCTCGTCCTACTGGGCGGATCAGCAGGCCCACGGCGCTGGGGTGGTGTGACTCTCCGGCAGTCCGTTCCGGCTCCGATTTAGACTACGAAGCCGCCCTCGGGCGGCTTCGTGCTTCTGGCGGGTACTGAATCTCAGCGGAACATGCGCTCTTCGCGTTCGTGCCGCTCCTGTTCCTCGATGCACAGTGTAGCGGTCGGACGGGCGATGAGCCGGCGCAAGCCGATCGGTTCGCCCGAGGCCTCGCAGTAGCCGTAGGTGCCGTTGGCGATGCGGTCCAGCGCCTGGTCTATCTTGTGAATCAGCTTGCGCTCGCGGTCGCGGATGCGCTGTTCGAGCACGTGCTCTTCCTCCTGGGTGGCGCGGTCGGCCTCGTCCGGCGTGGCCTCGGTCTCCTGCAGGTGGTGAATCGTCGCCTGTCCGTTCTCGAGAAGATCGTCACGCATGTGCTGCAGCATGGCGCGGAAGAAATCCAGCTGCTTCGCGTTCATGTAGTCGCCTTCGGGCATGGCGAGCACTTCGTCCATGCTGATCTCCGGCGATTCGGGCGCGTTTTGTTTCGTCATTGTCACCACTCCTTGGCAGTCCCTGCCGGTTGTCGTCGGTCCACCGCCGGTGGGGACGACTGTCTCATTTCGTATTTGAGCCTTAACCTGCCCTGCTTGTCCAGCCAAACCGCCACGTTTCCGTGACAAACAACGTATTCGTCATGCCTTATATGCCCGTCGGGTGTCGTCTGGGCGGATGACCGTCGGCGGTGCAGGGAGTAGAATTCCCGGCATTCACATGCGCCGCCTCGGGGTGGCGCATCGTTTTTGAGGTCTCGCCCCACGCATGTCAGCCCACCTCAATGCCCCGCAGCGCGAAGCGATCCGTTATCTCGACGGACCGAGCCTGGTGCTGGCCGGCGCCGGCAGCGGCAAGACTCGGGTCATCACCCACAAGATCGCCTGGCTGGTGGATCAGTGCGGCATCAGTGCCAACAACATCGCTGCAATCACCTTCACCAACAAGGCCGCCAAGGAGATGCAGGAGCGGGTTGCCGGGCTGATGGGCGGGCGCATGCCCAAGGGGCTCACGGTGTGCACCTTTCACGCCTTGGGCGTGAAGATCGTCCGTCAGGAGGCGGTACATTGCGGGCTCAAGCCGCAGTTCTCGATTCTCGATGCTTCGGACACCGTACAGATCGTTGCCGACATCGCCCGCGACGCCGACAAGGGGATTGCCAAGCAAATGCAGTGGCAGATCTCGTCGTGGAAGAACGCGATGATCACACCGGGCGAAGCCGCCCAGCTTGCCGACAACGAGCTTGCCAGCGCGGCTGCGCAACTCTATGCGGAGTACGAGCGCACCCTGCGTGCCTACCAGGCGGTGGATTTCGACGACCTCATCTCGTTGCCCGTGCAACTCTTCGAGAACCATCCCGAGGTACGTGAGCGCTGGCAGAATCGCCTGCGCTATCTCCTTATCGATGAATACCAGGACACCAACCGCGCGCAATACCGCCTGCTGCGCGCGCTGGCGGGCGTGCGCGGCGCCTTCACCGCGGTGGGCGACGACGACCAGGCGATCTACGCCTGGCGGGGCGCGGACGTCGAGAACCTCAAGCTGCTCAAGGAAGACTACCCGGAGCTGCGGGTGATCAAGCTCGAGCAGAACTACCGCTCCTCACGGCGCATTCTGCATGCCGCCAACACCCTGATCGCCAACAACGAAAAGCTGTTCGAGAAGCGACTGTGGTCCGAGCATGGCGATGGCGACCAGATCGTGGTCACCTCCTGCCGCGACCCTGAACACGAGGCCGAGTCGATCGCGATGAAGATCACCGCCCATCGTTTCCAGAACCGCAGCCGTTTCTCGGACTACGCGATTCTCTACCGCGGCAACCACCAGGCGCGGGTGCTCGAGCAGCATCTGCGTAACCAGAAGATCCCCTACGTGATCTCCGGTGGGCAGTCCTTTTTCGACAAGGCCGAGATCCGCGACCTCATCGCCTACCTGCGTCTGCTGGTGAATGAGGATGACGACCTCGCCTTCATCCGCGCAATCACCACCCCGCGACGCGGCATCGGCGCCGCCACCCTCGAAGCGCTCGGCGCCTACGCCGGCCAGCGCCACGTGAGCCTGTTCGCAGCCTGCTTCGAAGAGGGCGTCACCCAACACCTCAACCCACGCCAGCTCGAACTGGTGCGCGAGTTCGCCGCCTTCATCAACCGGCTGCAATACCGAGCGCCACGCGAGCCGGCGGCCCAGTTGCTCGAGGACCTGCTCGTTGCGATCCGGCTGGAAGCCTGGTTCTTCGAGCATCTCGACACCCGCGAAGCCGAATCCAAGTGGAACAACGTGCGCGACTTCGTTGGCTGGCTCGGACGCAAGGGCGAGGAAGACGACAAGAACCTCCTTGAACTCACCCAGACCATTGCGCTGATCTCCATGCTCGACAAGGAAGACCCGGATTTTGACGGCGTTCAGCTCGCCACCCTGCACGCCTCCAAGGGGCTGGAGTTCAAACACGTGTTCATGGTCGGCGTGGAAGAGGGTCTGCTGCCCCACCAGTCCAGCATCGATGAGGACAAGATCGACGAAGAGCGCCGCCTGATGTACGTCGGCATTACCCGCGCCCAGCGCAGCCTCAACATCACCTGGTGCGAACGGCGCAAGGCCGGGCGAGACACCCGGCGCTGCGAGCCCTCACGCTTCATCGAGGAGATGGGCGAGGACGTGCGCATCAACGACCGCAAGTCCAACGAACCGGTCTCGCGCGAGGAAGGAAAGGCCAGGCTCGCCAACCTCATGGCCATGCTCGAGAACCGGCAAGAGCCCTCCTGACGGTTGTAGCACGCAACAAAAAGGGTGGCCTCGGCCACCCTTCGGTATTTGCAGCTTGCGCCGTCTTATTCCACCGGCGGCTCGGTGAAGTCGCCACCTGCAGTGTTCAGCAGATAGGCCACCGCGCGTTCGATCTCGGTGTCGGTGAGATCCGGCGAACCGGCACGAGCCGGCATCGCGCCGAGGCCGTTGATCACCGAGGATACGTTCGCTTCGAAGCCTTCGGCGATACGTGGTGCCCATGCATCAGCGTCGCCGGTCTTGGGTGCATCGAGCAGACCCGAGGCGTGGCAGGTGGTGCACAGTGCCTGATAGATCTCGGCGCCGGTGCGGTTGCCCGGGGTGATCTGCACGCGTTGAATCGCGATCTGCGCCACCGGCTGGATCAAGGAGGCGGTAACCTCGTGGTCCACCTCGGGCGCCTTGCCACAGCCTGCCACGACCAGCGCAGCCATGATGCCGACAGCCGGAAGAGCGAAACGGACACGTTGCCGGGGAGCGGACTGGACAGAAGTCTTCGACATGCTTGATCCTTTGGTCAGTAGGCGGGCGAAAGCCGAATTATAGCGTCACGAAAACGGTTTTGCGCAGTGGCATGGACTTGTCGAACGATTCAGGCTACCATCACCGGCCTTGCGTAGGCAGTGTCATCGCTACCCAAGCCCCCGCGCCCGTAGCTCAGCTGGATAGAGTACTGCCCTCCGAAGGCAGGGGTCGTGCGTTCGAATCGCGCCGGGCGCGCCATATCTTTCAATGGGTTAGCTGTGCAGCTAGCCCATTTTCTTTGGGTTTGGCGTAAAAATGGCGTAACCGTGCCATTTTTCGCTTCGCAAAAGCTTTACGTCCGCTCCGCCGTCTTGGAAACTCGGGGCGTCGCTGAATGCCGCTGCCCCACCTCTGCAGCCCCTCCTTCTTGTCAGCGCTTCTGACTGATCGATTTGAGGAGTAGCTGCAATGACGAAACGGAAACATCCTGGTATTCAGCCGCGGGGAAACGCCTGGCGTGCGGAAGTCTGTGTCAACGGACATCGCGACAGTGCAACCTTCAACACACTCGCCGAAGCCAAGAGCTGGCGCGAACATAGAACAGCCGAGCTCAAGCTCTTGAACCGACCGCCGCAGCGGAGCGGAGAGCAGGCCAAGCTCACGTTGCGTGAGTTGCTCGAGCAACAGAAAGACGAACTCGACATTCGCACGCGAGGCTCTGCACTCGCACATGACGCACGTGTGCGCAAGATCGTGAGCATCGATGTTGGGCAGCAAAGCCCTCGACCGATCGGCGACATCGTCGTGAAGCAACTCACAGACCGGGATTTCCTGAACTACAAGAAAGCCCGGCTGAACGACGGCGTTGCCCGCTCAACTGTGAAGCGCGAACTCAATCTGTTGCGTGCTGCGTTCAATCGTTTGATCGAAGCGGGCGCGATTCTTCACAATCCAGTTCGCTCTGCGATCAAATCATTGCCGAAAAAGGACCCAGAAGTTGGTAATCTGCTGGGGGTGTCGGAGCGAGAACGCTTTATCGAGCAATGTGAAGTCAATGCCAGCAATCCCCGGCGCAATCCTTGGCTGTCTCACGCTTTCGCATTTTCTGCAGCGACTGCGTTGCGTAAAGCCGAGCTTCTCGCCCTGGAGTGGACTGACGTGGACTTCGAAAATGCGGTGCTCCGGGTTCAACGCGTTGATGATTTGCCGGATAGCAAGGGAAAGAGAACAACCCGCGGCACGAAAAACGGTGAAGAGCGAGAGACACCGCTTTCTGCGGAAGCGCTCGAGATTCTGCGAAGTGTGCCACGAGCGGTCGATCCTGCCCTGCGACACAAGGTGTTCCCGATTACGTATGAAGCCCTCAAGTCGGCATTCAGACGAGTCCGGGAGAAAGCGGGAACACGTCATTTCCGCTGGCATGATCTGCGGCACATGGCTGCAACTGATGCGCTCGCGCGCTTGGGCAACATTGCGCACGTCGCGGTCGTGACGGGTCATCGCGACTGGGAGTCATTGAAGCGCTATACGCATCCAACCGCGAAAGATGTCGCCAAACTTCTGGGAGCTCGCCTTGCGGAACAGCCGTCATAGACATTGCGATGAGTGTAGCCGATGCAATGACGTAGGGATTTCACCGGTAGCGACGCGGCAAACCCAATGAGTGGCTATACGAGGAGAGGCTGTCGAGCTGGGTGGGCCTCTGGAACGAGGTGGCACGGATCCCGTTGGCGCCCAAGCGCCAGCGGGACTTGAGCGCTTTTGATCGGATTCAACTGAAAACTCTGAGCCGAGAGTCTCAAGCGATATTCTTGGGGCTAAAAGATGTCGGAGCAGACCCCTATATATTGACTTGAATAAAATGATAAGTGCTGCAAGGCATTTCGATGCGTAGAATGCGCTTGCATGAATCCGCCTTGGCTTTGCTTTACCTGTTTTGAATTTAGAGTTTTTTGGGTTCGAAGCGGACAACGCAGAGTCAGTCGTAAAGGGCTGACCGTATTCGAAGTCTATGTTGCCGGACAAAACGTACGGCTTGATACCCTCAGGTTTATTCCCGGCGGTATGAAGCAAGTGTGACGGAATCGACGCACGCGTTGAGTTATTGCTTTCTAGGCTCGGGCGCAGTAATTGAGTTGGCTCCAAGACGACAATGTTCTTCCTGGATTGAGATCGCCAATTGCAGGATCGAAAGAGTGTTCGCTGTCCGAGCCCGAGGCGGCGAGCTTCATTCCATGGCGTTCCGTATGACTTATACGTGTAACGCGCGCGCTTAACGAGTGAAGCGCCAGTCGAGATTCGTCTTACGTCGATCGCCGGCCCTCGAACTGCTCGCGGAAAATTTTTGGATATAAGACCCTCCGCGAACGCCCTCTTTGTTTCGCGGACTCGTGACGGATTTTCAAGGTTTGTGGAAAATGCAATCCCGTGGAATGAAAGAGCACCGGATTTCTCCACTTCGATGAGCCCGCTGAACGCGATTGATTGTCGACGTGCTGCATTGAGCGCTGCATCAATCAGCGAAAGAGCAGCTGACGGCGGCCCGCCTGGCGTGATTGTTACGAAGTAGACAGGTCGGCCGGCATCGATAGCCGGCGCTGCAACACGAATGAGCTCGTTGATCTTCCGTGTTCTTCTACTATTTCTCCGTCGCTGCACATTGCCGAACATTTCATCTCTTGATCTTCTGTCCGACTCAAGTCGCTGCTCTGCTGTTGTCAACTTGGTCGAAGTTTTGAGTTTGTGGCAGCTCCAAAGCGCACGGTCATGACGCAATAGGCGGTTCCAGTAAGATGCCATGTGCTGGCGAGAGAACTTCTTGCCTTCGTGATGGCGTTGAATCTTCTCAACAATTTTCGGATGAAATGCATGGATTTCACTGATTGAATCAAGGGTGCCGCTCGATCCCCGACGATGCTTTCTGGCGGCCTCAGCGAGTCGCTCGGCGACGCCGGGTGAAAGATCGCAAACTGCAGATCCGGCTCGATTGATTGATTCGCCCATTGATTTGATTAAATAAACGATTAAACGCCCTTGGGCTATTTGACCTCTCTTCTTAATTCAACCCTATAGCACTGTGCTCAGTAAAGATTTGGTAGCTAAAATCTGGCTATTGAATCAATTCAGTAGACGGGTAGATATTCTGGTTGACGACGCTTACAAAGCTTTTCAAAGGGAAAAGTGTCGAAATAGAATTCCGGTATCTGTGTCTGTTGGAGGTTTCGAGATGCCGGCAAGAGTAGAGGAGCCGAAAGAAATTCTTTCCGAGGTCGAACTGGCGGTTCTTCTGGAAGTGGATGTTCGAACTATTCGGCGCGCGCGGCAGCGTGGAGAGCCGATCTTTCCCTACGTCATGGTTGGCGATATGCCACGCTATTCGCGAACAGTCGTGCTTGCACAGTTCGCGAAGTGGCCTGTCGATCCGATGACTACTATTGCCGCTGGCGGCGTTGAAGTCGTCACCAGGCCGAAAGTCGGGCGCCCGCGGAAAGTCAGCTGATCCGACAGCTGAGTGCCACCGGCTGGCAGGTGGCGCCTTCAGTAAGCCTGTGGGGTCGGCACAATGACAATGTGCGATCGTGCCGGCCCGATAGGTTGGCTGGCTGGCATAATCCCCAATTTGCCTGCTGTTGAACCCGGATACCCATGCTCAGACTCGAAGAGGTCAGGAAAGACGCCGCGCTTGCCGGGATCGAACCGGGCCAGATCGTTCGCGTCATCGCCGTTGAGCCGGTTGGCACAGAAGCGCTCACCGTCGTCTACAAGACCCCTGATGGCCGCTTGGGCGAGCGCATGGTGTTTCGCAGCGACGAAGCATTGCTGGCGCTGGCCGAAGAGGGGCGCCCGTGGGCCTTCGATGCACCGGGGGAAGCCTTCAAACTCGCGGCAGAGGCGTGGCGCATCAACCTAGCCCATCTGTTCGACCCGATGATGGCGGTGCATACGTCGAACGTCGAACCTCTGCCGCACCAGATCACCGCCGTCTACGAATCCATGTTGCCGCGCCAGCCGCTGCGCTACGTGCTGGCGGACGACCCTGGCGCGGGCAAAACCATCATGGCCGGCCTCTTCATTCGCGAGCTCCTGATGCGCGCCGACGCCCGCCGCGTGCTCATCGTCGCGCCGGGTAGCCTGGTCGAGCAGTGGCAGGACGAGATGCGCGAGAAGTTCGGGCTGGAGTTCCGCATCTTCGGTCGCGACCTCGTCGAGAACAGCGCCAGCGGCAACCCGTTCGAGGACACGGACCTGCTCGTAGCCCGAGTCGATCAGCTCTCGCGCAACGAGGACCTGCTCGCCAAACTTGAACTCACCCGCTGGGATCTGGTGGTGGTCGATGAAGCGCACAAGCTCTCGGCGAGCTACTTTGGCAACAAGATCAACAAGACTAAGCGCTTTCAGCTCGGCGAACTGCTCGGTGGCATCGCCCGGCATTTCCTGCTGATGACGGCGACGCCGCACAACGGCAAGGAAGAGGACTTCCAGCTTTTCCTGTCGCTGCTGGATTCCGATCGCTTCTACGGCAAGTTCCGCGATGGCGCCCACAAAGTGGATGTGTCCGATCTCATGCGCCGCATGGTCAAGGAGGAGATGCTGCGCTTTGACGGCACCAAGCTCTTCCCGGAACGGCGAGCCTACACGGTGAATTACCGCCTCTCGGATCTGGAGGCAGCGCTGTACACCGCAGTCACGGATTACGTGAAGACGGAGATGAACCGCGCCGACCAACTCGAAGACGGCGCGCGCCGCGGTACGGTCGGTTTCGCGCTCACTGCGCTTCAGCGCCGGCTGGCTTCCAGCCCGGAAGCCATCTATCAGTCACTGCGCCGTCGTCGGGCCAAGCTGCAGCGTCGGGTCGAGGAAGAGAAGCTGCGCCAGCGCGGTGAAGTGCTGGCGGACAGCGTGTTCGCCAATGGCGCCGGCGACGATATCTGGGACGCGCCCGACAACCTCACCCCGGAAGACTACGAGGAGTTCGAGGAATCCGTCGTCGATCAGGCCACTGCCGCGCGCACCATCGTAGAGCTGCAGGCCGAGATCGTCATCCTCGAAGGGCTCGAAGAACAGGCCCGCCAAGTGGTGCATTCCGGCCAGGATCGCAAGTGGGACGAACTCTCGCGCCTGTTGCAGGACACGCCCGAGATGCACGACGCCGACGGCCGGCAGCGCAAGCTCATCGTCTTCACCGAACACCGCGACACCCTCAACTACCTCGCCGTAAAGATCCGCGGCGTGCTTGGCAGCGAAGAGGCGGTGGTGCTCATCCACGGTGGCGTCAAGCGCGAGGACCGGCGCAAGGTGCAGGAGCTCTTTCGCAACGACCCGGTGGTGCGCGTGCTCATCGCCACGGACGCGGCCGGCGAAGGCGTGAACCTGCAGAACGCCAATCTGATGGTCAACTACGACCTGCCCTGGAACCCCAACCGAATCGAGCAGCGCTTCGGCCGCATCCACCGCATCGGCCAGACCGAGATCTGCCACCTGTGGAACATGGTCGCCAATGAAACGCGTGAAGGCGACGTCTTCCAGCGCCTGTTCGACAAGCTCGAAGTCGAGCGCAAGGCCCTGGGCGGGCGGGTGTTCGACATCCTCGGTGAAGTGTTCGAGGAAAAGAGTCTGCGCGAGCTACTCATCGAGGCCATCAAGTACGGCGAAGACCCCGCGCGCAAAGCCGAGCTCTTCCGCAAGATCGAAGGCGCCCTCGATACCGACCACCTGCAGACCATCATCCGCCGCAACGCGCTGTGTGAAGAGGTCATGGACCCGCAGCGCCTCTACGCGGTGAAGGAAGAGATGGAAAAGGCCGAAGCCCGCAAGCTGCAGCCTTATTTCATCCGCGCCTTCTTCAATCAGGCATTCCAGTCGCTCGGGGGCGAACTGCGACCGCGCGAAGCCGGCCGCGCCGAGATCACCCATGTGCCGGCCATCATCCGCGAACGCGACCGCCAGATCGCCGGCAGGGACAGGCGCTACAACGAGCCGGTGCTGCGCCGCTACGAGCGCGTCTGCTTCGAGAAGGACCACGTTCGCGTGCCCGGCCGGGTGGAGGCCAAGATGGCGAGCCTCCTCCACCCTGGCCACCCGCTCATGCAGTCCGTCACCGACATCGTGCTGGAACAGCATCGCAACAAGCTCAAGCAAGGTGCGGTGCTGGTCGATCCGGCAGACATGGGGCTCACGCCGCGGCTGATGTTCATCGTCGATCACGCGGTGAAGGAAGGCGCGGACCAAAACCGTATCGTGTCGCGCCGCATGCAGTTCGTGGAGATCGACCCTGCAGGCGAGGCCATCCATGCCGGCTGGGCGCCACACCTCGATCTTGAACCCATCGCCGCCGACGATCTCGCCCGCATCCGCGACGTGCTCGACGCCCCCTGGGTCGCCACCGGCCACGCCAACCAACTCGAACAGCGGGCGCTCGCCCACGCCTCCACCCATCTCGTGCCCGAGCACTTCGAGGAAGTCCGCGCCCGCCGCGTGCAGCAGGTCGACAAGACGCTCGCCGCAGTGCATGAGCGGCTGGTAAAGGAAATCAACTACTGGCAGGACCGCTCGATCAAGCTCAAGGACGACGTCGCCGCCGGCAAGCAGCCGCGCCTCAACTACGACAACGCCCTGCGTACCCTGGACGAGCTATCCGCCCGGCTGCAGACTCGCACCGCCGAGCTGCAGGCCATGCGCCATGTCATTTCCAGCACACCCACCGTGGTTGGCGGCGCGCTGGTCATCCCGCAGGGGCTGTTGCTTCAGCGTCGTGGCGAACCCGGCTGGAGCGCAGACGCCGCCGCCCGCGCCCGCATCGAGGCCATTGCCATGCAGGCGGTGATGAATGCCGAGCGCGCCCTCGGGCATGAGGTCATCGACGTGTCCGCGCAGAAGTGCGGCTGGGACGTCACCAGTCTGCCCAAGTCAGTCGATGGCCGCCTGCCGCCCGCCCGTCACATCGAGGTCAAGGGCCGGGCAAAAGGCGCCACCACCATCACCGTCACCCGCAACGAGATCCTCTACGGGCTCAACCAGGCCGACAAGTTCATCCTGCCGGTGGTGCTGGCCGATGGCGACGATGTGGAGGGTCCGTACTACGTCCGGCGGCCGTTCGTGCAAGAGCCCGACTGGGCGGTGAGCAGCATCAATCTGGATTTGGCGCAGTTGCTGGCGCGCGCCACCTCAGCGGAGGTTCTGCCTTGAAGCTTGGTGAGAGCCAGAAACAGAAACGCCTCCACAAGGGAGGCGTCGGACCCGGGATGCGATCCCGGGCGGGGCGCAAACTAACTCCACAAACAGAGACGCCCCTTGCGGGGCGTCGGGCCGGAGATGCTATCTCCGGGGGGGTTAGTGGTTCAATTCTGGCCATGCCGTCCTGCATTGTCAAGCGCGCTGACTTCCTGGAGGGCAGTGCATGATGCAGCGCGTCATCACCTACATTGATGGCTTCAACCTGTATTTCGGTCTCAAGCAGGCGGGTTTCAAGCGTTACTACTGGCTGGATGTCGCCGCGCTGGGCCAGCAACTGCTCAAGCCGGGGCAAACCCTGGTGGCGACCCATTACTTTACCGCCCGCATCCGCGACAACGGCCGCAACGTAGCCGACCAGAAGCGGCAGAACGACTATCTCGAGGCGCTTGCCGTGCAAGGTGTGCGCTGCCAGTTCGGTCACTACCTTGAAAAGGTCCGAGAATGCCGGGCCTGCCATGCCACCTGGCCCGACTACGAAGA
This sequence comes from Azoarcus taiwanensis, assembly GCF_012910885.1. Classification (GTDB taxonomy): domain Bacteria; phylum Pseudomonadota; class Gammaproteobacteria; order Burkholderiales; family Rhodocyclaceae; genus Azoarcus_F; species Azoarcus_F taiwanensis. The sequence continues at coordinate 11,872 of NZ_WTVM01000007.1, read as the reverse complement.
AAAGATGACCGACGTGAATATCGCCATCCAGCTGATGACCGACGCTTTCGACGATGCCTTCGACACCGCGCTCGTCATCTCGGGCGACAGCGATCTGGTCACGCCCATCCGGCGGGTGCGCGAGCGATTTGCAAACAAGCGCGTCATCGTTGCCTTTCCGCCCCGGCGCCATTCCAAGGCACTCAAGCAAACCGCCAACGGCCATCTCGCCATTGGCGAAGACAAGCTGCGTGCCAGTCAGTTACCCGAACACATTGCCAAGCCGGACGGCTTCGTTCTGCACCGCCCGGCGAGCTGGAGTTGAAGCACCCCATGACCCCCATCAAAACCCCCAAAAAGCTCATCGAAGTCGCCCTCCCGCTCGACGCCATCAACGTCGCCGCGGCGCGCGAGAAGTCCATCCGCCACGGTCACCCCAGCACGCTGCACCTGTGGTGGGCGCGCCGGCCGCTGGCCGCGGCGCGGGCGGTGATCTTTGCGCAGATGGTCAATGACCCCGGCTACGAGCGCCACCTGGGGCGCGGGGTGAACAAGGAAAAGGCGGCCGTCGAGCGCGAGCGCCTGTTCAAGATCATCGAAGACCTCGTGCAGTGGGAGAACACCAACAACGAGGAGGTGCTCGCCCGCGCCCGCGAGGAGATCTGGAAGAGCTGGCGCGAGACCTGTGCGCTCAACAAGGGCCATCCGCAGGCGGCCGAGCTCTTCAACCCGGACAAGCTGCCCGCCTTCCACGACCCCTTCGCGGGCGGGGGTGCGCTGCCGCTGGAGGCGCAGCGCCTGGGGCTGGAGAGCTACGCCAGTGACCTCAACCCGGTGGCGGTGACCATCAACAAGGCGATGATCGAGATCCCGCCGCGCTTTGCCGGCCGTGCGCCGGTGGGACCGCGCATCCCCGGCGACAAGCAGGGCAGGCTTTCTGAGGACTGGTCCGGCGCCAAGGGACTGGCCGAGGACGTGCGCCGCTACGGCGCCTGGATGCGGGCGGAGGCGGAAAAGCGCATCGGCCACCTGTACCCGAAGATCGAAGTCACCGCCGAGATGGTCGCCGAACGCCCGGACCTGAAGCCGCTGCTCGGGCAGAAGCTCACCGTGATCGCGTGGCTGTGGGCGCGCACGGTGAAGAGCCCCAACCCAGCCTTCAGCCATGCCGAGGTGCCGCTGGCCTCGACCTTCGTGCTGTCGAGCAAGGCGGGCAAGGAGGCGTATGTGGCGCCGGTGGTCGAGGGGGATGGCTATCGTTTCACGGTGAAAGTGGGGACGCCGCCGGAGAGTGCGAAGGATGGAACCAAGCTTGGACGTGGCGCGAACTTCCAATGTCTGCTGTCGGATACGCCGATTGAACCGAAGCACATCAAGGCGGAAGGTGTTGCCGGACGACTCGGGCAACGGCTGATGGCAGTCGTCGCCGAAGGTGTGCGCAGCCGGGTCTATCTGTCGCCGACTGAACTGCATGAAGCCATTGCGCGTCAGGCACAGCCTGAATGGAAGCCGGAAACCCCGTTGCCCGACGATCCGCGCAACTTCTGGACGCTGAACTATGGGCTGAGCAAATTCGGCGACCTCTTCACCCCCCGCCAACTGGTAGCGCTGACCACCTTTTCCGATCTGGTGCAGGAGGCCATCGAAAACTGCCGTCAGGACGCGTTGACCGCAGGATTGGCCGACGACGGCACAGGGCTGGATGCGGGCGGCAGCGGCGCGACGGCGTATGCGCAGGCGGTGGGGGTGTATTTAGCCTTTGCCATCAGCAAGGTTGCGAACATTGGTTCATCCATTGCCTCATGGATGAATGACAGGGGGGCGTTCCGCGAGACTTTTGCCCGCCAAGCGATCCCGATGGTTTGGGATTTTGCGGAGTCGAACCCATTTGCTGACGCGGGCGGAAGCCTGGAGGCTGCGGTCGATAAGGGGTCAATGTCAGTTCGTGACTTGCCGAAGTGCGGGTTTGGCCTCGCCGTACAGCAAGATGCTCAAACACAAACCATCAGTAGCCAGAAAGTCGTCTCCACCGATCCACCGTACTACGACAACATTGGTTACGCCGACCTATCCGATTTCTTTTACGTTTGGCTGCGCAAGAGCCTGAGGTCGATCTTCCCTGGCCTTTACGCGACGCTGGCGGTACCGAAAGCCGAGGAACTGGTCGCGACGCCTTACCGTCACGGCAGCAAGGAAAAGGCAGAGTCATTTTTCCTCGACGGTATGACCCATGCCATCCACAACTTGGCGGAATTGGCACACCCGACTTTTCCGGTGACGATCTACTACGCCTTCAAGCAGGCGGAAACCAAGGGCGACGCAGGCACCTCGAGTACTGGCTGGGAGACCTTCCTCGACGCCGTGATTCGCGCCGGCTTCGCCCTCACTGGCACCTGGCCGGTGCGCACCGAGGGCGCTGGTCGAATGATTGCGAGCGGCACCAACGCGCTCGCCTCCAGCATCGTCCTCGTCTGCCGCAAGCGCGACGCCGGTGCCGCCACCGTCAGTCGCCGCGAGTTCATTCGCGAACTCAACGCCGTGCTGCCCGAGGCGCTGATGGACATGACCCGCGGCGGCATCAACAGCCCCGTGGCGCCGGTCGATCTGTCGCAGGCCATCATCGGCCCGGGCATGGCGATCTTCAGTCAGTACGCGGCGGTGCTGGAAGCCGATGGCAAGCCGATGAGCGTGCGCACCGCGTTGCAACTCATCAACCGCTTTCTCGCCGAGGACGACTTCGACCACGACACCCAGTTCTGCCTGCACTGGTTCGAGGGCCAGGGCTGGGCCACCGGCAAGTATGGCGAGGCCGACGTGCTCGCCCGCGCCAAGGGCACCAGCGTGTCCGGCCTGACTGAGGCCGGCGTGGTTGAATCCGGCAAGGGCGACCTGCGCCTGTTGAAATGGGCCGAGATGCCGCGCGACTGGAACCCGGAAACCGACACCCGCGTGCCGGTGTGGGAAGCGCTGCACCAGATGATCCGCGCGCTCAACCAGGACGGCGAATCCGCCGCAGGCAGCCTGCTCGCCCGCATGCCCGCCCGCGCCGAACCCATCCGCGCGCTGGCATATCGTCTCTATACCCTGTGCGAGCGCAAGGGCTGGGCCGAAGACGCTCGCGCCTACAACGAGCTGATCACCGCCTGGAGCGGCGTGGAGCGCGGGGCGAGCGAGGCGGGCCATGTGGGGGCGCAGGCGAGTCTGGATATCTGATTTAGGAAGCGACAACGATGCAGAACAAGAAACTGCCGATCCGGAAGATCGTCAGCTACCTGAACGACGACGAGGCGGAAGGTGGTGGCTTCTGGTTGCCGAACATTCAACGCCCCTTCGTGTGGAGTGAAGAGCAGATTGCGCGCCTGTTCGATTCGATCATGCGCGAGTACCCGATTAGCACGTTGCTAGTGTGGAAGACCAAGGAGGCGGTGAAGCACCGCAAGTTCATCGACAACTACCGGCGCGACATCAAGCTGACCGATTTCTATGTGCCGGACAATACGCGCTCGAAGATGATGGTGCTCGATGGGCAGCAGCGCCTGCAAAGCCTTTTCATTGGTCTGCGCGGCAGCTATGAGGGGCGCGAGATGTATTTCGACGTACTCAGTGGCGGCGCGGCGGCGGCACCGGAGGACATCCGTTTCCGCTTTGCCTTCAAGGCGGCGAATCCAGGTTGGCCCTGGGTGCGGTTCAAGGATCTCGTTTTCCAGAACAACAAACTGCCGGGTGAGATGGCGGATGCACTCACGCAGAATGCCCCTGATCCGCTGTCACAAGACGCCTTCCGCACCGTTAGCAGGAACGTCGAGCGGGTGCGGCAGGAGTTTGTGACCGACGACAACATTACCTTCCAGGAGCTGGATGGCATCGACAACCCGGATGCCTACCGCGTGGATGACATCGTCGAGATCTTCATCCGAGCCAACTCCGGCGGCACCAAGCTGGGCAAGTCCGACCTGTTGTTCTCGTTGCTGACTTCGAGTTGGGATGAGGCTGATGGCGAGATGGAAGCGCTGCTGGAGGATCTCAACCAAGGGGGATTCGATTTCGATCGCGACTTCGTGCTGAAGTCCTGCCTGACGATACTGGGCAGGGGCGCGCGCTACGAGGTGGGCAAGTTCCGCGACGGCAAGACCAAGGAAGAGATCATTGCCAAGTGGGACGAGCTGGCCGAAGCGATCAAGGCGGTGCGGGATCTGCTGGTTGCGAAGACCTATATCCGTTCCGACCGGGCGATGCCCTCATATTTGGCATTGATCCCGCTCATCTACTACCGCTTCCACTACCCGGCGAAGTTCGCGCTCAATCGGGACATGGCGGCCTACCTGCTGCGGGTGCTGGTGACGGGGGTGTTCGGTGGCAGCCCGGACAACCTGATCGACAAGCTGGTGCGCAACATCCAGGAGCAACAGGATTTCGTACTCTCCGAGGTCTATGGCGTGATCCGTGCGGAAGGGCGCAGCCTGGAAATTACGCCGGCGGTGATCTTCGACCAGTACTACGGGTCGAGGACGATCCACCTCTTCTTCAACCTCTGGTATCGGGACTTCGACTATTCGCCCGCATTGGATGCAAACGGCCCACAGGTGGACCACATCTTCCCGCAGAGCCTGTTGAAGACGGTGAAGGACATCAACCCGGAGAGCGGCAAGCGCAACATCCTGCACTACCGTGCCGAGCACCGCGACCAGATCGCCAACTGCATGCTGCTGACGGCCGATGAGAATGGGTTCTCGGGCAAGTGCGACACGCCGCCGGCCCAGTGGTTTGACCGTTCCCGATTCGCCACGGATGAGGAGCACAAGCGCTATCTGCAGATGCACCTGATTCCAGAGGACCCAGCATTGTGGGCGCTGGAACGCTACGACGACTTCATCGCCGCCCGCAGGGCACTCATCAAGGATAAGTTCGCCTACATGCTGCGCAAGGACCAAGAGGTGCTGGCGTGAGCAGTGCAGTACGAGGAGTCTGTTGCTTTCTGAGGCAGCTGGCAGGGGGGGTGGTGGTATGACTCAGGCGGATATGACTGATGCGATCAGCGGCGACGCTGCCTTCGACGTCTTTGCGTCCGATAGCCCTGTCGTGCACAAGCAGAAAGCCCTAAGAGCCTTGATGCGGGAGAAGCTGATTCCCAAACAGGCGGATGACGCGCGTTTCAAGGCGGGGTTGGCGCAGCTGACGCAGGTGGCGGTTGACCCCACGGTAGAACCGGAAACCCGTCTGCTGGCAATTGCCTGCGTGGTTCATGCCGCGCAGATGGTGAAGCGTCTGCAGCCGAATCTGCAGCTGTGGCTGGCGCCCGCAATGGGCGAGGATTTTCCGCCATTGCAGTTGCTGAAGGAGGCTGATGATCGGCTGAACGTTGCACGTGCCTTGGCGCTGGCGGACGGTGCCTGGTTGGCTGGGTATCTTGCGGATGCGATTGCATACGAGGAGACCGGTGAAAAGGCTCGCGAGGAGTTGATTGCTGCCTTGCTGGCGCGCAGTGAAACGCTGGCTGAGCTGCTTGGGCGTGTGGCGCAGGCAATGGCCGGAGTTAGACCCGAAACCGAGAAGCCGGGCGATTCCATCGGCCGCCGGCAAGCGCGGACGCTGTCAGCCCTGCGTGCATTGATTCCGACATCCGAGCTGGAAGCGGGCGATGAGTTGGGTAAGGCGCTGCATGCGCTGGTGAGCTTGCCGCTGCGGGCGGTTGGCCGGCCGAAGGAAGAGAAGGTTCAGCATGAACTGGCGGAAGAGGTGGTGTTGCTGACACACGAGATCGTGCGGTCGCGCTTTTCGGTGGCGACCGATCCGGCGGTTTTCCAGGCGGTGGCCTACTGCCGGCAGATGCTGGGCGGCAGTACCTGGCCGGACGTGCTTCAGGGCGCCCTGTCATTGTTGGTCAAGGATGTGAGGGAGGCGCTGATTCTGCTGGGTCGGCAAGGCGTGCGTGACCAAGGTCTCTTGGAGCAGCTCGACATGCTGTGCAACTATCCACTGCGGGCGCGCGCGATCGCGAAGGAGATTGCGGAACGGCATCCGGAGCTGGATGAGGACACCCGGCAATGGCTCATCCATGGCCGCGTTATCGCCAAGCGTGAGGCCAGCAGTACCGCGCTGGAGGTGGCGGCGCGCGAGGCGGATGTGGCAATCGGACTGGCGCTGAATGCAGCCAGGGAAGCCCGGCAGGCGGTTGCGGGCGTGAAGGAACCGGTGATCTCGGTGCTCGATATCTACGAGCAGAGCCTGGTGAGCGTTACGCAGGATTGCTTCCAGCGTTTCGAAGGGTTGCTGTTGCAGATGGACCAGGTTGCCCAGCAGCGAAGCCTTGCGTTGTACGGGGAGGTTGGGCAGGAGGTCGATTTTGCGCCGAAGTATTTTCAGGCGGTGGGTGAGGTGGCGCGCCAGAAGGTTGTCATCCGCCAACCTGCTGTGGTGCGCATACGCAAGGATGGAACGGCGGGCGACGTGGTGTTGAAGGGATTGGTCGAATAACTCAGAACGAAGTTGGGGAGGGGGCAGGTGAATCCGGAGATTGCCAGGTTTCTGCTGGAGAGCTTGATCGAGCGTATCGATCGCAATGCCATCGGCACAATTTCGTCTGCAGAGCGTGAGGCGCTGGGGGTCGCCTTGGGTCTGCTGCGCGGCAGGGCTGCCGGACCAACCCCGAAACCCCCTGAGACACCGACTCCCATGCCGCCAAGTCCGCCGCCTCTTGCCGGGGGTGCAACCGTTTCCGCGCCAACTCCTCAGGAGGAGGCGCCTGTTCCAGAGTTGCCGGAAACGCCTCAGCCGCAGGTCGCACTGGTCACGGATGCGTTGGACAGGAGCACGCCTGACGACCCCGATGTGCTGCTTTGCCTGGACTTTGGGACGGCCATGTCCAAGGCGTTTGCGCAATCGGACGATGGTCAGCCGTTTGAGCTCGAACTGGGTGCTCAAGCCGGAGGTGAAGGCTATGCAGTGCCGTCGTCGGTTTTCATCACTGATGGCGGCAAGGTGCTATTCGGTTTCGAGGCTGTGGATGCGAGTCAGGAGCTTTCTGACTCCAACCGGGCTCGATTGGATTCGATCAAGAGTTGGCTGAGTCAGCGCTCTGACGGAAATCTTGACGCATACCCGTTGCGCGCCGAAATGAATCCGACCCAGGTCAAGCTGACCGAAGGCGATCTGATCCGGATCTATCTCGCGTACTTGACCGATCTGGCGGTGTCGCAGGTCCAGACCTGGTCGGTGGAAGACACGAAAGGCCCACTCTCTCGTTATGTGCGTCGGCGGTTTGCGCATCCGTGCTGGCCGTCATCGGCGCAGAAGTCGTGGGCGGACCGTTTGATGCGTCACTGGATGGCCGAGGCCCAGATTCTTGCCGACACGTTTCACGGTCGGTGGGAGGGCGGCCTGGATGTGGCTGAAGTTAAAGATGCTGTCGATCAGGTGCGCGCCTTGGACCGGCGACCGGAGTATCTGATCGCCGACGGTGTGCCCGAGCCCGTGGCCGTGGCGGCCGGTGCGCTCGTCGACGGCGAGGACAAGCGCCTTCCTTTCATGGTGATCGACGTAGGCGCGGGTACGACCGATTTCGGACTCTTCCTGCTTCGCGAGGATGAGCAGCGCGAGATCACGCGTGTGTTTCAGGTGCCGGGATCGATCAAGGCCCTGATGCAGGCAGGCGATCGGATTGACATGATGCTGAAGAAGTTCATCCTGGATGCCCAGGGTGTCGACCTGACCGAGCCTCACGGCCGACTTGTGGCAGCCGATCTGAGCCGTCGAATTCGTGGGTTGAAGGAGCGCTTGTTTGCCGACACCTCGGTCCAGTATGTGCTTAGCGACGGTACGCTCGGTAAGATTGAGTTGGATGACTTCATGGCGTCGCGGCCGGTCAGGGAGTTTTCCGAGCGTGTCGATCAAGGTTTCCGGGGCGTGCTGGAGGGGTTGCACGACACCTGGATCAACTACCTGACCAAGACCGACCTCACGGTGATCCTCACTGGTGGCGGCGCAAGCCTGCCGATGATGCGCGCACTGGCTGAGGGCTGGGTGGAAGTGCGTGGAAAGCGGATTGGGCGCAAGGTGGTCAATCCGCTGCCGAGCTGGATTCTTGACGATAGTCCGGATCTGGAACCCGTTTATCCGCAGCTGGCCGTGGCGATTGGCGGCGCGGCGCATGAGTTGCCGGAAACGGTCGATGGCCCTGAAGCTTTCGCGGGCGGTGGAGGTCGAGCCGCCTACGAGGTCGGGAATCTTCAGGTGAGTGGGGCATAACCCATTTTGAACATCGAATGATCGCGGTATCGAAGTTGCCGAAGCTCTGAGTTTCGGCTGCTTCATGGGAGATGAAAGGGATGAGTTTGAAACCGTGGCGTGAGATCGCCGTTCCGCACGAGGACGTGCTCAAGGGCACCTTCCAGCAGGCCGAGTTTGCGGCTGATCTGTCTCGCGTGCATCTGGGTACGGCGACCGCCGAGTATCAGGATCCGTCGCTGTTCTTCCAGCGCACGTTCATTACGGAAGGCATGCGCCTGCTGCTGGATTCAGTGGTTCGGCGTCTGAGTGGGCGTGGCGGCGATCCGGTCATTCAGCTGCAGACCGCCTTTGGCGGCGGCAAGACGCACACGATGTTGGCGGTGTACCACTTGGCCAAAGGCGAAGTGACGGCGTCGAACATGCCGGGGATTCCATCGATACTGAATGCGGCTGGCGTCGTGGAGATGCCGCGGGCGCGCATCGCGGTGCTCGATGGCATTCGCTTGTCGCCCAACCAGCCGATTCAGCGCGACGGGCAGGCGGTGCGGACGATCTGGGGTGAGCTGGCGTGGCAGTTGGGGGGTGCCGAAGGCTACGAGATGGTGCGCGAGGCGGACGAGTCCGGCACCTCACCGGGCAAGGGCGTGCTGGCGGACCTGCTCGGACGCTTTGCACCCTGCGTGATTCTGATCGACGAGCTGGTCGCGTATATCCGCCAGTTCGAGGAAGGCAAGACGCTGTCCGGCGGCTCATTCGATTCCAATTTGAGCTTTATTCAGGCGCTGACCGAGGCGCTGAAGGCGGTGCCGACGGCGGTATTGCTGGCCTCGCTGCCCGAGTCCGACAAGGAAGCCGGCAGCCAGCGCGGGGTGAAGGCGCTGGCGACGCTGTCGCATTACTTCGGGCGGGTGCAGGCGCTGTGGAAGCCGGTGTCGTCCGAAGAAGCCTTCGAAATCGTGCGCCGCCGTCTGTTCTCCGACATCAACGACAAGCTCGGTGCGGAGGCAGTGTGCCGCGCGTATGCCGACTACTACATCGCCAACGCCGCGGACTTGCCGCATGAAACTCAAGAGGCGCGCTACTTCGAGCGCCTGATGCATGCCTATCCGATCCATCCCGAGGTCTTCGTGCGGCTGTACGAAGACTGGTCTTCGCTCGACAACTTCCAGCGTACCCGCGGCGTGCTGAAGCTGATGGCGAAGATCATTCACCGGCTGTGGAAGGACAACAATTCCGACCTGCTGATCATGCCGGGGAGCCTGCCGCTGTACGACGCCGACACTCGCAACGAGTCGATCTACTACCTGCCGCAGGGTTGGGATCCGGTGCTGGAGCGCGACATCGACGGCGAGCGGGCGGAGACGACGGATCTGGAAAGCTTGGATACCCGCCTGGGCAGCGTGCAGGCGTGCCGCCGTACCGCACGGACCATATTCCTGGGCAGCGCACCGACCACGGCGAGCCAGATGGTGCGTGGCATCGAACTGGAGCGGGTGCTACTGGGTGTCGCGCAACCAGGGCAGCAATTGGGGGTGTTCAAGGATGCGCTGCGTCGCTTGAACGACCGTTTGCACTATCTCAACTCCGGCAATAACCGCTTCTGGTTCGACACGCGTCCGAACCTGCGCCGCGAGATGGAAGACCGCAAGCGGCGCTTTCAGGACAAGGACGATGTGATTCCGGCGGTGCGCGACCGTGTGCAGCGAACCCTGGCGCAAGGCGTGTTCGGTGGCGTGCATGTGTTCACCGCCAGTGCCGACATTCCTGACGACTGGGCACTGCGCCTGGTCGTGCTGCCGCCGACAGCCGGCTACAGCCGCAGCGGGGATCAGTCGGCGATCCGCAACGCCACCGAAATCCTCAAGCAACGTGGCGAGCAGCCACGCTTCAAGCAGAACCGGTTGATCTTCCTGGCCCCGGATGCGGACAGCGTGAGCCGCTTGAAGGACCAAGTGCGCTCCGTACTGGCTTGGCAATCGATTGTCGCCGACATCAAGGACCTGAAGCTCAACCTTGACCAATACCAGGCCCGCCAGGCCAGCCGCAGCCTGGATGACGCCAACGAGGCCCTGCGCGGGATGGTGAAGGAAACATACCGCTGGTTGCTGGCTCCGGCGCAGTTTGCCGAGCGCGGTAAGGGTTTGTCGGAACTGCAGTGGGAGCCGTTCCAGATCAATACAGGGGCGCAGAACCTCACTCAAGAGATCGAGCGGGTGCTGCGCGAGAACGAGCTGCTGATCACCGAGTGGGCGCCCATCCACCTGCACAATCTGCTGAAGACCTGGTTCTGGAAGGACGGTAACACTGAGGCCAATGCGTTAAACGTGTGGCAGCAAACTTGCCAGCAACTGTACTTGCCGCGCTTGCGCGACGACGGGGTGTTCCACAATACGCTGGCAGCGGGTGCGGAGAGTCGGGACTTTTTTGGATTCGCGCAGGGCAAGGAAGGCGATCGTTACCTTGGGTTCAGTTTCGGCAGGCGCACGACACCGATCCTGGATACGTCGTTGATTCTGCTCGAGCCGGTTGCGGCTACCGCGTATGCAGAAGAGGAGCAGCGTGCGCGAGAAGCCGTTCAGCAACCAGGATCAGGTGGCGGAACTGTTGTTTATCCGACTGGCGGCGGGCGCAGTGATACGAAGGCCGAAGACTCTGGACGTGGCGCCGGCCCGGTGGTCACAACACCACCGCAGGACGGGGCAAAGCGAACGCATTTCTTCGGCACGATCGATCTCGATCCGGTTATGGCGAAGAAGCAGTTTGCCGAGATCGTGGATGAGGTCGTGTTGAACTTCACCGCCAAACCAGGCGTGAAGGTGCGGATTTCCATCGAGATCGATGCCGAGACTGACTCAGGATTCGACGATGGGTTGCAGCGTGCGGTGCGGGAAAACTGCGGTGTGTTGAGGTTCAAGAACGCCGAGTTTGACTGATTCTGAACCTGACGCCCGTGCGCCCTTTGTGACCGCTTCGCGGAAAGGGCGCACGGGGTAGAACGAAACTGAGACTACGGAGCCGGCGTCTTCTTCGGTTTCTTGAAGTGTTGTAAGCGGTCTGTCTTCTTTGAGCGCTTCACTGGGTTAGTTGCGAAGGCTCCGAGAACGAGCGGTTGCGTAGCCGAGCGCCCATTTCGAGGCCGCCCGTACGAGCCCTGCGAATAATCCGAAAGCTGGCCAAGCATTGCGGCGATGGTTTCTCGTGCAACGCCAGCGGCTTTGTGATCACTCGTGATCTGATGACGATAGCAGTACGCTGAAATGTGTTCCCGACGCCGCGGAAAGACGACTCGGCTTACTTCGCTCAGTCGATTGCTCAGCGACTTTCTGTGATAGCTGACGTGCAAGTACTCAGCGCCAGACTTCATCGCGCAGTCGAATTCGTCGAGCAGATGCTGCGCTGCTGGTGAGTCGAGTGAAACCAGGATGGATCTCCGTTCCTGGCCGCGATCGTGCTCGATCCCTTTGGAGTCTCGAATGCGACCAACCTTGGCGCCAAGGATGGTGAGCTCGAGTCCGATCGGATAGCCTTCAACAGCCGGCTCAAAGCGCACGACGACGCCTTTCTGTAGCTCGTCTGGGCGGCAACCACTGAGCTGAAGGACTGCAACGGCGCTCCGTAGGCGACGACTTGGTGGCAATGAATCCCAAATCAATTGGCGCCAATTGAC
>NZ_WTVM01000079.1 GCF_012910885.1 Azoarcus taiwanensis | reverse complement strand
GTTCCCCACAAAACCCACCCGACACCAAACAGGATCCACGCAAATGGACAAACACGACGACCCCTATCAGGAAATCCGCGACGCGGTGCGCAGCCTGTGTGCCGAATTTCCGGACGAATACTTCCGCAAGATCGACGAGCAGCGCGGCTACCCGGAAGCCTTCGTCGACGCGTTGATGGCGGCCGGGTGGCTGTCGGCGATGATTCCCGAGGAGTACGGCGGTTCCGGTCTGGGGCTGGCCGAGGCCTCGGTGATCATGGAAGAGATCAACCGCTGCGGCGCCAACGCCGGCGCGGTGCATGGCCAGATGTACAACATGGGCACGGTGCTGCGCCACGGCAGCCCGGAGCAGAAGCAGAAGTACCTGCCCGAGATCGCCGCCGGCCGGCTGCGCATTCAGTCCATGGGCGTGACCGAGCCGACCACCGGCACCGACACCACCAAGATCAAGACCACCGCGGTCAAGAAGGACGGCCGCTACGTGGTCAACGGCCAGAAGGTGTGGATCTCGCGGGTGCAGCACTCCGACCTGATGGTGCTGCTCGCGCGCACCACGCCGCTGGCCGAGGTGAAGAAGAAGTCCGAAGGCATGTCGATCTTCATCGTCGATCTGCGCGAGGCCATCGGCAAGGGCATGGAGGTGCGGCCGATTCCGAACATGGTCAACCACGAGACCAACGAACTCTTCTTCGACAACCTCGAGATCCCCGAGGAGAACCTGATCGGCGAGGAAGGCAGGGGCTTCAAGTACATCCTCGACGGACTCAATGCCGAGCGCACGCTGATCGCGGCCGAGTGCATCGGCGACGGCTACTGGTTCGTCGACCGTGCGGTGAAATACGCCAACGAGCGCGTGGTGTTCGACCGCCCCATCGGCAAGAACCAGGGCGTGCAGTTTCCGATTGCGGACGCCTTCATCGAGGTCGAGGCGGCCAACCTGATGCGCTTCCGCGCCTGTGAGCTGTTCGACGCCCACAAACCCTGCGGCGCCGAGGCCAACATGGCCAAGTACCTCGCCGCCAAGGCCTCGTGGGAGGCGGCCAACGTGTGTCTGCAGACCCACGGCGGCTTCGGCTTCGCCAACGAATACGACGTCGAGCGCAAGTTCCGCGAGACCCGGCTGTACCAGGTCGCGCCGATCTCGACCAACCTGATCTATTCCTACGTGGCCGAGCATCTGCTCGGACTGCCGCGCTCCTTCTGAGAATGAATATGGACAATCACCCGAGCAGCACGCTGGCCGCCTTCGCCGCCAACCTGCGTTATGAAGACATCCCCGAGCCGGTGCTGCGCCGCGCGGAGGATCTGTATCTGGACTGGATCGGCTCGGCGCTGGCCGGCAAGGGCGCGCGGGCGGTGGAGAGCATCGCCAAGTTCGCCCGCGCGATGGGCGGCACCGCCGGCGGCGAGGCCGAAGTGCTGATCTCGCGCGAGCGCACCTCGCCTTACTTCGCCGCCATGGTCAATGGTGCGGCCTCGCACTTCGCCGAGCAGGACGACGTGCATAACGGCTCGGTGTTCCACCCGGCGGCGGTGGTGTTTCCGCCGGTGCTTGCTATGGCGCAGGCCATCGGCGCTTCCGGGCGCGAGCTGCTGACTGCCGCGGTGGCGGGCTACGAGGTCGGCATTCGGGTCGGCGAATTCCTCGGGCGCTCGCACTACACAGTGTTTCACACCACCGGTACCGCCGGCACCGTCGCGTCGGCCGCGGCGGTCGGTCGCCTGCTCGGGCTGGATGCGTCGCAGATGCTGCACGCCTTTGGCTCGGCCGGCACCCAGGCCGCCGGATTGTGGGAGTTCCTGCGCGATGCGGCCGATTCCAAGCAACTGCACACCGCCAAGGCGGCCTCCGACGGGCTGCTCGCGGCCTGGCTTGCAAAGGAAGGCATGACCGGGGCGCAGCGCATCCTCGAAGGCAAGCAGGGCATGGCGGCCGGCATGTCGCGCGACGCAGATCCGTCGAAGCTGGTCGACCGCCTCGGCAGCCGCTGGGCGCTGGCCGAAACCTCATTCAAGTTCCACGCCTCGTGCCGCCACACCCACCCGGCGGCCGACGCCTTGCTCGCGGTGATGCGGGACAACAAGCTCGTCGCGGACGACATTGCCCAGGTGGTCACCCGCGTGCATCAGGGTGCGATCGATGTGCTCGGTGCGGTCACCGTGCCGGCCACGGTGCACCAGGCCAAGTTCTCGATGGGCACTGTGCTGGGCCTGATCGCGGTGTTCGGTCGTGCCGGGCTCGCGGAGTTCGACGAGTCCTTCCTGGACCCGCGCGTGGCCGCAGTGCGAGACAAGGTGAGCATGCTGATCGACCACGAGGTCGACAGCGCCTACCCCGCGCGCTGGATCGGCAAGGTCACGGTCACCACCACCGACGGGCGCACGTTCGATGGCCGGGTGGACGAACCCAAGGGCGACCCGGGCAACACCTTGTCGCGGCCGGAGCTCGAGGACAAGGCGATGCGTCTTGGTCTGTATCGCGATGGCGCGACCGAGGCCGAGATGCGGCAGATTTTCGACACCGTGTGGTCGCTGACCGGCTGCACGCGCGTCGGGGCCCTGTTGCCATGAGCGGGGTGGTCGCCGAAGCGGGCGCGGTGGCGCGCTCCTGGCTGTTCGTGCCGGGCAACCGGCCGGAGCGTTTCGAGAAAGCGCTGGCGAGCGGAGCGGACGCGGTGATCCTCGACCTGGAAGACGCGGTCGCCCCGGCGGACAAGGACGCCGCGCGCGAAGCGGTCGCCGCGTGGCTGTCGCCGGATCGGCCGGTGTACTTGCGCATCAACGCGGCCGACACCGAATGGTTTGCGGACGATCTCGAACTGGTCGGAAACCCGGGCGTGGCCGGCGTGGTGTTGCCCAAGGCCGAAGCCGCCGACATACTCGCCCGGGTCGCGGTGCGCCTTCCGCCCGCTGCGGTGCTGCTGCCGCTGGTCGAAACCGGCTTCGGCGTCGCCCGCGCCGAAACCTTGGCCGCGCAACCCCGGGTGCTGCGCCTGATGTTCGGCACCATCGACTTTCAGCTCGACCTCGGTATCGACGGCGAAGACGAGGAACTCGCCTTCTTCCGCTCCAAGCTGGTGCTCGCCTCGCGGCTGGCCGGCGTCCAGCCGCCCATCGATGGTGTCACCACCGCCATACGCGACCTCGACCGCCTTCAGGCCGACACCCAACGCGCCCGGCGCATGGGCTTCGGCGGCAAGCTGTGCATTCACCCGGACCAGATCGCGACCGTCAACCGCGCCTTCGCCCCGAGCGACGAAGAGCTCGCCTGGGCTTACCGAGTGGTCGAAGCCGCCGGTGCCGCCGACGGCGCGGCGGTCGCGGTCGACGGCAAGATGGTCGACCGCCCGGTGCTGCTCAGGGCGCAGCGGATGATTGCGGAGGCGGCGAGGCGCGGTGCCGCGTGACCTCCCAGCGATGCGCGCTTCAGGCCGCGTTGCGCTTGTCGAAGTCCCAGACGCGTTCGAAGCCCATGAGGCGGGAGAACGCGTCGAAGGGGTAGAGGGATTCCTCGTGGCCGGCGGTCGAGCCTTCCTCGAGAATGGTTCGGTAGATGGCCTGTAGCGCGGTGCCGGCGGCGAGAAATCCCGAGCCTGGGAAGATGGCAATGCGGTAGCCCAGTTCTTCCAGCGTCGCGCGCGGCAGAATCGGCGTGCGCCCGCCTTCGACCAGGTTGGCGATCAGTGGCTTGTCGATGGTGGCGCATATGCGCGCCATTTCTTCCTCGGATTCAGGTGATTCGACGAAGATGATGTCCGCGCCCGCGCGGGCGAACGCTTCGCCACGGCGCAAGGCCTCGTCCAGCCCGAGGGTGGTGCGCGCATCGGTGCGGGCGATGATCAGAAAGTCCGACGATTCGCGGGCTTCGACCGCGACCTTGATCTTGCGCACCATGTCTTCCATCGGGATGACCCGGCGGCCCGGCGTGTGGCCGCATTTCTTGGGGAATTCCTGGTCTTCGATCTGGATCGCCGCGGCGCCGGCTTTCTCGTAGCCGCGCACCGCGTGGTCCACGTTCAGCAGGCCGCCGTAGCCGGTGTCGCCGTCGGCGATGATCGGCGTCCTGCAAATGTCGGCGAAGGTAGCGACACGATTGACCATGTCGGAATAGGTCGCCAGTCCGGCGTCGGGCAGACCGAGATGGGAGGCGACCGTGCCGTAGCCGGTCATGTACAGCGCGTCGAAGCCCATCGCGTCGGCGATGCGGGCGGAGATGCCGTCGAAGATGCCCGGGGCGCATATCAGCCCCGGCTGCGCGAGGCGTGCCTTGAGAGTGTTGAGGGTCATGACTGTGTCTCTGGGGTTGGAGGTGTCGCTCGGTTCGTCAGGCGACGCGATGGTGCAGGCGCCGGTCGAGGTAGAGCAGGCCGGCGCTGATCATCACCGCGACCAGGGCGAGCAACAGCACGACGGCCATCATCGTCGGGACGTCGAGCGTGCCGATCGCGTTCATTACCAGGAAACCGAGGCCGCGCTGCGAGGCGAACATCTCGCCGATGAGCACGCCGAGCAGCGTCAGCGAGAAGCCGACCCTGAGGCCGGACACCAGCTCGGGAATCGCGGCGGGGATGACCACGGTGGCGACCAATTGCCGGCGCGAAAGCTGAAGTACGCGGGCGGTCTTGAAATAGACCGGGGCGATGGTCTTGACCGCGCCCATGGTGAAGATCGCGACCGGGATGATGCCGTGGATGGCGCCAAAGGCGACCTTGGCCGACATCCCGAGGCCGAAGATCAGCAGGATCAGCGGGTAGAGCGTGATCTTGGGCAGGGAGTAGAGCGACACCAGAATCGGCTCGGCCACCTCGCCTGAGAGCCGGTGCAGGCCGAGCACGAGGCCGATGGTCATGCCGCCGAGTACGGCGATGGCCAGGGCGTAGCCCAGCGCGGAGAAGGTTTCGCGGAAGTGCCCCCAGAATGACGGGCTGCCCAGCAGGACCATCGCACGCTCGGCGGTGACCCCGGGCGAGGCGATTGCGATGTCGCCGGCGAACCAGTGCAGGCCCTGCCAGATGGCGACCAGTACCGCGGCGAAGACGAGGCTGTCGAAGAACTGTCTCATCACTGCCCCCTGCGCGCCATGATGCGGCGCTCCCACACGTGGAAGAAGGCATTGACGATGGTCACCAGGGTGATGATGAACAGCATCAGGGCGTACATGGTGCGGTTGTCGAAGTTGTTGAAGGCGTAGGCGATGGAATAGCCCAGACCCGACGTGGACATGATGAATTCGGCCGCGATGACGCCGATGAAGGAGTAGGCGATCGCGAGCTTGATGCCGGTGAAGAGCTGCGGCGCAGCGCTGGGGAGTTTGATCAGCCACGCGGTGCGCAGGGGGCCGAGGCCGTTGACCCGCGCCGTCTTGATCAGCACCCGGGGGATGCGGTCCAGCCCGTTCATGGTGTTGATGATCATTGCGACGACGCCGAACAGGAAACCGATGAGGATGATCGGTGCGGCGTTGAGCCCGAAGATGACCACCAGCAGCGGATAGAAGGCGAAAAACGGAATGGCGTAGTAGGTAGCGAGAAAGGGGTCGATGGCGCGGCGCGCCCGGGGCAGCGAATGCAGGATGGAGCCAATGACGAACCCCCCGACCACGGCGCTTACGAAAGCCACCGCGACGTTGCCGAGCGTTTCGAAGATGTGGCCGTTGTAACGTCCGGATTGCAGCAGTTTCCAGAGCTGGTCCGCCATCTCGCTGGGAGGGATCATCGTCATACGCCCGATTACGCCCCAGCGACACAAGCCCTCGAGCAGAAGCACGAAGCCGATCACCACCAGCGTGCGTATCCAGGTCGCCCGCTTCATCGGCTACTCCCGCTCATGCCGGCGGCTTTCACGGTTTCGTCCCGCAGCAGGCCCCACAGCCGGCTGGTGATCGCGCCGAAGGATTCCTCGGCGGCGATCCGCGAGTCGCGCTCGCGCGGCCATTCGGTGCGGATGTCGGCGATCAGCCGCCCAGGCCGGGCGGACATCACACCGATGCGGTCGGAGAGCATCGCGGCTTCGTCCAGCGCATGGGTGATGAGCATCACCGTGGCGCCGGTCTCACGCCACAGCTTGAGCAGTTCGTCGCCCATCAGCAGGCGGGTCTGGGCGTCCAGCGCGCCGAAGGGTTCGTCGAGCAGGATGAGCCGCGGCTGCATCACCAGCGTGCGGGCGATGCACACCCGCTGTCGCATGCCGCCGGAAAGCTGCGCGGGGTAGGCCTTGCGGAAATCCTTGAGCCCCATGAAGCCGATTGCGTACGAGACCC
The DNA here is from genome assembly GCF_012910885.1 of Azoarcus taiwanensis. Classification (GTDB taxonomy): domain Bacteria; phylum Pseudomonadota; class Gammaproteobacteria; order Burkholderiales; family Rhodocyclaceae; genus Azoarcus_F; species Azoarcus_F taiwanensis. The sequence continues at coordinate 12,414 of NZ_WTVM01000079.1, read as the reverse complement.
GCCGGTCCACCTCGGCGGCATCGGTCCCTGCCCGTCGAAGGCCGAAAGCGATATTGTCCTGTACGGTCAGCCACGGGAAGGAGGCATCCTCCTGAAACACCACGCCGATGCCGGGCGGAACCCTGCCCGCCACCTCGCGCCCTTCGAAGAGGATGCTGCCCTCGGTCGGTGCCGACAGGCCGGCGAGCACGTCGAGCAGTGTCGACTTGCCGCAACCCGAAGGGCCGACGACGGAGTAGAACTCCCCGCGCGCGAGCTTGAGATCCACTGGACCGAGGGCATGTACGCTGCCCCCGTCGGCGCCCGGGTAGACCCGTTTCACGCCGGTTAGCTCGGCATGCACTTCGGCCATGTCACCGCCCGGCTTCGGCTCGCGGGCAAAGCCGCGGCCGCGCTGGGCGGCTGCCATATCGACGACCGATCCGCTCATCTCGTGTCTCCGCCAGATGGGTTTCAGTCGAGGAAGGACGCATCGACGAAGCGGTTCCAGTCGACCGTGCCTTCGACCTCGCCGATGATCCGAAGACCGCCAATCATGTTGTCCATGGCTTCGAGATTGAACTCGCCGCTGCCCCAGTAGCTGAGTTCGATCAGGTTGTTGATCGCGCGCAGGGCAAGATCGCGGTCCATCTCATAGTGCTTGGCCACGATGTCGGCGGTTTCTTCCGGGTTCTCGTAGACGAAGGCGACACCGCGCTTGCGGGCGGCGATCAGCGCGCGCAGGGTGTCCGGATTGGAGCGCGCGAACTCGGCCGTCGTGACGCCGACCGTTTGCGTCATCTGCGGAAGCTCGTCCTGCACCATGAACACCGGGCGGAAGCGGTCCTGGAAGCGCGCCCATACCGGGTCCATGACCGGCGCGGCGACCACCGCGCCCTGCTCGACCATGGTCAGGCCGGCTCCGATACCACCGGCTGCGACCGCGTCGACGCTCACGCCGTGCTTGTCGGTGACCATGGTGAGCAGCATGTCGGTGACCGACTTCGGGCTGGTGAAGGCAACCTTTTGACCGTTGAGGTCGGCGGCGGTCCGGACCGGGGAATCCGGCATCGTGACCCACAGGATCTCGCCCACGGTCTGCACGCCGGTGTGGACGATCTTTAGGTCGATGCCCTGATTGATGGCCGCGACTACAGCCGCGAGCGACACTTCGCCGTAGGGCATGCCGGCCGCCATCACGTTGCGCATCGTCGTGCCGCCCCCTTTGGAGGTGAGCACGCCGGTCACGTCTATGCCGGCGTCCCGGTAGAACCCCTTTTCGATTGCGACCGCGTAGGGGGCGCCATACATCAGTACGCCCCAGTGGGTCACGGTAACCTCCACGGCATGAGCGGCGGGGGTGGCGTTCGGGAGGGTCGCGGAACCGACTGCGATCAGCGCGGCTGCTGCGAGCCCGCGAATCGTCTTGGCGAAAAACGAGGTGCTCCTGTTCTTCCAGCGAGTCATGACTTGTCTCCGAATATCGTTCTTGTGAGCGGCGCATGCGCGCCGGGTGTCTTGCTTCGAGCTTGCGGTGCTGCCGCCCTGGACTCAGCAGGTATCGTGCCAGCGCATGAGTAGTTCGGAATCCCCACTGTCGCCAGCGTCCGAGGAGTTTGATCTCTGCTTATGGAGTTGCATGATACGATTGTGCAACGTCCAAGGTGTTCGGTGAAACAGTGAGCGATCAAGCGACGACCATGCGGCGCGCGGACGGGCTGCCCCGGGTGTGCTTTCTCGGGTATCGGCAACTGACCCGTCTTGTACGGCCGGTGCTGGCTGACTACGTCGACCGTGCGAGGGTCGAAGTGGCCGAGGGGGCTTTCGACGATGCGGTCGCGATTGCTAGCAAGCGTATTGCCCAAGGCGAGGTAGATGCCTTTCTGAGCGCCGGCGCCAATGCAAGCATCCTGCGCCAGAGGCTCGATGCGCCAGTTGCGACCATCGAGGTCGAAGGTTTCGATGTGCTCGAGGCGATGATTCGGGCGCGCCGGATGACCGACCGTGTGGGCATCGTGACCTATGGGCAGATCGATCCGCGGCTGGATGCAGTGAAGGGGCTGCTTCGCATGGAGGTGGCGCAGTACGCCTATCGCGGTGCAGAGGATGCACAGCGCCACTTCGATGCGCTTCGGCGTGACGGTTTCGAAGTCATCATCGGCTCGAGTCTGGTGGTCGAACTGGCGGAACAGAACGGGCTGCAAGGATTGCTGGTGTATTCGCTGGACAGCGTGCGACGCGGTATCGAGCATGCGATCGACCTGGCACGGGCGGCGCGGTTGGAGGCAGGGCGGTACGAGCAACTCAACGGCGTGCTTCGAACGCTGCAGGACGCCATGCTGGCGGTTGATCGCGATCACCGGATCATTGCTGTCAACCCGCCTATGCAGAAGGCGCTTGGCCGGGAGCGTGAGGCGCTGGTCGGAACCTCGCTCGACGCCCTGGTGCCGGAGCTGTCGCTTCGGCGCACGCTCGAGACCGGCGAGGAAGAGCGCGCCACGGTGCGCAACCTGATGTCGCACGACTGGGTAGTGACGCGCGCACCCATCCGCGAGCATGGCGAGACCGTCGGTGCGACCATCACCCTGTACGACACGCGGCTCATCCAGGAGGCCGACACCAGTCTGCGTATCCACCAGCGCACGCGCCAGACGCGCGGACGCTATCGATTCGAGGACATTCACGGTTCGAGTCCGGCTTTCCTCCGCGCGATCAAGACCGCGCGACGTTTCGCGCGAACCGATCTGACTGTGTTGCTGACCGGCGAAAGCGGCGTCGGCAAGGAGTTGTTCGCGCAGGCGATCCACGCGGAAAGCCCGCGTTCGGGCGAGCCCTTCGTGGCCCTGAACTGCGCGGCCTTTCCCGAGTCACTGCTGGAAAGCGAACTCTTCGGATACGAAGAAGGGGCCTTTACCGGTTCGCGTCGTGGCGGCAAGCGTGGTTTGCTTGAGGCCGCTCATCGCGGCACTCTGTTCCTCGACGAGATCGGTGACATGCCGCTGCCTCTGCAGACGCGGCTGCTGCGCGTCCTGCAGGAGCGTGAGGTCACCCGGCTCGGCGGTACCGCCGCGGTGCCCATAGACGTACGCATCATCGTTGCGACACATCAACCTCTGCAGGAGATGATCGCCGGGCGGCGTTTCCGGCAGGACTTGTACTATCGGATCAATACCTTGCGTCTTTCGATCCCGCCCCTGCGTGATCGAAAGAGCGACATCCCGCCACTGATGCATGGCATGGTCACGAGAGGCCTGCGCCGTCTCGGATCCACGCTCCGCGCGGAACCGGCACTGGAGGTCCTCGCGCCCCATCTGCTCGCCTATGCCTGGCCCGGCAATGTGCGTGAGCTGGAGAACATCGCCGAGCGTATCGCCGTCTATCTCCTACAGTTTGAGAACGAAAACGAAATCGATCTCGACGGTCTCACCCAAGACTGCCCCGAAATCCTCCCGGAAGGCGGCCTCAGTGCGCCCGATGATCCCGACGGACTGTCGGTCCGCATCGAGGCCGCGCTGCGCAGGGCGAACGGCAATCGCGCTCGTGCTGCGGAATTTCTCGGCGTCAGCCGCGCCACCCTCTGGCGCTGGCAGAAGGCCCTTGAATCAACAAACGCGAACCCCGGTTAGAATCAACTCACCACGTAGGCTGCACTCCCGGTAGCGATCAACACGCCGTCTTCGTTCTCCAGCGACATCTGCACTGACGCGATCCGCCCGCCCAGGCGGCTCATGCGGCCGGTGGCGGTGAAAACTTCGCCAATACCCTGGTGCAGGTAGTCGACCCGCAAGTCGATCGTGCCGATGCGCCCGAAGCGGTGCGCCACCTGATCGGTGCTCTCGCCGTTGTATTTTTCGGCAATCCCGAGCAAGACCACCAGGCCGCCCACGGTATCGAGCGCGCTGGAGATCACCCCACCGTGCAGCCGCCCGTAGTGGTAGTGCCCCACCAGGTCCGGGCGCATTGCGAACTGGATCTGAGTGGCCTCGGGGTCGAACGAAGTCACCTTGAAGCCGAGCAATTCGTTGAAGGTGATGCGATGCTCGAATACATCCCGCACCACCGCCTCGAGCCGCGCCTGCTCTGCAGCTGAGCGGCGAGGAGCATTGGAATCGTGAGTCATTGTGTGTGCCGTAGCGAAGAGTCCGAAAGGGATGAAGCATAGCGCGACGGCCGGCCAGGGGTCACATTCATTGGCGCCGGCGTGGCGCCCCGACACCGGGCGTTCATGCCTTGTGGGGGCAAATGCTGTGACCTCTGTGTGCCGCTCGCGCTTCCGGCTCAGTGCGATGAGTGAGGACTCAACGGATACCGACAAGGTCGGGCCCGGGTTCCTGCCGCTGGTCAACGGGGTGTAGCTTTCTTTATGGGGAGAAGACGAAAGCGGCGGGTTGATCCCGCCGCGTCGTCAATTGAGTTGTCAGTAATGGTAGGTCAGGCTGACCCGGACGGACTGGTCCCTGAGCTTCTGTTTGTAGTCTTCTAACCAGAGCCTGGAGCGCACCTTGTCGGTGCCGAAGTCGCTGTAGCGATATTCGATTCCAGCGGAAAGGTTTTGCCGGACGAGATACTGACCTCCAATGCCGGCCGTCCAGCCATCCTGCCATCTGGTGCGCGACTCTCTCTCGATGGGCGGCATTTCTTCGTCGATAAAGGTGCGCTTTACATGAGCTGCGGCATACCCGGCTGTAACATAGACGAGGGTGCGATCCGTGACCAGATAGCCGAGGCGCGCCCGCAGAGAGGCGGCTGCACGTAGCTGCGAGCGCACGGAGTAGTCCGTTTCGGTGACGCCCTTGTACTTCTGGAAAGAGCGGTCGCGCTGGCTCCCGCGGGCTTCGAGATCGACCTCGGCACCGACGAGCAGTCGGTCGGTCAGCGCGTGGTTGTACCCGACTGCGAATCCGAGCAGGCCACCAGTGGGGTTCGTGCTATGCGTGAATCCGCTCCGATCGGAAGTGCCTTGCCAGTATCCCGTAGCCTCGTCGCTGGCTTTCGCGGCGCCGAGGAAGGCGCTCGCGTGAAAGCCTGAGAAATCGTTGGCGAAAGCGACTGCCGGGAAGAAGGCTGCTACGGCGATTATCGACTTCAGTGGTTTCATCGTCTCTTGAATGCCTCGGTTGAAGGGAAACGGGTGCTCGAGCGACCTGGAACGGTTTGCAGAACGCGGTCTGCAGGTTTCAGTCCGTAAGGTATCTTGGTGACTTGGGGCCATACAGAATGCCGTCGGGCCGGCCTGCGGCGAGTAGCCGATTGCTTGTGATACCTGCGATCGGATGGGCCCGGTTGGTCGAGCTTTCTATGATCTGGTGCACCACTGCCGACACGAGCATCCCCACCAAACCTCCACTCGTGTTGCGACCTTCTGCACTCGACGCGGTCGCGCTGCCTTGCCAAAGCACATCGCCGGTGCGCAGATCCACGAGTCGCGCGCCCGCAGATACGCGGCTTTCACTCGCAATCACCGCATAAGTGGTGCCGTATTGACCGATGGTGATGTAGAGGGCGGCGTCGGCACCGAAAATATCCTTCAGCTTGCTCAGTTCGACTTCGTGTATGTCGGCTGGATGTGAGAGCCCGTTCTGCCGGAAGGTCTCATGGACGAGGGTGACCGGAAACACGTAATAGCCGGCCTCGGCCAGCGGTAGCGTCACCTGAGAGAAAACGCTGTCGGTCGCAAGCACATCAGGAGATTGGTTGAGCGGTGGCAGCACCAGGATCGAGGCTGGACGACTTTCCTTGAACGCGGTGTAGTCGAATGCCGGCTGCGTGGTTGCACAACCAGTGGCCAGCAGAACCAGCAGGGACACAGCCAGTGCTTTTGAGAGGAATGATTTCATCGTCGTTGTGTGAGTTGCTGGTCGGTCCGCTCGGTCTTGGAGCTCAAGAGAAAGTCGATGTATGCCGCGCCCTCTGGATACGCTTGCCTCTCTGTCTCGAAGTACTTGAGCATCTGAGCGGTGTCTGCCTGCTCTGCATAAAGAATCGCAAGATGGGCGAAGTAACCGGGTGGAAGCGGCTTTCCAACAGATCGGGCTTTCTCGATCCCGGCCTCCAGCCTTGTGATTTGCTCTGTCGGCCCTTTTTGACCCGTCAAGTGACCATAAACCTGAGACTGGTAGTCGCCCCAGTAGTAGAGGGGGTCTGGGGCTGTAGCGCATGCGCTCAGGAGCGCCGCGCTCGACACAAGCAGAGCTCGCGAGATTCTGGATGCACATGAATGCATGGAAAGGTCTCCGGAAAGGCCAGTGCGTGTCATGGCTGCCAGGCGCCGGACTGAATGCCAGCGACGAGGCCGTCGACCGCCTCGCGGATTGCGAGGTCCAGAACCTTCCCGTTCAAGGTCGAGTCGTAGCTGGCCGTGCCCCCGAAACCGACGATCTCCCTGGTGTCGAGGGTGTATTCGCCCGCACCTTGAGAAGCGAAAATGACCGCCGAAGTCTCGACGTCGATCACGTTAAGGCTCACCTTGGCGTAGGCGACCTGAGACTTTCCGCGCCCGAGAATGCCGAACAGTTGTCTGTCACCGACCTCCTTGCGGCCAAATTCGGTCACGTCGCCGGTGAGGACGTAAGTCGCCCCCTGGAGTCTCTGCGTGGCGCCGGCCAGCGTTGCCTCCTGTTTGATCTCCGACATGTTTTCGCGATCCAGCACGGTGAAGCGTCCGGTCTGGTGAAGGTGAGTCATGAGAATCGTCTTGGCCTGACTGCCGAGCCGATCGGTGCCGTCCGAGAACAGTCCGCGCATGTGGCTCGAGCGATTGTCGAATTTGCCGACGGAAATTGGACTGCGGGCGGCGGTGTACTGGGTGGTCGTGGCTGCAACCTGCGCGACTTCCAGGGTACGAGATCCCTCGGTCGCACAGCCGGCGAGAAGCAGTGATCCGAAGAGCGTGGCGCAGACGAAGGCCTTCTTTGGGTTGAGTCCGGAGCACCGAACTGTACTCACCCGCGGTTTTGCTACGGCGATGGACTTCATGCTGAAGTGTGTTTCCTTTCGGTGGAGTGGATTGCCCGTCTTGGGTGCGCAGCGGTGGAGCGCCTTTCACGTTTTCCGGTCAGGCGAAAAACCCCAACAGCATAACGCAAACGCATACAGATTCCTAGCGCAGTATGTCTATAACATTTAGCCAAGACACCGAGAAGTGAGCTGCAAACGTCGTTTAGGGTGCGATGAAGATCAAAGCCCGAGGTCTTTCCTGCCTCGATCTCAGCAGCGACGGAGTTCATTCGACAGGATTCGCGGAAAGAGATGATTCGACCCTTATCCCGCGCGATTTCCCGCAGTGACGAGTCAATGTTGACCCGTGTCTCTCCCTTGACTATGGTTCAGATAGCCGACTAAATAAGTCGGATAATGACCGGATTGCAGAATCCCGTCCTGGCAATGACAGGCTGGCAAGAGCCGGGGTGCTTGCAAATGCTGCCGACGTCAAAACCAAACTGGAGGCAAATCATGAGGACCATTGATTACCCGGGTTCGTCTTTGATCCGAGTCGGGGTGGCGCTGTTGGCGATGGCATTGTTCCCGGTTGCCGCGTTTGCCCAGGTGCCTCGCACGCCCGCACCAGAAAACGCGAGCGTCTACTTCATCGAACCCGCTGACGGCGCGACGATCACCGGTCCGGTGAGGGTCGTCATGGGCTTGCGTAACCTGGGCGTGGCGCCGGCTGGGGCGGATCTGCCCAACACAGGCCATCACCACATTCTGGTCAACGTGAGCGAATTCCCCCCGATGGATGCACCGCTGCCAGCGACAGACCAGGTCCGCCACTTCGGCGGCGGGCAAACGGAGACCATGCTCGAGCTACCGGCGGGCACTCACACGCTGCAGCTGCTCGTTGGCGACCACAACCACATCCCGCACGACCCGCCCATCATCAGCGAAAGAATTACGATAACCGTGAGCCCTTGAGCCAGCACGGGCCCTGGAATCGGGAATCAGGCCTTGACTCGCAGCGTCCTAGTGCGGCGGGGCCTAGCCCAACCTCGCCAGCTCCTGGAGCATGGACGCGCTTAGCGCCACCTTCACTAAACCGGCGACTCACGCACTGCGGATGGCGCTCAAGGCCTTTTGCAGGCGGAGTTCGTCCGTGCTCCCGACAATCGCAGCCGGCGCGCTCACGAAGACTTCTCCTCGCGCCGTGTGCGATCAGTGTCTCCAGTTGCGCCTGCCTTGCGGTCGACCGGCTCGTCCGGCGTCCCGTGCAGCGCCTCACGGGTCAGCGCCGGGTCGTCGTACCACTGGCCCTTGGTGCTCTTGGCGGCGCGGCGGCGGTTGATTGGGATCATGATCATGCAGGCGATGCTGATCAGGACGATCCCGCCACCCATGATGACTGACCAGAATTGCGCTGTGGCCTGTTTGCCGGGGTTGATCTTGGGGGTGGCGCCCCAAAGGTTGTCCCACCACGCGAGTATGTCGTAGGCGTGCCAGCCAATGTAGATGGCAGCCAAGCCAAACATTATGGCCCTGACGTTGCCCCAGTACGAGCGTTGGTCAAAGATCTTTCCGGGGCCGCAGAGTTGACGTCCGGCTTCGTCAAGACGGAGGTCGACACGCCATGGATTCTTCTGTTTCATGGTCTGTCTCCCGCTTTGCTTGGATTCAAGTCGACGAAGGAGTCGATGTTGGAGATGGACTCTTCCACCGCTATACCCACATAGTCGGGCCAAGGATTACGTATGCCAAGGTTCTGAAGGAGGGCCGGCGATGATCGATCGAGGGGTTGCCCGCCTACCCGTGCAGGAGCGATGATGGTCGTCGAGTGTCGGGCTACACCACCTAAAGTCGTTCCCAATGCACCCAACCCAGCACCCATGAACACCCCGTTTCGAATGCTCTCATCCTCTCCATACCACCAATTGTTCAAGCCGGTATTGGCTCCGCCGATGGTCCCACCGATCACGGTATTGCCGATTAGTGGTGGCCCCAACCGCGGAGCGAGCGGCACCAGCGCGTAGCCGGTGCCCATGGCAAAGAGCGTTTGCATGAAGCGGTATTCGTCCTGCGAATCGTTAATGATGCGAAAGAGCTGGCCGGCGGCGTCAAACCCGCCCGCCAGCGCAGCGCCGCCGAGCGCGCCGCCACGCCCGAGTAGGCCGACCGTCGTAGAGGTGCCGGTGATCAACAGCCCGTCGCTCAGATCCTGCGCCTGCCGATAGTGCCAGCTTTCGGCAAGAGCCGGATTCGGCTGCGAAGGACCCATCGTCGCCAAGTTAAGCGCGAAGGTCGGATCCGGGCTGTTGGCCCAGACGAATCCGGCATCGCGATACACGACATTACCCATTTCGCGTGCTTCCCGTGTGAGCGTATTGCACAGAGTTCGATCGGTGAGGCAGGCTTGAGCAATAGCCTGATCGCGCTCTTGTGACAGCAGCACCAGTTCGTTCCTCGTACGACATGCGGAAGAGTCGCCTGCCTCGCAGGCCACGGCGGCCGCCTCGAACCGCTCCTTCTCGGAGAGCGCCAGCAGGCTCGGGCGGACATGGTTTAGATAATTGTACTGCGTCCCATACCCAGCAATATCGGCAGCCTGCGCGGGGTCTCCGCCGGAGAGCGCGGCCGAGACGGTGCCGACCAGGCGGGAGGCGAGCACGAGCAGAGTGGGGTCGTTGCCGCTGAGTTGGGCGAGCTGCGTCACCAAGGCCTCATTCGCCCCCGCCGCAAGCGCCCCGGAGGCGAAGTCACCGGTGGCGGCCTGGCTGATAGCGCCGCCGACGAGCGCCTTGACCAGGATCTTCTCGAGGCTGCCGTCGGCAAGGCCGAGGTTACCGACCTGATTGAAGGCGGTGGCCGAGACGACGTGGATGGCTTGTTGGGTGAGTGCGGCGGCCAGGCGGTCTTCGAGGCTGCCGCCGTGCAGTGCGGTATCGACGGAGGCCGAGAGCACCGCGCGTGCGCCCTGGTGGGCGGCGTAGCCGGCGGCGGGGCCATAGGTCGTGCCGACGTGAGCGGCGATGGCGTTGCCCCAGCCGCCGGTGGCGACGGTGGTGACGATCGCCACGGCCAGTGCAAGGCCCGGCCCCATGCCCGAATCGCTGTACTTGAAGCGATCGTGGTGCTCTCGGACCTGGCGCCAGTCGATGTCGCCGCTTGCATGCAGGTCGGCCAGCCACGCGAGCTGGGGTTCGGCAGCGGCCAGGCGCGCGATGGTGTTGGCCACCGACTCGGCGGTGACGCGTGGCACATCGATGCGAATGCGCTCGGCTGCCTCGATCACCAGCCCCGAGGTGGCGGCGATCTCGGTCAGGCGCAGCGTCTCCTGGCTGTAACCCTCACCCTTGGCCTTGCGCCAGGCCCAGTCGGAGGAGCTCTTGTGTCGGGCGTGCTGCTCGAAGTCCTTGACGCCCTCGAAGTCGATCGCCCCACCCGCGCGGATGTCGATGGCGCCGTCGGCGGACAGGCTGGCCGCCTGCCAGGTCTGGTTCGAGCCCGAGTCTATGGCGATGTCGCCACCGGCCGCTATGGTGGTGCCGACATGCTCGATGCTGTGATCCAGCGCACTTCGCTGGCTGCGCCGGCCGAAGTCGCCGCTGCGGTTGCGTTCAAAGCTGTAGGCGTCGGTATTCAGTGCGGCGAGTAGCTCAAGCTCGCCGCCGGCACTCAGGGTGGTGTCTGCGTGGCTGATCAGACGGGCTGCGGTCGCGGAGAGATCGCCCCCTGCCGCGATGTCGATGTTGCCGGCCTGGATGTCGACGCCGGTGGGTGTGGCGCGCTCGGCGATTTCCCGGCTGGTGCGCTTGTTGCTGGAGAAGAGGCCGCTGGACTTACGGTAGCTGCGAGCGTCAAGCGAATAGGTGTCGTAGGCGGCCTCGAGCACGATGTCGCCCTGGGCGGCAAGCTGTGCATCGCCCGGGGTGTGGATGGTGGTGGCGCGGAGGATCAATGACTCCGACCTCATTGATCCCCTCCACAATTTGTCGCGACTGTTGCGACGAGTTGTGGTTGCGGTCTAATGTCTTCCGCGATTTCCTATCTGAATGCAAAGAAGAAGGCAGAGTATGTCACCAAGAAAGTGGGGCCACCGGCAAAGAAGCGTACAGCTTGGGATGCCTCACTATTTGGTTCAAACTGCCCTCCAAGCCCAGGCAAGCTAGTGTCGAACAATAACGCGTAGATTCCCCATATGGCAATTGACTGAGCGAGCGCCGCCCCGTACAAAGCGTGTCCGTCGAAGCCAGTGCTGTAACGATGCAATACATCGACCAACACCAGCGCGGCCATTGCAGCAATGATCATGACTCTGACGACCCTTGAGAGATACCTGCTGGGGTAGATGAGGAGTTGCAGTCTTGACATCATTCGCTATCCCCTGAGGATAGTAAGAAATTGCGTGAATCGTTGACAATCCTAGCTGGCCCATCTATTAGACTGAATAGTGCAGCGGCGCGTGTGGCAACTGCTTGCGGTAGGCCCACTTGAGTCTGAAGAAACCACTGCGTCGCTGTTCCTCCCGCGATATCCGTAACTGCCCCAGGCATGTTCTCTCGTTCGTGCCCCGCAGCCAGTGTGGTACCAACTGTGATCGCTTCCAGCAGTTTCGCGGTCGGCCCAGCGGGGGTCACAAATAAAGCGGTCGTTGTGACTTTCGATGTCGCATCAAGAGTATCCGCATTCGCTGCACGAGCATAAGCCGCCAACACCGCCTGATCCCCCGGCTGGGTGCTTCCCCACGCAATCGGCGTGCTGTTGGTGCCTGTCTCTTATACCGAGGGGCAGTGAGCGACCGGCAGGCGGAAGGCCTGTCCGTCGGCGTAGAACCACTGGTAGCTGAGCGAATCGGTGGCGTCGGCGCTGCGGATCGGCACATAGCCGCTGCTCGTCCAGGCCATTCCCGCATGTGGATCGGCCGGCTCGCCCGGGAAAACCCCCGGACGCCAGGAATAGGTGTCGCCTGTGTGTTGTTGAATGAAAGCCATCAATTCCGAGTCGGGCAGCGGGATCTGGTCGAGCCGCTGGACGACGAATCCGTTGCTCACGATGTCGTAGGCATTATCCCTCACATCGTAAGGTGAGGTGTAAGGGTCGAGCCTGACGACGACGCCGTCAAAATAGCTTTCCGCTGTTTCGGCACTGTCGCTCCAGCGCAAAGCATCTTCGATCTGCTCGACGCTCCAGCGTCCGTTGCTGCGTGCGGCCAGTTCCTGAGCGAGCTGTCGCTCGCTCAGATGCAGGCGGCGGTTGTATTCGGTGGCATGCAGACCGATGTTGGCGGCGATCTGCGCGTCCTGCCCGGTGAGGCCGGCCGCGACGATACCCACGAGTTGCGAGGCGCTGGCAAGCAACGCGGGATCGTAGTCGACCAGCTTGGCAAGGTGCTCGACCAAGGCCTCATTGGCCCCAGCCGCAAGCGCCCCGGAGGCGAAGTCACCGGTGGCGGCCTGGCTGATAGCGCCGCCGACGAGCGCCTTGACCAGGATCTTCTCGAGGCTGCCG
>NZ_WTVM01000078.1 GCF_012910885.1 Azoarcus taiwanensis | reverse complement strand
GGCCCACGGGACGGCCACTCCACTGGGCGATTCGATCGAACTGCAGGCGCTGCAGGGTGTATTCCATCCCGCCGGCCAAGGGCCCGCCTGCGCGCTGGGCTCGGTCAAGAGCAACATGGGACACCTGGATACGGCTGCCGGCATCGCCAGCTTCCTCAAGGCGGTGCTGGCGGTCGAGCGCGGCGCGATCCCGCCATGCGTGAACTTCCAGCAGGCCAATCCGGCCTTGCACCTGGAAGACGGTCCTTTCTACGTGCCGCGCGAGGCCCAGCCCTGGGAGGCGCCGGTTCGCATCGCAGGCGTCTCGTCCTTCGGGATCGGCGGCACCAACTGCCATATGGTCGTGGCGTCCTTGCCGCAGGCCCTGCGTTCGGTGCATCAGCCCGAGAATGGGCAGCCCCATGGCGCTGATGAGGACGTGCTGCTGCTGAGCGCGAACAACGAAGGCGCGTTGCGGCGCCTGGCCGGTGCCTATGCACAGGCATTGCAAACCCAGCCTGTCGCAGACGTGGCCCATACGGCGCTGACGGGCCGCTTGCTCGACATGCCTTGGCGGCTGGCCGTGCCCGTATGCGGTGAGACGGTGGATGCCTTGAACGCCTTCGCCCAGGGCGAGGACGACATTCTTATCCAGGCCGGCCAAGGCGAAGCAGGCAAACGGGCATGGCTTTTCACCGGCCAGGGGTCGCAGTGGCCCGGCATGGCACGCGACTGGTACCACTCCTCCCCCGCCTTTGCCCAAGGCCTGGATCGCTGCTTGGCGGCGTTCCAGACCCTGGATAGTGCTTTCGCCGAGCAATTGCGAACGGCGCTGGTGGAGCCGGACAGCGATTTGCTCCAGCGCATGGAGTACGCACAGCCCGCCATCGTCGCCTTCGAACTGGCGATGGCTGCGCATTGGCAGGCCTTGGGGATGGCGCCGGACATGGTGCTGGGTCATTCGGTCGGTGAGTTCGCGGCGGCGGTCGTGGCCGGCTATTACAGCCACGAGCAGGTCATGCCGCTGGTGCGGCGGCGTGGCGCACTGATGGATCGCTGCCGCGGTGGCGCCATGCTTTCGGTCTTTGCCGACGAGGCGCAAGTCATGCCGGTTGCCGTGCGGCTGGGCCTCGACCTTGCGGCCTGCAACGGTGAGCGTCACCTGGTCTTCTCCGGCGAACGCGACCTGATCGGCAAACTGGCCGCCGAACTCGAAGGCATGGGCGTGCGCAGCAATCCGCTGGCGGTCACGGGCGCGGCACATTCGCGGATGCTCGACCCGATCCTGCCGGAGTTCCGGCAGGCTGCGGGCGCGCTGCAGGCAAGACAGGGCGACATCGCGCTGATCTCCGGCCTGACTGGCGAGCTGGTGGATGCCGCACTACTGAATCAGCCGGACTTCTGGCCGCGGCACATGCGCAACCCGGTGCGCTTCGTCCAATGCCTGCGCAAGGCCATCGACGACGGTGCGGGCCTGTTCCTGGAAATGGGGCCGGATGCGCCCTTGGCCGGTATCGGGCAGCGGGAGATGGGCGATGGCGCCCACTGGATCGCCAGCGCCCGCCGCAACCAGTCCGCACGGCAACCGCTGCGCCAGGCCCTGATGCAACTGTTCGTCGCGGGCGTCGATCTGCCCTGGCCGCAGTTGCTGCGTGGCTCGGGACGTAAATGCCATGCCCCGCTGTATCCCTTTGAACACCATCGCTACTGGCGTGAAGCAACCGCAGCCGCAGCGGCGAACGCGGCGCCTCAGTTGTCGCACGGCACGCAACTGCCGACTGCGCGCAATGTCGTGACGCGCGAAGCACGCGAGCTGGATTTGCCGCGCCTGGAGGCCCTGTATGGATGCGTGGTCAAACTGCATGCCATCTATGTCGACCGGTTGCTGCGCCGCTGCGTGGGTGAGCGCATCGACCTGGGCGTGACGGCACTGGATATCCTGCGCGATGGACGGCTTCTGCCCCGACATCGCCAATTGCTGGTACGGCTGCTCAACGCCTGCACCGAAGACGGCTACCTGCAACAACAGGACGAGCGCTACTGCACGCGGGTTGCCGCGCCGCATGCAGCGCATGCGCAACTGCTCGCCGAACTGAAAAGCTACTGCGAGGGCCTGGACGTCATCGCGGAAACCGTGCAGCGCGCGGGCGACAGCCTGTACGAGATGATGAGCGGTGCGATCGAACCCGTCGCCGTGATCTTCCCGGAGGGTGCCTCCAGCGGCGTGGAAGTTCTGTATCAGGATTTCAGCTTCGGGCGCTATTTCAATCAGATCGCTGCGGGTGTGGTCGCCGATCTGGTGCGCAGCCGCGGCGAACCCGGCGAACCGCTGCCGCCATACCGGGTGCTGGAGGTGGGTGGCGGCACGGGCGGCACCACTGCGTGGGTACTGCCGGCGCTGTCCAGCCAGCCGGACGTGCACTATGTGTTCACGGACATCTCGCCGATTTTCACCCGCCGCGCCGAGCAGAAGTTCGCCGACTACGGCTTCGTCGAGTACCGGGAGTTCGATCTTCAGCAAAGTGCCGAGGCCCAAGGGTTCGCGGCAGGCGATTTCGACCTGATCGTGGCTGCCAACGTCATTCACGCCACGCAGCACGTGGGGGATGCGCTGGCGAACCTGCTGCCCTTGCTCAAGCCGGGTGGCCGTTTGCTGATGCGCGAGATCACCCGGCCCATGCGCCTGTTCGATTTCGTGTTCGGGCCGCTGGTTCTGCCGTTGCATGATGAGCAGGCCCGTGGCGGCGAACTGTTCCTGAGCACGGCGCACTGGCGCGATCAATGTCTTGCTGCCGGCTTCGCCACCGTCGAATGGCTCCCGGACGACGGCGCCGCCACGTCCGGCATGAGCGAGCACATCGTGCTGGCGACGGCACCCGGCGCGTCCGCTGCGCAGTCCGCGCCGATGCGGCTTGGCTCTGGCGTATTGGGCCAGGCGCTCGCCAACGACGGCAGCTATCTGGCGGATTGGTCCGACTGCGCTGGGCAGGACAGTCAATGGCTTGACCGAGTTGGCGAGGCCAGTCGTGAAATGGCCCGTCGCCACGGCGATGGCAGGCATGTGCCCGCGATCGCTGTTCCACCACGGGCACCGGACTGGTTGGGACTGGTTCGCCTGCAATGGCAGGCCCGGCTGAATCAGCCGCCGAGCATCGACCTGACGCTGCTTGGGCCGAATGGCCTCTGGCAGAGCCCACTGGCGTCCCCCGGTGGTGACGAAGACGGCCTGCCGAAGCTCTCCGCAACGCCAGACACGCACTACGACTGGTGCTGGGACCCGCTTGGCCGGGCGACGGATGCCGTCGTCGGCAGGCGGCTGCGAGTGTTCGGGGAAATGGACGCCGGCCTGGTGTCCGAACTGGCTCAGGTGGGCGTCACCCTGGATGAGGATGCCGGGGACATGCTGGTGCTGCTTCCGGAACACGCCGGCCTGGATGGCGTTGCCGAAACCGTGCTCGGTGCAATTCAAGAAGCCTCGGGCCAGGATGGCAGCCGCATTGTGGTGGTCACGCGGGCGGCATGGCCGATGGCCGGCGACGAGAACGTCAGTGCGGCTCATCATGCTGTCTGGGGGCTGGCACGCACCGCGTCGGTCGAGTTTGCTGCCCCAGCAGCGGCCACGCGTTCCATCCTGACGGTCGATCTCGCAGTGGACGCGCCTTGGCAGGATCTGGTCGTTGGCCTGCATGCGGCGGAGAAATCCGGACAGTGGGTGGCCGTGCGCGCAGGCCATGCATGGGCGCCGCGACTACAGCCGCACCGTTTTGCCGCTCCCGCGCTGAATGAACACAGCTTGCGAAGTGACGGCTGGCACGTGGTGACGGGCGGGTTGGGCGGCCTGGGTCGATTGACGGCTGAATGGCTGGCCAGTCGCGGCGCAGGTCGAATCGCATTGCTTGCGCATCGGCAGCAGGAGGACGCCGCTGACTTCATCGCCAGGCTGCGACAGCGCTATGCGGTCTTGGCGACGTGCGTGGTCTGCGACGTTGCCGATCTGGCCGATCTCGATCGTGCGCTGGATCGCCTGGCGGCTGACGGCGGGCTGGCCGGTATCGTGCATGCCGCAGGCGTGCTCGACGATGGACCGATCTCGTCCTGGGATGCCCGTCGCCTTGCGCCCGTGCTGGCGGTCAAGGCTCACGCGGCGCGGCATCTGTACGAGAGACTGAGCCGGGCCGGTGGCAGGCCCTACCTGCTGCTGTACTCATCGGCCGCCGCCGCCCTGGGCAGTGCGGGACAGGCCGGCCATGCCTTGGCGAGCGCCTATCTGGATGGCCTGGCGTATGAAGCCGCCGCCTGGGGTGATGAAAGCCCGGTCAAGGTGATCGCCATCGGCTGGGGCGCCTGGGGCGAAACCGGACGTGCGGCCGACGAAGCATTACAGGCAGCTCTCGCGCAGGACGGCATGGGGGTACTGAGCGATGCCGAAGGCCTATGGCATCTGGAGCAGGCACTGTCGCGCGGGGCGCCCTACCGCCTGGCGATGCGGGTGTTGCCCGAGCATCTGGATGATGGCCGCAAGCAGTTGCTGGGCCTCCTGCGCGAGACGGCGCGGCAGCCTGCGGTGCCGGTGGCAGGCAAGCCCGCCAAGGCCGCGCAAGCGCAGGCTCCGGACCTGCTGGCGGACCAACTGGCAGATGCCGGCGCGGTGGCGCAGTGGTTGGCAGCGCAGATTGCGGCTCAACTGAGGCTGGACGACCCATCGCGGCTCTCGGCCAAACGCGATCTGGTGCAACTGGGGCTGGATTCGCTGTTGTTCCTGGAACTGAGCAGCACCATCCAGCGCCGCCTGGGGGTACGCATCGACGCCGAACAAGCCTATCGGGAGATGACGATCGCAGGCCTGAGCCGATTGATCGCCAGGCAAGCGGCGCAAGCCACCGAGGGGCCGCCGCAACCGACGCTGCTGCATCACGATGCGGCCGGTCGCTTCCAGCCATTCCCGCTGACGCCGATCCAGCATGCGTACTGGTTGGGACGCACCAGCCTGATCGACTACGGCGGCGTGGCCTGCCATGTGCTGTTCGAGTGGGACCTGCGCCATGACCAGTTCGACCTGGAGCGTCTTGAGCAGGCCTGGAATGCGCTGATACAGCGTCACGACATGCTCCGCATGGTGATTGGCGACGATGGCCAGCAGCGGATTCTGGAACATGTCCCCGAGTACCGCATCGAGCGCCGCAACCTGTCCGCGCTTTCCGCCGACGAACAGGAACGGACGCTGGCACAAACCCGGCAAGAGCTGTCCTACCGTGTCCTGCCGGCAGAGCGTTGGCCGCTGTTCGAACTGATCGCGTCGGAGCTGGACGGCGAACGCTACCGGCTGCACATGAACCTGGATCTGCTGCTGTTCGACGTGCAGAGCTTCAAGGTCATGATGGACGACTTGGCGGCCTTCTACCGGGGTGGCAGTCCGGAGCCGTTGCAGATCACCTTCCGCGACTACGTGCTCGGCGAACAGGCACGTCGCCAGACCGAGGATTGGCTCAGGTCCTGGTGCTACTGGCAGGACTTGCTGGCTGAACTTCCGCCTGCGCCGAGCTTGCCGCTGTCCGATGGCGATCCGGATGGCCACCAACCCAGTTTCACGACCTACCAGGCGACTCTGGATCGCCAGAGCTGGACGGACTTGAAGGAGGAATGGCGATCCTGGGGGGTGACCCCTTCGGCTGCGTTGATGACGCTGTTCGCCGTGACGCTGGAGCGCTGGGCACGCTGGCCGAGCTTCACCCTGAACCTCACCTTCTTCAATCGGCGTCCCGTGCACCCGCAGATGAGCCAGTTGATTGGCGACTTCACCTCGGTGCTGCTGGTCGATTTCGATCTGAGCGATGAATCCCGCACCCTGCGCGAGCGCATCGAGCAAACCCAGCGGCGCTTGCGTCAGCACCTGGCACACAGCCAGGTGAACGGCGTCGAACTGCTGCGGGAGGTAGGCCGCATTCGTGGGCAATCGCATCAACCGCTGATGCCGGTGGTATTCACGAGCATGCTGGGCATGACGCTGGATGGGCTGGACATCGATCAGGCCATGACCAGCCTGCTGGGCGACCCCGTGCATGTGTTCACGCAGACCCCACAGGTGTGGCTGGATCACCAGGTGATGGAGATCGACGGGGAACTGGTGTTCAGTTGGTACTGCATGGACGAGGTGTTGGCCGAAGGCGCCGCACAGGCCATGTTCAGGGATTTTCATGCCGTATTGAAGGCGGTGGCGAGCGCTCCCCAGCGTATGCAGCAGCCCGGAATATGGAAACACGCCGAGGGGCAAGCTGAGCCTTTGCCTTTCGCGCGCCACACGTGGTTCGCGGCCGAAAGCCGTGTCGATCCGAGAGAAATCGAGGCCGTCGCACTCCGGCAGGAGGGCGTCTTTCAGGCCGATGCCGAGCACGATGGCGTTGGCGGCAATCTGCTGGTCAAGGTGGTGGCGAAACCTCGCAGCTACGACCCGGCCGGTTTCACGGAGCCTGATCTGGGGGTTCTGCCGGAATTGGCAGGCCTGGAGCCAGCCGAGCAGAGCCACTTCGATGCGGTGTGGCAGGCGCTGGAAACCCGTGCGCTGCACGGTATTGCCAGCACCCTGGCGAACCATGGCCTGTTCGTGCAGGAACGCCAGGCGGTGACACTGGAGGCCATCTACCGACGCCTGCAAGTGCTGCCGCAGTTCGAGCGCATCGTGCGCCAATGGCTTCGGGCGCTGACGACGGCGGGCTGGCTGAGCCAGGACGATGGGAACTTCGTGTGCCTGCGGCCCTTGAATGACATGCCGGCCCCGCCAGCCATGCCACCCAGCGCCTGGGGCGACACGCTGGCTCACTACCTGGATCGCAGCGTGGAGCGGCATGCGCAATTGCTGCAAGGCACTTGCTCGGCCCTGGAACTGTTCTTTGCCGATGACTACGCGATCACGCGAGCACTTTATGCGCAGAACCCGGCTGCGCAATGCGTGATCCGCAACGTGGCGCATATCGTGCGGAGGCTGGGACAGTCGTTCCGGCCGGAGCGCCGCCTGCGCGTCATGGAGGTTGGTGCCGGCACCGGAGCCACCACGGGCACCGTGCTGGAAGCACTTGGCCACCGCCTGGACACCTATCACTTCACCGATGTCTCGACGTTCTTCCTGGATGAAGCACGCAAGCGATTCACTGGGCGCGGCGAACTGACCTACGGCATTTTCGACATCAACCAGCCGGTCGACTACGCGACGTACCCGGCCGAAAGCCATGACCTCGTGGTTGCCGCACAGGTCATGCACGACGCCAGCCACGTCGTACGGTCGCTGCGCCGTATCGGCAGCCTGATGAAGCCAGGCGCCCGTCTGGTGCTGATCGAGGCCACTCACCGGGACAGCCTGTTGCAGATGGCCAGCGTGGGCTTCATCGAAGGGCTGGGCAACTACCAGGATCACCGGATCATCGATGACCGGGCCATGCTGAATCTGGCCCAGTGGCGCGAGGCGTTGCAAGGCAGCGGCTTCTCGCTCGAACTGGCCTGGCCGGAAACCGCGGACTCCCCCCTCCATCAGCATGTGATCGTGGCCCGCCTGGTACGCGCCGCCCACGTCGATTGCCAGGCGATCAGGCAGTCGCTGGTGCGGCATTTTGGCGAGACGCTGCCGGATGTCGAAGTGCGGCAAAGCGAGCCTCAGCAGATGTTCGCCATCGGTGCCCCTGCTGGCGCGCGGGCCCTGACCGCAGCCGCAGCCGTAGCCGTAGCCGAGACGAGCACGCAGCCAGCGGTCGACGGCGCAGCCATGTCGTCCAACGCCCGCGAAGCACCGGACGATGCGCTGATCAATAGCGTCGCGCAGGTATGGCAGGCCTTCCTCGGCAGGCCGGTGGGTCCGGAAAGCGACTTCTTCCATAGCGGCGGCGACAGCCTGATCGCTACGCGGGTCATCGCCCAGCTCAACCGCATGGGCGTTGCGGGCGCCAGCCTGCAAGCGCTGTTCGCCCATCGCACCTTGGCGGCTTTCTGCGCCACGCTCGAAGGAATCAGGAGACCGGATATGAAGAATGTTCTCGTACCCTTGACGCAAGGGCATACGCACGAACGCGTGTTCGTCTTTCATGCCTCAGATGGCGGCGTGGCTTCGTACATGTCGTTTGCCGGGGCATTGGATGCCCAGGTGTGGGGCTTGCAGGCTCCGGAACAGATTGAAGTCGACAGCCTGCAGGCCCTGGCCTCCGGCTACCTGCACGCGATGAGGACGAAGCTCGGCAGGGAGCCACACGTTCTGGTGGGATGGTCTTACGGGGCCGCAGTCGCTGCCGAGGTCGCACGCATGCTGCATGGTCGCGGCAAGGCCGTTCGCCTGGTGTTGATAGACCCGGTGTACGGGGCCGACTTCGCGGTCGAGGACCTGTCTGCACTGATGGTGATGCTGGCAGGCGAACACCAGATCGTCCTGCCAGAAAACTGGGAGGCACTGGACGAGTCGGCCCGCATCGAAGCGTTCGTTGTCGGTGCAGTTCAGGCGGGCGTCATCGCCGAGGCAATGCCCACGGATGTCGCGCGGCAGTGGCTGACGCGCATTTTCCGTTTGCTGAACCTGCTGGCGGAGCACCGCATCGGGCGATCCATTCCGGCTCCCATCCTGTGGATCGAGGCAGACCGTCACCCGGATCACTGGACACCGGCGGTGCGCGAATGGGCGGATTGGAAGGCACACGCGCAAACCCTGACCGTGACGGCCACGCACTGGCAACTCATGGCGGATGCGGACATCGCCGTTGCGCTGGCTGGCGATGTTCAGCGGTGGCTTTCCAGCACGAACTGCGCGGAGTCCACGAAATGATCCGCTCCAATCCCAGCAAGAGCCGGCGCGTCGTGGTCGTCGGCGCGAAGTTCGGCGAGGTGTATCTCAATGCTTTCCTTCAGTCCCGGCCCGGCCTTCAGTTGGCAGGCCTGCTGGCCCGAGGCAGCCGGAGAGCGCAACAACTGGCGCACGACTTTGGCATTCCGCTCTATACCCATCTGGAGCAGCTTCCCGAAGACATCGACATTGCCTGCGTGGTGGTTCGATCCACGGTAGCCCAGGGCGAAGGCAGTCAACTGGCTGCTGAACTGTTGAACCGTGGCATTCATGTGGTGCAGGAACACCCCTTGCATCCCGATGATGTCGAACGGCTCCAGAAACTCGCCGAACAGCGTGGTCTGCGGTACTGGGTCAACAGCTTCTATCCGCACGTGCCGGCAGGCCGTTGCTGGATAGAGCGGGCAACCCATGTCATGCAGCTCCTTGGCGGCGAGATGCCATGCGCGGCGCATCTGACGACCAGTCGCCAGTTGTTGTATTCGACGCTGGATCTGCTGCTGCAAGCCTGCGGCATCCCTGATGGCGGCCAAGTACAGGTTCATCCGCTGGATGGCGCTGACGCGCACTTCGTGCCCGTGAGCCTGGCGCTGCCGGGTGGATGCCGGGCGGTACTGCGCCTGCAAGCCTTTCTCGATCCGTCCGATCCCGACATGCACAGTCTGGTGATGCACCAGGCCAGTCTGATGTGGCCTGCGGGCTATCTCACGCTGGAAGCAAGCTACGGGCCGGTGCTGTGGACAGGTCATTTCCACGACGCGCAGCACGACAGCCAGGAACGCACGATGTATCGCTATGCACCGGCCGAGGCCGTCTATGCGCGTCCGACCTGCGCGGTGCTGCACGATGCGCCCGCCACCTGGCGGGATGCCTTTGAGGTCGATGGCGCGGCTGGCGTTGCCGGCGTTCTGCAGACCCTCTGCCAGGTTCTGGACGGCGAGCGCGTACCGACGGGCTTCGATCCCGCATACCAGTTGGCTCTGGCGCGTCTTTGGCTCGACGTCCTGCGCGTTGTTCCGCCTGCGGAGGAGCGACGCCTGTCGCCACCCCAAGTCGTGACCTGGGACGAGGTGCAGACGGATCACGGAAGCGCAGGAGGCATGGATGGCTGACCTGATGCCGTTGTGCGCAACAAGCGAACCCTGCGCAGAGGATATCCATCTCGTGCTGTGCCCCTTCGCGGGCGGGAGTGCGAACGCGTTCCGCAGTTGGCGCGATCTGCGACCTTGTGGCTGGCAGGTCTGGTTGGCGGTCTATCCCGGACGCGATCAACGAATGAACGAGGCCTGCGCGGCAAGTATCGACGAACTGGCCGATCAGGTTCTGATGGCCATCGACACGCATCAGATCACCCAACAGCAACTCGTGGTCGCCGGTCACAGCATGGGCGCCCAGGTGGCCTACGAGGTTTGCGTCCGGCTGGAACAGCGCGGCTCGGCGCCGCTCGGCCTGGTTCTGTCCGGCTGCCATGCGCCGCACCTGCATGGCCGACGCCTCATCAGCCACCTTGAAGATCGCGCATTCCTTGAGCAATTGGTCGCCATTGGTGGAAACGCACAGGAACTGTTGAACGAGCCGGGATTGTGGCCTGTGTTCATGCCGATGCTGCGGGCGGATTTCAAGGCAACCGAAAGCTATTGGCATCCCCCCCAGAAACCGGGGGAACGCCGGCGACTGCAAACGCCGGCGTTGTTGATCTACGGCAGCGCAGACCAGGAGGCCTGGCGATCGGAAGTCGAAGCATGGAAATGCTGGCTATCCGACGTCGATGGGCCGGTAGCCATCGCTGGCGAACACTTTTATGTCACTCGTCGCCCGAGAGCCTTTCTGGAGCACATCAGACGGCGTTTTGAACCGCATTCCGCGCACTCAGCGACGTGCGCTTTCAAATGAAGGAGATTGTGATGAAAGCCGACATTTCCGAATCGCGCATGAGCACATGCGAAAAATTCATGCCTCTTGGGCATTGTCTTGCGCAGTGGGCACGCAACTACGGCGACCGAATCGCGCTGATCAATGAGACGGGCGAAAGCCTGACCTACGCGCAGTTGCACGAACGTGTCGAGCGCATTGCCAGTGGCTTGTACGCTGCGGGCCTGCGTGCTGGCGACCATGCCATGGTGCATATGCCCAACACCTTCGGCTTCTTCTATTCGTTCTTCGCGCTCCTGCGTGTGGGGGTTATCCCCGTGATGGCAATGCCCAATCAACGGGAGCAGGACATCGATGCATTGATGGCCCTGGCGCAACCGACGGCCTACTTCATTCCCGATGATGTTGGCGAACATGACTATCTGGCGCTGGCACAACGCATGCAGGCCAAGCATGAGAGTCTCCGGTTGGTTGTAATGGATGGGGACGTCGAGCACGAAACACGCAACGTCCAGCTCCTGACTGCACTCCAGGGTTCCGCATGCCCCTGGACCGAGCAGGATGGGCGCGACACCGCCGTGCTGCTGCTTTCGGGCGGTACAACGGGAACGCCAAAGCTGATTCCCCGCACCCATGGGGACTATTTCTACAACTTCACCGCTTCCGCCAGACTGTGTGGATTCGATCGGGAGATGGTGTTCCTGGCGGTGCTTCCGGCCGCGCACAACTTCACGCTCGCATCTCCGGGTGTGCTCGGAACCTTTCAGTGCGGCGGCACCGTCGTGACATCGGTCTCTGCCAGTTGCGATGAAGCCATGCCGCTGATCGAGAAGTACAAGGTGACGCATGTGGCGCTGGTGCCGCCGCTGGCCAAGCTGTGGGTGGAAGGCCGCGAATGGGAGGACAGTGACCTATCCAGCCTCAAGCTGATACAGGTGGGCGGTGCCCGTCTGGAGGCGGGATTGGCCCGGCAACTGGTCGATGTCATCGGCTGCAAATTGCAGCAGGTCTTTGGCATGGCCGAGGGGCTGCTGTGCTACACGCGCCTGGACGATCCGCTGGACACGATCATCCAGACCCAGGGGCGCCCCTTGTCCCCCGAAGATGAGGTTCGAATCGTCGATGAGGACGACCATGACGTTCCTGAAGGTCAAGTCGGGCAGTTGCTGACCCGAGGTCCGTACACGATTCGTGGCTACTTCCGGGCACCAGTACAGAACGCGTCCAGTTTCACCGAGGATGGCTTTTACCGTTCCGGCGACCTGGTACGTCGTGACGCGAATGGCAATCTGATTGTGGAAGGTCGCATCAAGGAACAGATCAACCGCTGCGGCGAAAAAATTTCTGCGGCCGAGATCGAAGAGGCGATCAGTTTGCTTCACGGCGTCCATGCCGCCGCCGCGGTCGGTGTTCCAGACGAACTGCTGGGCGAACGCATCTGCGTTTTCATCAAGCCGGAAGGCGGTCAGACGATCGATCCTCTGCACATCAGGACGGCGCTGCGCGAAGGTGGTTTGAGCGACTACAAGGTGCCGGATCAGATCGAAACCATCTCCGAATGGCCCCTGACCGCAGCCAAGAAGGTCGACAAGCGACGCCTGGTCGCGGTCGCCCTCCAACGTGCCTCAGCTTCTCCGAATGCCGAGCCATCGAGTTACCTGCAGGAGACGATGACAACGGATGCGCCGCCGTTCGAGTTGGCAGTCAAAGTAGCCGAAGTCATTCGGCACGAAGCCAGCAACTACGTCTTGTACGAACGTCACGGCGAATGGACATTGGGTCTGGAATGCGCCATGCGGATCACGGTGGATGCGGATGGAACGGTTCGCAGCAGTGATGGGAGGTCGTGGCGATCAGCGTCTGTCAGCGAGAGCATCGAACAGGCCCTGGCCGACATCCCGTTCGATAACTGGCGTGCTTATGGCCGTGCCGATTTCGAGTTCGCCTATCTAACGTATGGTCTGGACAATCCGTACAGCTCGGGCCCCTTGCTCACCATCGTCATACCGAAAAGCGAAATCCGCATTCGACTTGGAACTGTACAACTGCGCACGCTGGACAGCGCAGAAATGCCTCGGCTGGTGGCGATCGTACAAACGGCCGAAAGGAACGGGCTTCCACGAGTCGATTCGCCAATCGCTCTGGACGTGCGCTCTACGGGGGGTGTGCAGTACCGCGATATCGTGGCTTCGGCGGTACAGGACATGCGACAGGGTCGGTATCAGAAAGTCATCCTCTCCCGCGCTGTGGAAATTCCGTCCGCGGTGGATATGGTGGCCAGCTACTACGCCGGGCGCAAATCCAATACGCCGGCCCGATCATTCCTTTTGAAAGATGGCGAGTTCCAGGCCTATGGCTTCAGCCCTGAGATCGTCGTGACCGTTGATGCTGAGCGCAACGTAACGACTCAGCCTTTGGCTGGAACCCGCGCATTGACAGGTGCGCCGGAGAAAGATCAGCAGTTGCGCAAAGAACTGGAATCGGATGTGAAGGAGATCGCGGAGCATGCGGTTTCGGTGAAGCTCGCCGTCCAGGAAATGCTGCAGGCATGCCAGGCCGAATCTGTCGTCGTGGACGAGTTCATGACCGTCCAGGAGCGCGGCAGCGTGCAGCATCTGGCGTCGCATGTGAAGGGCGTTCTAACCCCTGGTGCCAGCGCTTGGACTGCATTCGAGAAGCTGTTTCCCGCTGTCACGGCATCCGGTATCCCGAAGAGGGAAGCACTGGAAAGCATCAACAGGCATGAGGGCCGCGCGCGGGGGCTTTACAGCGGCTGCGTGCTGATCGCCGACAGCGACGGTTCGCTGGATGCGGCCCTGGTGCTTCGTTCTGCGTATCGAGATGCAGGCCGTGCCTGGCTACAGGCCGGAGCGGGGCTGGTGCCGCATTCGACGCCAGAGCGCGAGTGGGAGGAAACCTGCGAAAAGCTGACATCCGTCGGCCCCTACCTGATTTCCTCGAAGGAGCATTGAAACATTGCTCCCGCATTCCCTTGTCCCGACAGCCGCATGACGGCATGGATTCCCGGACTGGCCGATCTTCTGGAATTGTCGCCTGACATCAGACTGTCCGGGCTGGCACTGCCAACCGGCCGGACGTCGATGAATGTCCTTGGGCTTTCCCCGACGAGTTGGCTGGGGCAGTCCATGGTGACGGGCATGAGTCACAAGCGGCGAAGGGAATTCCTTGCAGGGCGGCTTTGTGCCTTCCATTCGTTATCGGAGATGGGGGTCGATGCCGAGTTTCCATTGCCCGCGCAAGATCGACTTCCCATCTGGCCCCCTGGGATCCTCGGCAGCATCAGTCATTGCGCGTCGGTGGCCGTCGCCATGGCGGCGCCAGCCTCCAGATTCCATGCCTTGGGCATCGATGTGGAGACGTTGATCGATGCCGATGTCGCGCAGGACATATGGCACAGCGTCGGCCGTGAAAGCGAACGGGTTTGCCTGGAGCGAAACATTCCCTGCCGCGCTCGATCTTTGACGCTTCTGTTTTCCGCCAAGGAGGCTCTTTACAAGGCGCTTTATCCATTCTCGCGCCAATACAAAGACTTCCATGCCGCCGAAATCATTTCCTGCCAAGCCAAGGCACTCGTACTGCGATTGACTGAGGACTGGTGTGGATCGTGGCGAGGTGGAGCCTGCGTGGAGGTTCGATACGCATGGTTGGACCGTGAGGTACTGACGGCAGTGTGCATACCGCGCACATCGCCCATTCATTCACGCACCGCTGTCGCGGCAGTCACGGAGCCTGAAGTTTGAAGATGCAACGATCGATCGGAACATTGCCCACATGGAGCTACGACACCTCAAGTGCTTTCTTGCCCTGGCCGAAGAACTACATTTCACCCGCGCAGCCGAACGTCTGCATATCGAGCAACCGCCGCTGTCGAGAACAATCAAGGAGCTGGAAGATGATCTGGGCGTGACCCTTTTTGATCGTGATCGTCGTGGAACTCAGCTGACACCAGCCGGCGCGGCATTTTTGCAGGATGTCCGCCGGTTGTTCACCGTTCTGGAGAATGCGAAGGAGAACGCCAGGACCATCGCGTCTGGCCTGAAGGGGTGTCTGCGCATCGCGGTTTCCGACGGTTCGGTCGATCGCCGGCTGTCTTCTTTTCTGGCTTGTTGCCGAGAGGAAGAACCCGAAATCGAGGTGCGGCTGTCCGAAGTTCCCCTGGCAGAGCAAATTCGCGGCCTGCGTTCCGGCGACTTCACGGCGGGATTGGCGCACACGGCTGATGTGGGAGAAGGCATCGTCGCCGAGCCGATCTGGCACGATCCCTTGCTGGTTGCCGTGCCTGCCCGCCACGAGCTACTGGAACACAAGGCAATTCCGCTGCACAAGCTCGCGGACCACCCACTGATCCTGTGCGATCCCCATGTATGTGAGGGATACTGGCGAGAACTGATGCGTTTGCTGCGGCCGCTGCACCGTGAGCCGCGCATTGTCGAACGTGCGTCGTCCCTCGACATGCTGCTTACGCTGGTGGGAGCTGGCTACGGGATAGGGTTCACCACCGCCGCGAGCCTTGCGTCCAGTCAGCATCGGGATGTCATTGCCCGGCCCTTGGCCGTGGAGTCAACCGTCATTACCACCTATTTGCTTCGCCCGAGCGACGTCGCCTTGGCGCCACCACTGGAACGGTTCATTGCTCGATTGCATGCCCAGGCGCAGGAATGAGGTGGGTGGCCGGTATGAATGCGTCCCGTGTAGAGAGGATGCATCCATACCGAGCCGACAAGGCAGTTCACCCCGCGACGACCACGGCATCCTCCATCATCCGCCGAATGCTCTGTCGCACCTGTTCGGGAACGGATTGTGATTCGGCGGCTTCGTGCGCACCCGCATGGGGCTGATGAGACCCCATGATTGCGCGGACAATGGCCGGCACATTGGTGGCGGTGACCACATCGATAGCCGCGCGATCCCCCAGGTCCGGGTGGGGCCGGGTCAGCATGCGGTACAGCTCCCATGAGTCGGCATATGGGCACTGGTTCATGAGTACCTGGGCCAGCTTGTGCTTGAGCGGCACCAACTGCCAGTCGGGCACACGCTGTCCGCGGTTGCCCAGACTGATGGACAGCAGCTTGCCTGCCTTCAGCTCGCGGTTGATCTGATCCTTGGACTTCCCGGCCAGCTTGCCGAACAGCGGGACCGGCAGGTTGCTGGGCGATTCGTACATGGCCAACATTTCCTCGCGCTCGCGCTGGATGGCGGAAATTTCCGGTTCTGGTGCCCGCGTGGGAGGCGGAGGAACTTGCGAGAGGCGCTGGAACGCGATTTGGGAGGAGGTAGATGTCACGAGGATGGGAGTCGCAGCCACAGGCGACACTGGGGCCACAGAAACCGAGGTGCCGCTGGGGGCGGCTTCCTGCGCTTCCACCATGGCCGGCACGCCGCCGATATGGATGGTGAGGTGTACGGCGGCAGCCTCCACCTGGTCCTGTTCAAGCAAATCAAGACGGTCGGCCCAGTCCTGCATCATCCGTCGGCGCGGCTCCACGTACTTGGCGTGGTTGTACGCCGAGCTGACCTTGTTCGGGTCGGAGTGCGAAAGTTGGGCGTCCACCCAGATTTTCGGGTACCCAATCTCGTTGAGTGCCGTGGAGATGGTTCCGCGAATGCCGTGGCCCGTCAGCCGATCCTCGCAGCCCATGCGCTTCAAAGCTGCATTGAGGGTGTTCTCGCTGATGCGTTTCTTGAGGTCGCTGCGGTGCGACAGCAGGTACTTCTGCGCTGGCCGCATCACGCCCAGCAGGTAGCGCACGATCTCGATTGCTTGCAAGGACAGGGGCACGATGTAGGGGGGGACGTCCTGCGGCCGCTTGCCCGCCTTGCGCATCTCGTCCTGGAGCTGCTTGACGATTTCGGGAGGGATGATCCAGAGGCCGCGGTCGAGGTCGAACTGATCCGGAGTCGCAAGCCGTAGCTCACCCGTACGCACACCGGTCAGGAACAGCAACCGGATGCCAAGCTGGGTCTGCCAGCCACGAGGGTTGTAGAGCCTGAGCCTTTGGAGGAACTCGGGAAGTTCAGGCAGCCGCAGGTAGGGGTTGTGGGTCACTGGCGGTTTGGGTTCGGCCACGACGTCCAGATCCGTCGCCGGATTGGATTCCATGCCCTCGACCACGACCAGGGCATAGCGGAACAACTGCCCCAGCCAGGTGCGAACCTTTTCGGCAGTGGTGAAGGCCTTGCGCTTCTCGATCCTTGCCAGAACCCCGAGAAGTTGAGGCCGACGAATATCGTAGATCGACATCTTCCCCAGGGTGGGCAGCACATCCTTGCCGAAGATGCGCTTGATCTGCGACAGCGTGCTGTTCCGGCCGGTTTTGAGTTCCTTCGAGCGGTGTTCAACCCAGGCGTCGTAGACGGCCTTGAAGGTGAAATCCGATGCCAGCTTGACGGCATGGCGCTTTTGCTTGCGATCAAGATGAGGGTTGATGCCCTTGGCGAGAAGCGCCCGGGCTTCGTCGCGCAAGGCACGGGCCTCGCGCAGGCTGACCTCGGGGTAGTTACCCAGGGATATGCGTTTTTGCTTGCCGAGCCAGTAGTAGCGCAGGTGCCACGATTTGCCCCCGGTAGGGGCGACCACCAGGCCAAGGCCATCGGTGTCGGGTAGGTTGTAGGTTTTGTCGGCGGCCCTAGCTTGCCGCACCATCAGATCAGAGAGTGTCATCATCGAATTCCTAAGTCATGGACTTAGGCCTGATGCTGCTGCTCATCCCGATCCAACCCCAGCAACAACCCGGAACTGGTGCCACCCGCATTCTTTGGCCTTAATTTTGGCCTTAAAAACGCTGGCTGTTGGTGGATTTCCGTGGCTTTTGCTGGAATGAAAAAAGGGGCTTTCGCCCCTTCTTTCAACGACTTACAGACGTCAGTGGAAGTCTGTAGATCATAAATTGGAGCGGGAAACGAGTCTCGAACTCGCGACCTCAACCTTGGCAAGGTTGCGCTCTACCAACTGAGCTATTCCCGCAATGTTCTGGAGGCGCGACTCGGAATCGAACCGGGGTACACGGCTTTGCAGGCCGCTGCATAACCACTCTGCCATCGCGCCGGAAACACCCCGATCTGAGCCAACTGCGCCGACCGGTTCAAAACGCTTTCGAAGCGCTTCGAGGAATCTGGAGCGGGAAACGAGACTAAAACCCCCGCTTTAACTCCTTGATAACGCAGCAATTTTTACTTCTCATTGTGCCGCGAAGGACTGCATTATGTACTAACAGCTCTCGCCTGGCAACACCTTCGCGGCACTTTTTGCGACACCGACTCTGTCCGGCGCGGCGCAGGCGGCGGAGCGCGGATCCTTTCCGAATCGCCAAAGATCAACTGGCCAGAGTCGCGGGTCTCGATCCTATGCGAACCACCCGCTCTATGAAGCGGGACAACTGCTCGGATGGCGTCGCATTGGAACGAAGCAAGAACGTGGTGATGGCGAGGCTTGGATCGGCCAATGGACGCACAACCACTTCTGGATGACGACAGGAGGCGGCGTACGCCGCATTGGAGAAGCCGACGCCGTAACCTGCCGCCACCAAGGTCAGCATCAGGTCGGTGGTCGAGACACGTTCCGCGACTTGAGGTTGGGAGTCTATGGAACGCAACAGGCGTTCCAGTTGCTGGTCGCACCCCGCGCACGTCTCGGGATTGCAGAGCACCAGCGGATAGTTCAGGACCTCCCTGAGTGCGACGCGCTTGTGCGCAAGCAAAGGATGCCTCGGAGGTATCGTCACGACGATCGGGTCTTGCCAGACCGGCTGGGCGACAACGTCCGCCTTGAGGCCGTCGAACAAGGTGAAGCCTGCATCGTAGAGATCGTTCTTCAACCCTTTCAACTGCTGCGACAGGGGCATCTCGAAAAGTCGGATTTCGATATCCGGCTCCTCCTCCCGGCATAGCGCGAGCAACGCCGTCAAGCGTGCCTGGGCAATGCCGTCGGAAAGCGCGATTCGCAGCCGACCGCGGAAGCCCGCGGCCGCGGCTCGGACGTTCCCCTTGGCCTGCTCGATCACCAAGAGGATACGACGCGCATCCTCGATGAACACTTTTCCCGCCCAGGTCAGTTGCACGCCGCGAGACGTGCGCTCGAACAGCCGCGCGCCGACATCGGATTCCAACTTCTTGATGGCGCGAGACAGCGGCGATTGTTCGATATGCAGTCGTTCGGCGGCCCGCCCGAAATGCAGTTCTTCGGCAACCGTGATGAAGCAGCGAAGGTGGCGAAGGTTCACTCGAAACTCCAGGACACGAGCATTGAGCCGAACTGGCGTCACGCTCGAGTTGGTTGCCCCCTTCCCCGCCTCCAGTCGCCCCCTGCCGCAA
>NZ_WTVM01000077.1 GCF_012910885.1 Azoarcus taiwanensis | reverse complement strand
AGGCGCTCGAGCTGTGCCGGGGTGGGAAGCACGGCGCCGGGTGCGGACCGGTTCGTGGCCTTGGTCATCATGCCCCCTCCTGTCGGTTGTGCACGACACCGGTGTGGAACAGATGGTCGTAGAGCGCAAGATCGCGCACCTCTACGGCAAGATCGTCGGACGCTGGGCGCAAACCGTCGCCACCACGGGTCGATGCAGCCGGGCCGGCATGGCGTTGGCGCGCAGTGCGCATCGCCGCACCCGGGCCGTGTTCGGGGCAGACCGAGAGCTGGGCGCGCCCGGCCAGCACCGCGTGCTCGGCGACCAGGCGCCCACGGTGGCGAATCTGCCAGCTGCCGCCGACCCGCACGACCTCGACCGTCTGGCCGATCAGACCGAACGGGACCGAATAGCGGTTGGCATCGATCGACACCAGCCAATCTTCGCCCACCACACGGGAGCGGACCATCGCCTGCAGGAAGCTCGCCTGCCCTGCGGTGGGCACCAGGGCGGCGGCCTCCTGGGCAAAGCGATCGATCGGTCGCTGGTGCGTCGTGCCGTGGATGCGCAAGTCGGCGATCTCGGCCTGCCAGCGCATCAGTTGCTGGTTGAAGTCCTCCAGATCGACGAAGCTGCGCCCCGGCACGAAGTTGCGCTTGACGTATTTCACGCCGGACTCGACCTTGCCCTTGGTCTGCGCCCGATACGGCTGACACAGCCGCGGGGTGAAGCCCCAGTGATCGGCGAAGGCGGCGAAGGTCGTGTTCAACCGTGGGCGCCGTTGGCCGTCGGCACCGGTGAGTGTGCCGAGCACGACGGTGCGCATGCGGTCGTAGAGCAGGCATTCACACCGGCCGCCGAAATGGGCGAAGGCCCGTTCATGGGCGGCGAGCAACTCGGCCATGCGCTCGTGCATGAAACCCTCGGCGTAGCCGCGCCGGCTGTAGCCCAGAGTCATGACGAAGATGTGCACCTTGGTGCGCTGCTCACCGATGCGCACGCTGACCTGGCCCCAGTCGACCTGCGCCTGCTCGCCCGGAGCGGTTTCGAAGCGGCGCTGCGTGAGCCCCGCCAGGCAGGCTTCGGCCCGCAACGGGCGTACCGCAAGCTTGACGGTCTCGTAGCTGCCGGCAAAGCCGCGCTGCGTGCGCAATTCCTGGTAGAGAATGCGTGCCGAGTAATTGACCTGCGCGGCGCGTTCGACCAGCCAAGTGCGATGGGCATCGAGCACGGTGAGCACGCCCTTCTCCCGTCGGTAGGGTGCCCACGCCGATTGGCGCAGGCACGCGCGTACCGTCTTTCGATCCAGGTCGAACTCGCGCGCCAGCGCCGAGACGCTTGTGCCGGCCGCACGCCGTTCATGAATCGCCTTCCACTGTTCGCGTCCGATCACGTCGCCCTCCGTGTCCGGTTTCAACCCGGACACGGTAGCGCCGAAGCTGTCCTGGACCCTCGGGTCCAGGACAGCTTCCACATCGAACACCACTGATTCCCTTTCCATCTCTGACTCCTTCAAGTCGATGGGTGGGGAAAATTCGATTACCACAGGTGGGGATTATTGGATTACCGCTGACACCCGGGAAGCACTGGCTGAGCGCAAGCAGGCGCGCTCGCGGGCATGAGTGTCAGGACCCCCGTGCGATTCACGAGCAACTTCGAACGCAACCTGGACGACATCGAAGCTTTCCTGGCCCGGGCGGACGTGCCCGGCGCGTTGGACCTGTTGCTGGACAAAATGTCGGAACAGGTCATCCCAACGCTGGAGCGCCATCCCGACATCGGTCGGGACTGTCTCGCACGTTCCGCTGATTCTGTGGAGTCGCAGTTCAAGCGCGAAGGAGTGATCGATCTCCTGACTGACCTGGATGCCTCGGGCAGCATCCGCGAGTATGTACTGACGCACTATCTGATCCTGTATGCGCGGTTGGCCGACACAATCCATCTGCTCGCGATCCGCCATCAGCGAAAGCTCCCCTTCGATCTCGGGAGAGCGGATCCGGCGTCCTGAGCCTGCGCGCGGAAGGACTGCATGGGCATCACTTTCAGCAGGCGAAAGGACTGTCGTCAGCAGGGGACTGTGTATTCTTCTGGAATGACGCAAAACGGCGAAACGCTGTCGAGTTCAGAGGGCTTTCGTGCCCTTTTATGTCGTCTGGTGTCCGCGCGTAAGTTTCTGACTCGTTTCGATTTGTTCATCAACTCAACGGGTTGTGAATATGCCAACCGAGCACTCATAACCCGGGTCACAGGTTCGAATCCTGTCCCCGAAACCAAACAGAAAGCTTTAATGCCAGTCACTTAGCGGCGGTTGGCGTTTTTTCCTTTGGGCACCGGGATGGGCCCATCGTTCATTTTCGCACCCCAGCTGCGCTCGTACCGCAGCCCAACGCCAGGCAAGAGAGCGCTGAGCAACCGGCGGCCGGACAGCGCCGGCAACCTCGCCGCGGTTGATCACTCATCTGACTGATCGACTCAGTCCTCACAAACCACCGGCCGTTGAACCAAGTGCAGACTCACTTTGCACAGCTCATCCGGCAGCACCATCCGAAGCACTCGGATCAATGCTCAGAGCCGAATGTTCAAACGCAAATTGGCAGACGTGAACACCCCACCGAAAACCCGGGCGACCCACAATGAAGTGTTGCTAGAATTTGAACATTGTCGATTCTCTCACGGGAGAACCTGACTTCGACTCGATGGTCGCCTTGCTCTAAACGCCACCGATAATGCGACACCGCTAATCGCACACCTTCTCCGAAACCGACACAACTTGAAAGGGAATACCCCTTCTCGAGAAGAGACAGTACTCATCGGCAGGAGCATCCTGGTCCGCTGTCATAGTTTTGCTATCCAGAATCCACGGCATCGCTCCAACCATTGGAGGCTATTGAATGAGCAACGACAAAACAGCACCTGGTGTTTTCATCAGCTACGCAACGCACGACCGGGAACGAGCATTCGAAATATGTGCTCATCTTGAAGAACTCGGACACAGTTGCTGGATTGCGCCCAGGGATATACGTGCCGGTTGCGATTACAGTGAAGAGATCATTCGCGGGATTGAGCGCTCCCGATGCTTTGTGGTGCTCCTGTCTGCGGCCGCAAATGGCAGCATCTACGTGAAGCGCGAAGTAGAGCGCGCTGTTGCGAAGGCGAAGCCCGTATTCCCGGTTCGCGTCGAAGAAGTCCTTCCGTCACCAGCGCTTGAGCTTCACCTCGCCTCGCTTCACTATCTGGACGCATGGCAAGGAGCGTTGCGCGAACATGTCGTGACCCTTGCCAAGAATCTATCAGGAGCGGCGATAGAAGGAGCGGAACAACCTGCAAGGTTCTTCAACTGGCGAAAGACCGCTTACCTTGTATCTGCAACTGCATCAGTGCTATTGGCTTGGGTGTTGTTTTGGACGTTGGGCACACCGGATGCACCCGAGGGCGGACCTTCGGTTGTCACCCCACTGGGGGAAGTGGACCACAAGCTTCCCGCGGTCAGGCCACCCCAAAGTTGCGTTGCAAATTACCTCGGCCCAATCACTAGCTGCTCGGTAGGTTCTGGTCTGAATATATACGTACGTTCGCCCGAAGGAGAGGAGTACGTCATCCCGAGTGGAAGTGGGACGAACTCCGTCGTGTCCAGTGGGGTACATGCGGAAGGCACATATCTGCCCTGGTTGGGCAGTGGCACTACAGCCTATATAGAATATTCTGACAATCAGTACTCAGCTTCAATCACCCTTCCCGATAAGCCGGATATACCAATTGCGGTGCATGTACCGTCACCGGAGTCCCATGCACCACCACTCTTCTATACGGCGATTCCAGACGGCAGCGCATTCTTCGAGAACAGTAAAGCACGCGGAGCCTACTTGTTCTTCGCACCAGAGGATACACACGATGTCGAATGGACGACCGACAGCAAAGGATTCGTTCGCGTCGAGAGAATGCCTTGGAATGACAGGAGAGCCGGACCAGTATGGATCGAAGAGTTGCCAAGAGCAGATCCATTTACTCTTTCCATCCGGTGGCGAAAGCCCGGGGAACAGTGGACTGAAACGGTTCAATATTTCATTGACAATCAGAGCCTGCGACAACGTAGCGTTTCCACGTACGAACTTGCAAACAGTATTGTTTGCTCCCGTGACAGTTGGGCCGCCGTCCCGGCCCACACTCGATGCCGCACAAAAATAGGAATTCCTCTAGGTGAGATCTTTGCAGAACTGCGGTGGGGAACTCTCGCGGACGATCTTGACTTGGTAGACAGTTTTGATTTTTCGACATGGGCCACAAATTTGATCTCGTCAACGCCCATAGATGGTTACGAAGATCTCACATGTCGTGGCGACGCACACTATTCGGAATGGCACAATCGATGCCAAACCTACGTCACTTCCCTGATTCAGTCCGAATGCGGGAATGACTCCCAATGCAGGAATCGTGTCGCACAATCGTGGAATTCTCGGATCAATGCTGCAGTGAGGTCTGCGCTCTCACGCGAACGTTTCATTCTCGAGCACAATAGCTATTTCGCGCCTTGGCAAGAGGTAACAAACAGTACATCTGCCGCCAATTTTCTTGCAACATCCGAACAGGTTGCCGAGATATTCTTCCAGGCAACCCGACACGTTGGCAGAGAACCGATTTCGGCTCGCGTGCGAGTCTCAGGCTCGACTCAGTAGATCTCCGCCGCCGTTTGCACTCATCGGCATAATACGATAGCGGGGCTTCCTCCCATAGCCCTAACTACGCTTACCGCTCGTAGGTGTCATCAAAAATCTCAGCTGCCACGACGGCGCAGTCGCCCGGGCGGTACTGGACTAGATAATCTCCTGCACGGCCGTGCAGGGTGCCGCGTCCGTCAGCCAGGTGAATAGCGCATCCCTTCGTCAACCTCAAAGCAAGCACATCATGCGGATGCTTAACGTAGCGGCCATCCTGACCTGACTCAGTTGGGAAAATCGCTGCGTAGGTGTGATGAAACCGTTCTCGTGCTACCGACCATTGCTCGCCCGCCACTCCGGTAACGATGGCGTCCCCTTCGGAGTACGCCACCGGTCCTTCAAGAGTATTGACCACCCCCGCAACCGGCGCGAAGCGCACGCTTACCGGCTTTGCTCTGGCACGGGCTGGAAAGACACTAGAATGAGAAGTCAAATCACACAAGATCATACCAATACTTTCATATCATTTCCCAGTAGGAGGCTGTCAGGAGGATCTTGAAAGCGAAAAGACCCTACTCCGGCCTCTTACTTCCGGCACAACCAGATCTGAAATTTGCATACTCCTGGACCGCTTTGATTTCATTATTTGCTCGCAATTCTCGCTCGTGCCAATAGTCTGGATACACCGACAATGGTGTAATCCTTGTTCTGCTCCTCAATGGGTAGGTCGTGGAAGGCACAGAGCGAAGCATGCCTTCGCTTCGACCTGTCTGTATTGGGAGCATAGCGCCAGCCCTGCAACAAGCGCTCAGCACACCAGCGCTGGTGTTCAAGCTCGCTGAGATTGCGCTGATCCTGCTCCGAGATTTCACCTTCTAACTGATTGAAATAGTGTCGCTTGACGTGAAGGTGGCGCACTACATCACGCGAAGACTCACGCTCCCACTCTTGAGCGGCAAACCAATGTTCATTGAACGTCCTGTCCCAGAGCAGAACTGAGGATCTCGAATCACCGTTCCGAGGACGCGTCTGTGCAGCAAGAGAGTCAACCAAAGAATTTTGGCCGAAATGCAAGTAGACTATCGCTGCCTCGCGTTCCGTAAACTCATTGAGCACGGGCTCATTCTTCTCTAGCTTCAATCCCGCATCATATGCATTGAAAACATGGCACCGTGGATAATTGTTTATCTGTCGATGCACTTCTGTGTGAACCGCGTCCTGAGTACATAGCACAATCGGAAACTGTTGATCTGGTGTTGTCATTAACAATGAATGGGTCGCAGCGATTCCCTCCTCCAAGGTCGCTGTGCAAATGTATGCGATAGTGACGGCCGGTAGGCGAGACAATCGCGCGGTTGTCAGTCCATCCGTCGGTGCTGAAATGAAACTGATGTCAATGAGCGGATTAAGGTGGTGACCATGTACTCCGTGTGCCAGCGCGTTCGGGGTCAATACCGGAAAGCTTGCATGGACGCGGGGCTCAATAGTGTCAGCATCAGGGGACGCCACGGTAAGCATCGCCCGCTGTCGGTCTGGATAATGCCCTAGGTGGGCAAGCTGCTCGAGGATGCTACGCCCCAGCGACGAAAAGCCCAGCATCAGAACGTGAGGCTGGACTCCCCGCGGGACCAGGCAATGGGGCGCAAGGCTATCGTCCGAAAGGAGTCTTCTCGCACAGTTCTTCCACACGTTGAACACTCGCACCTGGCAGCGCTCCCCATTTCGCTGAAGCCAGTTTACATCAGTCACCCGGGCTGCTAGGAAGTCATCCTGGATGTGCACCAAGCAAATCTGACTACGCTTGTCCGTTCCACGCCATCCGCCTTCGCTGTGCAGCCTCATCAGGACATCGAGTATCTTGAGGTTTACGCTATCAACCCCGGCCAGAATGTAGACAACGGAAGCACGGGTGCCGGCGAGCCATTTCAGGTTGCGCAGGTTGAGAGCATTTCCACCGAACACCTTGACACCACGCTGCATCAGCTCTGAGTTAGCGCCATTGGCCGCATCAAGTGTCAGCACTGCCACGCGCTCTCCACGCTCACGATGCTCTAGGGCCAGTCTTCGCCCTTGCGCGTCCCCACCGAGTATTAGCACGTTGTGCGGCCAGAATCGCGCTAGCAGCCAATTTCCGTTACTGCCAATCAAGGTCAGGTAGCTTCTTACCAATAGCCATGACGCCACGACTGGCACCGCGATGCGCAGCCACTGATACAACGGCCACAGGCTCTCCCAGCCATATCGGACGAAGTCGCCTCGGTTAGCGCTGTCCTCGACAAGAAGTAGTCGTATTGTGGAGAACGCGGCCTGAACGCCATCTTGGCCCGCTCCGTGGCGGTGAAGGACAAACCCACCTACCAGTAGCAGCACAAGAATGAGGAAGGGCAGGAACTCTCCCCGCCGGAGGTCTGAGCCAGACGAACGCTCAGTGCTGACGACTGTCTTCATGTTGAACCCCCGAAGGTTCCTGGACGGTGGCGTTTCTCAACTGAGACTGCTGCCCTCACTGTACCGGCCAGAGCCCGTTGTTGGAACCGTCCTGTCGTTTCGGAATGCGGAACATGCCCAGAGGCCCATCACATCAGGTCGGTTCCCGGTGCACGAAGTGGACTTTCTTCGCTTGATCAGCTCGCGTCTGAGCCGGCTACACGATCAAGTCAAGCCCCAACTTTCTAACGCGCATACTCTGCTGACCGACCGTTGCACGGACGGGCTCATAATCCGCCCATGCCCAGCAACCGAACAAAAGAGTCTGAAGCTCATCACTTTACAGTGGCTGGCAATTATCTCCTCTGTGCGCCCTACTTGCCGACGATTTATGATTATCGTTCGACTCACAGTGATGAAGGTGCGACAGCGCTATTCGTCGACATGCTTCAACTCGAGTCTCATTGGCGCTGATGCACTCAATGCAACCCCCCCCTCATATCCCGCAGCCGGCTTAAACAGCTTCAGGGCAGCGCCTGCACACAGGATCTGTTGGCCGAAGGAAATCTCTGGCACGTCCGCAACGGTCATCGGGCGGAAACACTTGAACAAAGCCTCCTTGAGAACCCAAAGGGCGTAGAAACGCTCTACTCGCTTCGCTTCAACCTGAGCTTCGTAGTCCAGCCACTCACGCTGCGAGCAAATCGCGGCAGCAAGCGCATCGTAGTCGCGGTCCCGCCGGTACTCGACGTCGACCCCAACCGGGTGATTGGCCACCGCACATATGACAATATCTTCCGAATGAGCAAGGCTGACCGACGGGGCTCCTGCACCCCGCACTATTGGCACACCGGATTCGAGGACCACCTCCCAGCCAGTCGCACGGCATCCAGGCCAATCCTGAAGCGCCGTCCGCAGCAGGGATCTACCCCTGACGAACTGAGCCCTGCGCTTGGCGTGCCTGATCATGGAGGCCCGCTCGGTTTCCGCGGGCGTCAGAGACGCGAGCGACGAGTCTACGTCGAATCCAGCCAGACTTGCTACTAATACATGGACATCCGCCGCGAACGTCGGCGATATACAGGTAGATTCCAAAAAGATATAATCCGACACATTTTGACGTATGCACAGGCGCAGAGAGTATAACGTTGGACACGCCGATTGACTGCGCCGCGCTGGCGGACCTAGCGCTGCGTTTTAGCATTCGCTCGTGGGCTGCGTGGGCGCCTGGGCTTGCGGCGGACACACCTGCGGTTGAGTTTCTCGCTGGCACCTTGCCCGACGATGACGGCTCGCTCCCCGACGTCGACTTCCTCCCCGCCATGTTGCGCCGACGACTGGGTCGGACGGCTCGCATGGCCCTTCATGTCGCACACCTTGCGGCACCCGAACCGGGTTCTTTGCCGAACGTGTTCGCTTCGCGGCACGGCGAACTGCGACGAACAACCGACCTGCTGCAGGGCCTCGCCCGAGGAGAACTGCCCTCACCCGCATCATTCAGCCTGTCGGTTCACAATGCCTCCGCCGGTATCCACGCCATTGCCCGCAATGACCCAGCTCCGTCCAGCGCAATCGCTGCAGGTGACGAAAGTTTGCTTTGGGCCTTGCTCGACGCCCGACAGCGCATTGAACAGGGCACGACTGACGCCGTCCTCGTCGTGCATTCGGATGACGCTATTCCAAGCCAGTACCTGCCGTTTGCGCCTGTCTGTAACCGCCCCTTTGCACTGGCCATCGTAGTCGAGGCGGGGGACGACATCGCACTCGAATGGCGCGCTAACGGGGGGGATCGCGTCTCTCCGGCATCACTGCCAATCAGCTTGGCCGGCTTGTGTGCTGGCGCCAATCGGCTCGAATGGCACGGTGAGCGCCTGTCAATCACGGGACTCCGCGGTGCGTGAGCGACTGAATTTCTTCTGGCGTCTCTCTGTGACCGGCCTGTGCTTCGCGCTTTTCAGCCTGGGCGGTTCGATCCTGTCCGCATTGGTGTTTTACCCACTGCAGTGCCTCCCCGGCGAGCCTGCACGCCGACACCGTCGTGCTCAAGCGCTGATCCAGCGTTTCTTCGCCATGCTGATCAGCCTGCTTCAGCGGCTCGGCGTGATGCGGCTCGAGTTGCAAAATGCTGAAGCCTTGCGCAGCTGCGGTAATGCGTTGATCTTCGCAAACCACCCGAGCTATCTCGACGTGGTCATAATGCTGTCGCTAATGCCGCGCTCGTCGTGCATCGTCAATAGCCGTCTATGGCGCAGCCCTTTCTACGGAGCGGTGGTCCGCTCAGCCGGCTACATCCGCAACGACGCCCCCGAGACTCTGATCGAGCATGGGGTCTCAGTCCTTGACCGGGGTGAACCGCTGATCGTCTTTCCGGAAGGCACACGCAGCACGCCCGGCGCCCCGCTGCGAATGCAGCGCGGCGCGGCGCACATCGCCCTGCACAGTGGCCGCGATATCGTACCGGTCATCCTGACCTGCGACCCACCGACCCTGACCAAGGGCGCGCCGTGGTACCGCATTCCAATGCAAGCGTTCACCTACCGGCTGCGCGTCTTGCCGGCGATCCGCGTCGCGGACCACATCGATACGACCCAACCACACAGCCTTGGCGCACGCCACCTCACCCAATTTCTCGAGCAACTCTTCACTGTGGAACTACAAACCAATGCACGCGCTTGAAGCCGCCATCAAAGAACTCATTGTCGACGCTCTGCAGCTGGAGGACGTCAGACCCGAGGATATCGAAACAAACGAACCGTTGTTCGGAGACGGACTCGGGCTGGACTCGATCGACGCGCTCGAACTCGGCGTCGCCCTGAAGAAGCAATTTGGCCTGACGCTGGCCACCAATGACCCGGCAATCAAGGATCACTTTCGCAGCGTCGGCACGCTTGCACGACTGATCGCCAGCCAACAGGACGCAAAGGTTTGCCAATGACCGACCAGGATCTCCTCGACCAGCTCCGCGCCATCCTCGTGGAAAACTTCGAAATCGACGCGGACGCAGTGACGCCCGACGCACATCTTTATGAAACTCTGGGGCTCGACAGCATCGACGCCGTGGACCTCGCGATCAAGATTCAGCAACTGACGGGCAAGCGAATCAAGGCCGAAGACTTCAAACATGTGCGCACGGTTGGCGACGTCCTTTCCACGGCACGTGAGTTGATGACAGCCTGAGCATCGCCAATCGTCCCGCGGCCCTCGTGCGCCACCTCGTTCGCGGTGTGTTTGTTGCCGCCACGCCTGTACTTGTCTATCTCGCACTCGATCGCTTCGAGCCGCGAGAGGTCGCCCTGTTCGTCCTCGCCCTGTTCGTCCTGCGTGCCCCTGTCGACTGCGTCGCTTTTTTCCGCAGGCAGGGTCTGCGAGGCGCGCTTGCACTGTTGGCAGTCGCTGGCGTAATAGCATTCATCTGGGGTCGTAACGATCCTGTCTGGGTACTGGCCTACCCGGTGTTGATGAACGCTATCCTGTTCGGCTTGTTTGCCGGCTCGCTTTTCCGGCCACCTAGCGTCATCGAACGGCTGGCGCGGTTGCACACGCCGGAGCTTGCGCCAGAAGGTGTGCGCTACACACGGCAAGTGACAGCCGTCTGGTGCGGCTTCTTCGTGATCAACGGCGGCATCGCATGGTGGACGGCCGTCGCTGCATCGCGCGAGGTGTGGGTGCTGTACAACGGACTTGTCTCCTACCTTCTGATGGGGATGCTGTTTGCGGGCGAATGGTGTGTGCGCCGCCGAGTGATCGCTGCAGGAGGTCATCAATGACGCCCCTATCTCACCTATGCACAGATGACTTGAGCGATCGTGTCGTCGCCCTGACCGACGGCCCACCGATCATGCTGCGCCGTGTCCGTCGCGACGTAGCGCGATTGGCTGCCTGGCTCGCCATGCAGCCGGGACACAACTGGGTGCTCGCCAGCGAGCACCCCTACGATTTCTTGGTGAGTCTTCTCGCAGTGTGGCACGCAGGCAAACAGGTCACGGTACCAGCGTCACTGCAGCCAGGTGCAGTCCGCGAGGCCACCGCGCAGGCCGATGGTCTGCTCGACGGCCTCGGTACATGGCAATCATCGACGGATACAGCCACTGACATGGATGCGGTCCTGCGCCCGTTCAATGCAGAAAGAAGCCTCCTCGACCTCTTCACGTCGGGTAGCAGCGGCGCGCCCAAACGCATCCGAAAATCCGCCGCTCAACTGGAGCGCGAGATTGTCGTGCTCGAAAGCTGTTGGGGGGGGAGGCGCGAACCCGTGTTTGCGACGGTGCCGCACCACCACATCTACGGCCTGCTGTTCCGCCTGCTGTGGCCACTCGCCTCAGGGCGTCCCTTCGACACCTTGATGTGTACCGCACCGGAGTTTCTGCTTGCACGACTCGACGCCCACGGACCTGGGCAAGTCGTCTCGAGCCCATCGCAATTGAACCGGATGCCGGACCTGATCGACCTCCAGGTCCTGCAAGGCAAGGCGACCCGATTCTATTCGTCAGGCGGGCCGCTCAACCCGACGGCTGCTGGCTGTTTTCAACGCATTCTCGGCACGGCGCCGGTGGAGATCTTTGGCAGCACCGAGACTGGTGGCGTAGCGTGGCGTGAGCAGCGCGACGGCGACGACAGCTGGACGCCGCTCCCCGGAGTACAGATCGCGCGTTCGGCTGCCGGCGCTCTCGTGCTGTGCTCGCCCTTTATCGACGATGACGCTCCCTACGAAACCAACGACGCCGCAACCCTGCTCGATGACGGCCGTTTTCGCATTCACGGGCGCCTCGACCGCATCGTCAAGATCGAGGAAAAACGTCTGTCGCTGAGTGAACTGGAAGCGCGCCTGGTAGAGCACCCTTGGGTACGCGAAGCGGCTGCCATCGTGCTGTCCGAAGGGCGGCAGATCGTCGCGACGGTCGTCGCGCTCAACGATGACGGCCAACTCGCGCTTGAACAGTTGGGTCGGGCGGCACTCGGCAAGCGTCTCCGCACCCATCTCCGCCAGTGGTTCGACGCCGTGTTGCTGCCTCGACGCTGGCGCTACCCTGATGTGCTGCCCTACAACGAGCGCGGCAAGCTCGCCGCAGACGACCTGGCCGCAATGTTCGAGACGACGGAGACTCAACGTGAATAGTGCGTTGCCATCCATTGAGTCACGTTCCGTCAGCAAAGACGGTCAGGTTGTCTTCCGCCTGCACGTGCCGACCGAACTGAGTCTCTTCAGGGGCCACTTCCCCGGCTTCCCG
The DNA here is from genome assembly GCF_012910885.1 of Azoarcus taiwanensis. Taxonomy (GTDB): domain Bacteria; phylum Pseudomonadota; class Gammaproteobacteria; order Burkholderiales; family Rhodocyclaceae; genus Azoarcus_F; species Azoarcus_F taiwanensis. The sequence continues at coordinate 6,837 of NZ_WTVM01000077.1, read as the reverse complement.
CTACTGCCCGGCGTCGCCCAGATTCACTGGGCTGCCCGCTTCGCGGCAGACTGTTTCCCGATCGACGGCGCATTCTCACGCATGCTCAACATCAAGTTCCAGCAACCTGTCACGCCCGGCGCGGCGCTCGATCTCACACTGTCCTGGGACGCGGATCGGCGCCAACTTGCGTTTAGCTACACCACCAACGGCCGGCTGCACGCTTCCGGCAAACTCGAATTCGCCGCGAGCAACCAGCCATGACGTTCCGCCCCTGCTTCGTGATCCCGGTATATAACCACGGTGCAACCGTGGGCGCGACGGTCGAGTCCTTACTGGTGCATGAAATACCGGTCTATCTCGTGGATGACGGCAGCGAGGCCGAAACCGCGACCGAGCTCGATCGCCTTGCCGCGACTCTGCTGTCGACCCGACTGGTTCGCCGCGATGACAATGGCGGCAAAGGCGCGGCAGTGATGAGCGGTATGGCAGCGGCCATCGCTGACGGCTGCACCCACGCTCTGCAGATCGATGCCGACGGACAGCACGAATTGCGCGATGTCCCACGCTTCCTCGACGCTTCGCGCACCCACCCCGAGGCCCTTGTCTGCGGCGTGCCGGAATACGACACAAGCGTGCCCAAGGGGCGGCTTTACGGGCGTTATGTCACGCACGTGTGGGTATGGATCGAGACACTCTCTTTCGAGATCCGCGACTCGATGTGCGGCTTCCGCGTCTACCCACTGGCGCCAATGAGCCGTCTGATGCGGGAAGAACGGCTCGGAACACGCATGGATTTCGACATCGAAGTGCTGGTCCGCCTGGTGTGGCGCGGGGTGCGCATTCTGAACATGCCTACCCGTGTCATCTATCCCGAGCACGGTGTATCGCACTTCCGCGTCTTTCATGACAACCTCCGCATCTCCTGGACGCACACGCGACTGTTCTTCGGCATGCTCCGCCGCCTGCCAGCCCTGCTGCCGCGCCGCCTCGGATTGCGCACGGAGTAAGGCATGACCCACTGGTCCAGAATGGCCGAGGCCGGCTCCGCGCTCGGCATCAACCTCACCTTCACCCTGTACCGCGTGCTCGGCCGACGAGTCACGCTGCTACTGCTGCACCCAATCGTGGCGTGGTTTTTCGTGCGTCGCGACTCGGCGCGCTCGGCCTCACGCGCCTATCTCGAACGACTGCATGCCGCAGGCGGCTTCACCCACCCACCGCGTGCAATCGACAGCTACCGCCACCTGTACGCCTTCGCCGTCGCTGCCCTTGACAAGGTCGCTGCGTGGATGGGCCGCGTAGATCCGTCACGTATAGACGTGCCCGATGCCGCGACGATCGAGTCGATCCGCGAAAGCGGCACAGGTGCGCTGATCATCGGCTCGCACCTCGGCAATCTGGAGATGGCGCGGGGCCTTGCCTCATTGCTTGGCAAACGGAAGATCACCGCGATCGTGTACACAGATCACGCTGTGCGTTTCAACAGGATCCTGGCGCGCGCCAATCCGGGTTTCGCCAACAGCCTGGTGCAGGTGTCACATTTCGGACCGGATACCGCGATCGATCTCGCGCAGCGCATCGAACGTGGCGAGCTTTTGTTCATCGTCGGCGACCGCACGCCGCCAGTCGAAAACGGCCGCACGTGCAGGGTCGACTTTCTCGGCGCCCCGGCTGAATTTGCGCAAGGGCCCTACATTCTCGCAAGCATCCTCGACTGCCCGGTGTACCTCTTCTTCTGCCTGGCCGATGGTGACCGCTACCGCATCCATTTCGAACATTTTGCCGAGCGCATCACGCTACCGCGCTCACGCCGTAGCGAAGCCCTGCACGAGTGGACGCAACGCTACGCAGACCGACTGGCAACCCACTGCCGCATCGCACCGATGCAGTGGTTCAACTTCTACGACTTCTGGCGACCATGAACGACCGTATTTCCCTGAAGCAAGCCGCGATTCCCGTCTTCGGCGCCGACGCCCTGACGATCGAAGACGTATGCCGCATCGCGCGGGGTGCCTCGGCACGCCTGCACGACAGCCCCGACTATCGCGCACACATCGAACGCGGCGCGGCCTTCATTGAACGGCTGCTCGCCTCGGAGGGCGAGATCTACGGCGTCACAACCGGCTACGGTGATTCGTGCTCCGTCGGCGTCGCCCAGCAACTCGCACGCGAGTTGCCGATACACCTGATGCGTTTTCACGGCTGCGGACTCGGCAACCACTTCACCCCGGAGCAAACCCGCGCTGTGCTGGCTGCGCGCCTCGCATCGCTGGTTCGCGGATACTCGGGCGTGCGCTGGGTATTGCTCGAACGGATCGCCGCACTGCTCAACCATGACCTGCCACCTCTAATGCCCGCCGAGGGTTCGGTTGGCGCCAGCGGCGATCTCACCCCGCTGTCCTACCTGGCTGCCGTGCTGATGGGCGAGCGCGAAGTGTGGAAAGACGGACAACCGGAAGCTTCGGCCGTCGCCCTCGCTGCGGCTGGCATCGAACCGATCACGCTGGCGCCGAAGGAGGCGCTCGCCATCATGAATGGCACCGCGGCGATGACCGGCCTCGCATGCCTCGCGTTTGAGCGCGCCGAGTATCTCTCACGCCTGGCGACGCGCATCTCCGCGATGACTTCGATCGCAACCCGCGGCAATCCGGGGCATTTCGATCCCGCCCTATTCGGCGTCAAGCCTCACGCCGGTCAGAACGAAGTCGCCGACTGGATCTGGACGGACCTCGGTCGCCTGCACGACGGCCCGCAGATGCGTCTGCAGGATCGCTACTCGATTCGCTGCGCACCGCACGTCATCGGCGTACTGCGGGATGCGCTACCGTGGATGCGCCGCGACATCGAGAACGAATTGAACAGCAGCAACGACAACCCGATCATCGACGCGGTAGGCGAGCGCGTACTTCATGGCGGCCACTTCTATGGCGGTCACATCGCCTTCGCTATGGACGCGCTGAAGAACGCAGTCGCCTCAATTGCCGACCTCCTCGACCGCCAACTCGCTCTATTGGTCGACACCCGCTATAACCACGGCCTGCCAAAAAACCTCTCCGGCGCCGAGGGGCTGCGTGGAGCGATCAACCACGGCTTCAAGGCGGTGCAGATCGGCACCTCGTCATGGACAGCGGAGGCGCTCAAGCTGACAATGCCCGCGTCGAGCTTCTCGCGCTCCACCGAGTGCCACAACCAGGACAAGGTCAGCATGGGCACCATCGCCGCGCGCGACTGCCTGCGCGTGGTCGAACTCACGGAACAGGTGACCGCGGCCCTGCTGCTGGCGGTGACTCAGGGCGTCACGCTGCGCAGTCGTCAGGGCGAACTCGACGAAGCCACCCTGACCGCACCACTGCGCGGGTTCCGTGACGACATCGCCAAGCTTTCCGCCTTTGTAACGGAGGATCGCCCACTCGAACCCGATCTGCGTCAAATCCTCGTCCACATTCGGGCACGCCGCTGGGAGTTGTATTCATGACGCGCCTCAAGGCTGAAGTCCTGGTAGTGGTGCCGTTTCATGACGTCGATGTAATGGGCGTGACCTGGCACGGCCATTACATAAAGTACTTCGAAGCCGCGCGTGCCGCGCTGCTGCGCTCAATCGATTACGACTACCCGCAAATGCAGGAGTCCGGCTACCTATGGCCGGTCGTAGAGTGCCAACTCAAGTATGTGGGGCCTGCCCGCTATGGTCAGACTCTGCGTGTGAGTGCGGAGCTGCTTGAGCACGAGAACCGCCTCAAGATTGCGTACCGGATCTTTGACGCCGCAAGCGATACGTGTCTCACCCGCGGCTTTACCACGCAGGTGGCTGTAGATGCGGTCACCAACGAACTGCAGTTTGTTTCGCCAGCCGCACTCCTGCGCAGGGTAGAGAGCAGGCAGCCATGACCCCATATCGAATCGTCATCGCGATTTCCCTTTGTGCCTGCGCACTGCTAGCGGGTGCTGCGCAGGCGCAAGTGGCTACGCCGGCTGATCCACTCTCCGACCTATCCACACGGCTGGAGAGCACGCACACTATCCATGTCGGCTTCCGGCAGACGAAGCATCTGGCTGCGCTGAGACAACCGCTCCAGTCCGAAGGCCGCATCGTATTCGTGCGCGGTGAAGGTGTGTTGTGGATCGTCAGCAAGCCCTACCAGGCCAGCTACGCGCTTGCCGGCGACGCGGTGACCGAAACCGGTCCGGATGGCCGCCGCAGAATGCGCGAGGCTCACGAGGCTCCGGCACTGGCTAACATCGGTCGTGTTTTCGAATCGATCTTTTCGGGGAAACTCGATCAGCTCGACACGTATTTCGATGTCCGCGTCCATGGCACTCCGGCAAACTGGCAACTCGACCTGACACCGAGGGAAGCGATCTCCCCCTTCCTGGAGAGCATCCGGGCAAGCGGCGGCACCTTCGTCGAGCGCATCAATATCAATGAATCCCGCGGCGACCTGACCGAAATCGAGTTCTCGGCCCCGACGCTAGACGCCCCGCTGTCCGACGAGGACACGCATCTGCTCCGACAACGTTGATGCGACTGCGTACCTGGATCTGGCTCGCGTGTGCGGCCATTGTGGTGACATGGACGGGGTTGCGCTTCACCACGCAGCCGCCGATCGAAACAGACCTCCTCGCGCTATTGCCAGCAACGGAGCGTAATTCTCTTGCCGAAGAGGCCGCCGCGCAGCTCGGACGCCTTGCCGGTGAACGTGCGATCTTTCTGATCGGGCTGCCGACGCCGGAGGCTGCGCGCGCCGCCGCAGCGGATTTTGCGGCGGCGATCGACGGCCCACCGTTCCACCGCATCGTCACGATCGTGCCACAGCCCGACTCAACCGCACTGATCGCACTTTACGAGCCCCACCGGACAGGCCTTCTACCGGAGCCGCTCAGCGCTACTCCAGATCTTGCGGCAGACTTGTCGGACCTGCTTGAGGCACGGCTCGCGAGCCCGTTCGGGGGCGGCGCTCTACCGCTCGCCGACGACCCGTTCGGCTTGTTTGACGCGTGGCTCAGTACCCTACCGTTCCTGCAGTCCCGCCTGCACATCGACGATGGCTGGCTGAGCGTACGCGACGCCTCGACCTCCTGGGTTCTGATCAGCGCTGAATTGGGCGCCTCGGCCTTCGATCCGCTCGTTCAGATCACCCTCACCCGGGTGCTTGAGATCGCCGAGGACACGGTGTCGAGCGGCTGGCCCGAAGCAAGAATTCTGCGTGCTGGTGCGGTCTTTCACGCGATGAACGCCCGGGCGAACGCCGAACGCGAGATCCGGTTGATCGGCGGCGGTTCGCTGTTCGCCATCGTCATCCTCTTGATCCTCGTCTACCGCTCACCCGGGCCGCTCGCGCTGGGTTTGCTGTCGGTCGGAATCGGGGTTTCCGCTGGGGCGCTGGCCACTGTATCGCTGTTCGGCAGCATCCACCTGATGACGCTCGTGTTCGGAGCCAGTCTGATCGGCGAAGCTATCGACTATTCGATCCAGTACTTCTCCGCCCGGCTCGGCGCTGCTGCCGACTGGGATCCTGGCGCAGGACTGAAGGCAATCACGCCGGCTCTCTCGATCGCGCTGGCGACAAGCGTCGTGGGGTATTCCGCGTTGGCGTTGACCGCCTTTCCGGCGATGCAGCAAATCGCCGTCTTCGCGATCAGCGGATTGGCCGCTGCCTGGCTTACCGTGGTGATCGTCTTGCCCGCCTTGTTGCGAAAACCGCAAAGCGCCGTGCCCGGCAGGCTGCTCGACCTGCCCGGCCGCTTGCTTCAGGCCTGGCGGCGGCACGGATCCCTGCGCGTAATCATGGTGTCTGCAATCCTCCTGGTTTTGGCAGCCGCGCCCGGTTGGTGGCAGCTACAGACCGACGACGACATCCGTCAATTGATCACTTCCGATCCCTCGCTCGCCGCGCAGGAGCAGCAGTTGCGCACGCTGACGGGATTCGAGCCGAGCAGCCAGTTCTTTCTCGTGACGGGCGAGGACGAGGAAGAACTCCTCCAACGTGAGGAAGCGCTCACTCGGGCACTTGCGGCGCAGCGGATCGACCTGCAGGCGGTTTCACGCTTTGTCCCTTCCTGCCATGGACAGCGTGAGAGCCACGCGCGTGTGAAGGCGATCAGCACATCGCTCCACGACACTCTGCTCTCGGTTGGCTTCCGGGAGAGCAGCGCCGACGCCTGGGTCAGCCGACAAAGTATGGCGCCCCCCTGTCTGACAGTCACGCAGTGGCTGGCGTCGCCTGTCTCCACACCTTTCCGCCATCTATGGCTCGACGGCGCAGACCGTCACCCTGCCTCGCTCGCGCTCCCGACCGGATATGCCGATGTGGCACTACTGGCGACCGCAATCGAGGGCCTGAGCGGGGTCACCCTTGTCGACAAACCAGGGGCCGTTTCGAGCCTGTTTGGCGAATATCGCCGCCTGGCCGGCTATGCGATTGCCGGCGCGACGACTCTGATCCTGCTCCTGCTCGTCGGCCGCTATGGGGTGCGGGGTGCCGTCACGATCCTCCTGCCGCCAGTTCTCGCCCAAGCGGTCACGCTCGGCGTACTCGGCTATGCCGGCACGGTGATCAACCTGTTCAACGTCCTCGCCTTGCTTCTCGTGCTTGGCGTCGGCATCAACTATGCTATCTTCATGTACGAAAGTACGGCCGGAAGTCTCCTGCGCGAATCGGCTGCACTGACCGGCATCATGCTCTCGGCCACCACCACGCTGTTGTCGTTCGGCCTGCTATCGCTCTCGTCGATGCCGGCACTGGCCGGTTTCGGCTCCACCCTGACGCTGGGGATCGCCGTCGCGGTATTGCTGGCGCCATCGGCACTCGTCATGGCGGACCGTTGAATGTCGTGTAACACGCACAACCTTTGTAG
>NZ_WTVM01000076.1 GCF_012910885.1 Azoarcus taiwanensis | reverse complement strand
CATGTTCCAGGCGGTGGAGATCGACGGTGAGGCCTACTGGGATGGCGGCTACATGGGTAATCCGGCACTTTTCCCACTGGTAGACGAGTGTGATGCCCGCGATCTGGTTCTGGTACAGATCAACCCGTTCTACCGCCCGGAGCTGCCGCGCACCGCGCGCGAGATCATCAACCGGATGAACGAGATCACCTTCAACGCGAGTCTGGTCAAGGAGTTGCGTTCGATCATGTTGCTCAAGCAACTCATCGATGCCGAGGGCCTCGAGCAGGAGCGTTATCGCGACATGCGGCTGCATCGCATCCACGCAGACGAGGATTTGCTCGAGTTGCAGGCCTCGAGCAAGCTCAACGCCGAGTGGCCTTATCTGTGCCACCTGCGCGACCTTGGTCGGGCGAGGGCATCGCGCTGGCTGAAAACTCACTGGAAGGACCTCGGCGAACGTTCCAGCGTGAGCTTCGACTGGTTGCTGGACGACAGCATCAAGCCGGCAGGCGCACTCGGGGAGAAGCACTCATGATCGGCATGCTCGGCGTTTTGCTTGCACTTGGCCTGCTGATCTTCCTCGCTTACCGGGGCGTCAGCGTCTTGCTGCTGGGGCCGGCGATGGCCCTGGTCGCCGCCTTGTTCGCGGTCGGAACGCCCTTGTTGGCGACCTACACCCAGGTGTTCATGAGTTCGGCGGGCAACTTCATCGTGCAGTTCTTTCCGCTGTTTCTGCTCGGGGCGATCTTCGGCAAGCTGATGGACGACAGCGGTGCGGCCGAGGCGATCGCTCAGGGCATCGTCGGCAAGCTCGGTCAGGAACGGGCCATCCTGGCCGTGGTGCTTGCTTGCGCGGTGCTGACCTATGGTGGGGTTTCGCTGTTCGTGGTCGCGTTCGCGGTCTATCCGATTGCCGCTGCCTTGTTCCGCCAGGCGGAAATCCCCAAGCGGCTGATCCCGGCCACCATTGCGCTAGGCGCCTTTACCTTCACGATGACCGCTTTGCCGGGCACGCCGGCAATTCAGAACGCGATTCCGATGCCGTTTTTCGGCACCACGCCGTTTGCCGCCCCGGTGCTTGGCATCATCACCGCGCTGGTGATGTTCGGCCTCGGCCAGTGGTGGCTGTCTCGCCAGGCGGCCCAGGCGCGTCTTGCGGGGGAGGGCTACGGTGAGCACGAGGACGCACAACCCGCGTTCGACAAGGATCAGCGCGAGCACTCTTCGGGCGAGGGATTCGATGTACTGATGGTGGCACCCGAGGCGCCGCCGCGTGCCTTGCCCTCATTCACAGTGGCGATTTCGCCGGTGGTGCTGGTCATCGTGCTGAACTACGCATTCAGCACGATGATCATCCCCGCGATGGACACGGCGTATCTCGCCGAGGCACGCTACGGCGCGACAACGGTGGATTCGGTTCGTGGCGTGTGGGCAATCATCTGCTCGCTGACCATCGCCTGCCTGTTGCTGCTGGTCATGACCTGGAGCCGGCTCGCAGCCCCGAAACGCTCGCTGGACGACGGCGCGAACGCCTCAGTGCTGCCAATCTTCAACACTGCGAGTCTGGTCGGCTTCGGCGCGGTGATCGCCGCCTTGCCGGCCTTCGATCTCATCCAGGGCTTCGTCGAATCCATCGGTGGCGGCAATCCGCTGGTCTCGCTGGCCGTGGCGGTGAACGTGCTGGCCGGGGTCACCGGCTCGGCCTCCGGTGGCATGAGCATCGCGCTGCAGACGCTGGGTGCCGATTATCTGGCGATGGCGGAGGTGGCGGGCATTGCGCCGGACCTGCTGCACCGGGTGACCACGGTCGCAACCGGCGGTCTGGACAGCCTGCCGCACAACGGCGCGGTGGTGACGCTGCTGGCCATCTGCGGACTGACACACCGTGAAGCCTACAAGGACATCTTCATGGTCGCGGTACTGTTCCCGATCATCTCGCTGGTGCTGCTGGTAGTGCTGGGAAGCCTGTTCGGCGCTTTCTGAGGCCGGGCGTGCTCAGATCTGCAGCACTTCCAGCAGTTCGCGTTCGATGCGCACCACGTGCGCATCCTGCGACAAGCCTGGCCCGCTGAGCAGGAAGGTATCCTCCACCCGCTCGCCGAGGGTCGCGATCTTGGCAGTGTGCAGCGCGATGCCGTTGCGCGCCAGCACTTCGGCGACGCTGAACAGCAGCCCGGGGCGGTCGGCGGCGGTGAGAGAGAGGATGTAGTGTCTGGCTGACTCGTCCGGCCGAATCCTCACCTCCGGCGTGATCGGAAAGTGTTTGACCTGACGTGACAGACGACCCGCTCCCGGACGATCCGGTGGCGCATCCGAGCGCAAGCGTGCCGTAAGCTCATGCTCGATGAGCGTGACGATGTCGCGGTACTGCGCCTGGTTGCCCGGATCCTGAAGCATGAAGCTGTCAAGCGCGTAACCGTGGCGTGTGGTGTGGATCTTGGCGTCCAGGATCGAAAAACCCAGCTTGCCGAAGAAGCCGGTCAGTCGCACGAACAAGTCCTTCTGATCGCGCGTATACACCATGACCTGCAGCCCTTGGTCTTCCTCGGGCACTCTCGCCTTGACCACGGGTTCGTCCCCGGACACCCGATAGTAGAGCGTGCGTGTGTGCCACGAGATCTCCTCCGCCGAGTTGCGCATGAAGTAGACCTGGTCAAGCTCGCGCCAAAGCTCCTCCTCAACCTCATGACGCAGGCCGTGGTAGCGCAACAGGCGACGGGCGTCCTCCTGGCGATCATCGAGACCGACCGCCTGCTGGGGCGTCGCACCGCGCAGCAGGCGCTGGGTGGCATGGAAGAGATCTTCGAGGAGCTTTGCGCGCCAACCGTTCCACACTTTGGGACTGGTGCCGCGAATATCGGCATGGGTGAGGAGGTAGAGCGCGTTCAGCCGGCGCTCGGTCTGCACGGTTTCGGCGAAGCGGCGAATCGTCTCAGGGTCCGAAATATCCTGCTTCTGGGCAACGGTGGACATCGTCAGGTGGTGTTCGACAAGCCAGACGACGAGATCGCGATCCTCGCGGTCGAGGCCGTGCTGATCACAGAAGACGCCGGCATCGACCATCCCGAGCACCGAATGGTCGCCGCCTCGCCCTTTGGCGATGTCGTGAAACAGCGCGGCGATGTAGAGCAACCACTGCCGGTCGAACCCGAGCATGAGGCGAGTCATCAGCGGGTACTCGTGGGCATGCTTGCCCATCGTGAAGCGTCGCACGTTGCGCAACACCATGAGAATGTGCTGGTCCACGGTGTAGACGTGGAACAGGTCATGCTGCATCTGGCAGAGGATGCGTCGCCAGGGCGGAAGGTAGTGGCTGAGGATACCGTACTGGTTCATGCGCCGGAAGGCGTGTACCACACCGCGGCGCTGCTGAAGGATTTCCATGAACAGCGCACGGTTTGCCGGATCGGCGCGAAATGCGGCGTTGATACGTTTTCGGTTGAGCCAGAGCGTGCGCAGGGTTCTGGCCGTCATGCCCCGTAGTTCCGGGCGTTGCTGCAGGAGCAGGAAACACTCGAGCATCGCCGACGGATGCTTCTCGAACACATTGTCGCTGCGCACATCGAGCAGCTCGCGCACCATCTGGAAGCGCTTGTTGATGACGATGGCGGCACCGCCGCTATCGGGCGAGATCACTGTGCCGTAGTTCTGCAACAGGATGGTGTTGATCTGGGTGAGCTTCTTCGCGGTCAGGTAGTAGCGCTGCATCAACACTTCCGACGCGCGTTTGGTCGGCGTTGCAGTCACGCCCAAGCGCCTTGCGAGACTCTCCTGATAGTCGAACAGCAGTCGGTCCTCGCCGCGATCGGTAAGATAGTGGAGGCGAATCCGGATGTGCTGCAGGAATCGCTCGATACTGCGCAGCTCGCCAGCTTCCTGCCCGGTAATCAGTCGTTTGCGAGCGAGCTCGCGCCAGTTGTCACCCAGGCCGGCGGCACGGGCGATCCAGCCGAGCATCTGCAGGTCGCGGAGCCCGCCGGGGCTCTCCTTGCAGTTGGGTTCCAGCGAGTAGGGTGTGTCCTGGTGGCGTGCGTAGCGCTGTTCCTGCTCGAGGCTCTTGGCCTTGAAGAAACTGCGCACATCAAGAGCTTCGCGGAAACGCCTGCCGAACTCGCCGAACAAGGGCTGATTGCCATGCAGCAGCCGCGCTTCGAGCAGGTTGGTCTGGATCGTGATGTCCTCGGCGGCGACGTCCAGAGCCTCGTCCAGGGTGCGAACCGTCTGGCCAATCTCGAGACCGACGTCCCACAACGCGCCGACCATAGCGGTGAGGCGACAACGGGTGTCTTCATCGGGCGCGGACGGCAGCAGGAACATCAGATCGATGTCCGAGTGGGGGAAAAGCTCGCCACGGCCGTAGCCCCCGACCGCCATCAGCGCGACGTTGTCGGGGATGCCGTGCGACTTCCACAGGGAAACGATGCAGCGGTCAACAAGGTTTGCACGCCCCCGCAGCATGCGCGACGTCGAAGGGTGTGCCTCGTAGGCCTCCCGCAGGGCGGCGCTTCCTTCGGCCAGTTCCCTGCGGATCCGGGCGATGACTCCGCGCTCCGGTTGATACAGCGCTTCGCTCATTTGCGCTCAGGCGAAGAGGTGGTCGAGACCCAGGGGCGCCGGCGGGGGTGGGCAACCCGGTGAGCGGGTCAGCACTTCGACCCCGCCGGCCGTAACCAGTATGGTGTGCTCGTATTGGGCAGAGAGGCTGCGGTCACGCGTGACGATCGTCCACCCATCGGGCAACTCCGAGATCGCGGCCTTGCCAGCGTTGATCATCGGTTCGATCGTGAAGGTCATCCCTTCGACAAGCTCGACACCGGTGCCGGGTTTGCCATAGTGCAATACCTGCGGTTCTTCGTGAAATTTCGCGCCGATGCCGTGACCGCAGAATTCACGGACGACCGAGCACCCATTGCCTTCGGCGTGCTTCTGAATGGCGTGGCCAATGTCGCCGAGACGGGCACCCGGCTTGACCATCGATATGCCGAGCCACATCGACTCGAAAGTGACCGCGCACAAGCGCTTGGCAAGAATGCTGGCGCTGTTCTCGCCGCCGACGAGGAACATCCGGCTCGTATCGCCGTGGTAACCGTCCTTGATGACCGTGATGTCGATATTCACGATGTCGCCCTTCTTGAGCGGTTTGGGGCCGGGAATGCCGTGACAGACCTGGTGGTTCACCGAGGTGCAGATCGACTTGGGGTAGGGGTTGTAACCGGACGGCGCGTAGTTGAGAGGCGCGGGAACCGTCTGCTGCACCTCGACCATGTAGTCGTGACACAGGCGGTCAAGCTCCTCGGTGGTCACGCCCGGCTTGACGAAGGGTGCGATGTAATCGAGAACCTCCGCAGCCAGCCGCCCGGCGACACGCATTTTCTCAATCTCTTCTGGGGTTTTGATCGTGATGCTCATTGTCTTTCTGTCGAAGGCGCAATCGCCGCCTGGGGCCCATGCGGGTAGATGCGGCAGGCTGGTGCGCAATTGGTTGGCGATAATAGAGGCTAGCGCATGGTGTTCAGGCAGGCAAATGCAGGCTCGACGAACTGGGCCGATCACGCGCTAAACCGTGGTGCTTGAGTATACGCTGCTTAGCTCGCTATAATCTTGGGCTTGTCTGTCCACAGGGCGGGCAAAATCCACACGCCGGGCATTTTCCGAAACTTTCGCGAAAGGGTCCGTTTGTCGCCGGTGACTGCCGGTGACGCGGTAAAGGGGCGCAAGCCCGTGTCCGGCGGAGGTCAAACCCTTCAATTCGGAGTATCACATGTCTGTCACTATGCGTCAGATGCTCGAAGCGGGCGTCCACTTCGGCCACCAGACTCGTTTCTGGAACCCGCGCATGGCCCCGTACATCTTCGGCCAGCGCAACAAGATCCATATCGTCAACCTCGAAAAGACCATGGGCAAGTATCTCGAAGCCATGGATTTCGTGCGTAGACTCTCCGCCAACCGCGGCAACATCATGTTCGTCGGCACCAAGCGCCAGGCGCGTGAAATCGTCGCCGAAGAGGCTCGTCGTGCCGGCATGCCGTTTGTCGACGAGCGCTGGCTCGGCGGCATGATGACCAACTTCAAGACCGTCAAGCAGTCGATCAAGCGTCTGAAGGAAATGGAAGCCATGGTCGAGGATGGTTCGCTCGACCGTCTCTCCAAGAAGGAAGCGCTGATGGCGACCCGTGAAATGGAGAAGCTGCAAAAGAGTATCGGCGGTATCAAGGAGATGGGCGGTCTGCCGGATGCAATGTTCGTCATCGACGTCGGCTATCACAAGATTGCGATCACCGAAGCGCAGAAGCTCGGTATTCCTGTCGTGGCAGTCGTCGATACCAACCACTCGCCGGAAGGCATCGACTACGTCATTCCGGGTAACGATGATTCCTCCCGTGCCATCCGTCTTTACGCCCGTGGCGTGGCTGACGCGGTGCTGGAAGGCCGCACCATGGCCCTGCAGGACATCGTCGCTGCCGGTGCCGACGAGTTCGTCGAAGTCGAGGAAGAAGAAGCTTCCGACGAAGAGCAGGCCTGAGCATGACCTCCCCCGGATGCAAGCCGTCCGGGGTCGAGTCGCTTCATTGAACCGCAACGAATACGAGGAATAAGCATGGCTGCGATTACCGCAAGCATGGTCAAGGAACTGCGCGAGAAGACAGATGCGCCGATGATGGAATGCAAAAAGGCTCTGACCGAAGCCGATGGCGACATGGGCAAGGCCGAAGAGATTCTTCGCGTCAAGCTCGGCAGCAAGGCCTCCAAGGCCGCCTCGCGCGTCACGGCCGAGGGTGTGGTCGGCACTTTCGTATCCGCCGACGGCAAACTCGCCGCAATGATCGAACTCAACTGCGAGACCGACTTCGTCGCCAAGAACGACGATTTCCTCGCCTTTGCCGCTGGCCTGGCCGAGCTGGTCGCCTCCAGCAATCCTGCGGATGTGGCCGCATTGTCCGAGCTCGACTATCAGGGCCAGAAGGTAGAAGCCTTCCGTACCGAACTGGTGGGCAAGATCGGCGAAAACATGACGATCCGCCGTTTCTCGCGCATCGAAGCCAAGGGGGCGGTGGCGAGCTATGTTCACGCCGGCGCGAAGATCGGCGTGCTGGTCGATCTGGTTGGCGGCGAGGAGCAGGTCGGCAAGGACATCGCGATGCACATCGCGGCCTCCAAGCCGAAGGCGCTCGACGCTTCGGGCGTCTCTCAGGATCTGATCGATGCCGAGCGTCGCATCGCGATCGAGAAAGCACGTGCCGACAACAAGCCTGAGGCGATGCTCGAGAAGATCGCTGACGGTACGGTGCAGAAGTTCCTGAAGGAAGTGACCTTGCTCGCCCAGGTCTTCGTCAAGGCCGAAGACGGCAAGCAGACCATCGAGCAGCTGCTCAAGGCGAAGAACGCATCGATTGCCGGCTTTACGCTGTACATCGTCGGCGAGGGCATCGAGAAGAAGGTCTCCGACTTCGCTGCCGAAGTGGCCGAGCAGGCTGCCGCTGCTGCCGCCAAGGCGTAAGGAGCAAGGGATGTCCGCCGCCTACAAGCGCATCATGCTCAAGCTCTCGGGCGAAGCCCTGATGGGCGACGATGCCTACGGCATCAACGAGGACGTCGTCACCCGGATCGTGTCCGAGATCGCAGAAGTGGTACGGCTCGGCGTGCAGGTCGGGGTGGTGATAGGCGGCGGCAACATCTTTCGCGGCATGAAGGGCGCGGCATCCGGAATGGATCGCGCCACTGCGGATTACATGGGCATGTTGGCCACGGTGATGAACGCCATGGCCTTGTCGGACGCGATGCGGCGTGCCGATCTCGAAGCGCGGGTGCAGTCCGCGCTGCGCATCGACCAGGTCGTCGAGCCCTATATCCGTGGTCGGGCGATTCGTCATCTTGAAGAGGGGCGTGTCGTCATCTTTGCCGCGGGTACCGGCAACCCGTTTTTCACCACCGATACCGCCGCAGCCTTGCGCGGCTCGGAAATGGGCGCCCAGATCGTGCTCAAGGCGACGAAGGTCGATGGCGTCTATACCGCTGATCCGAAAAAGGATCCGGAGGCCCAGCGCTACCACCGTATCAGCTTCGACGAAGCGATCGGTCGTAACCTGAGCGTACTCGACTCCACAGCGTTCGCCCTGTGCCGAGACCAGAAACTACCGATCAACGTATTCTCGATTTTCAAGCCCGGTGCGCTCAAGCGCGTCGTCATGGGCGAGGATGAGGGTACGCTGGTTCATTCCTGAGGATTCGACCATGATCAACGATCTAGCCAAGACCACCGAGCAGAAGATGCAGAAGTCGATCGAGGCGCTGAAGTCCGATCTGGCAAAGGTGCGCACAGGCCGCGCCCACACCGGTCTTCTTGACCACGTGATGGTCGAGTACTACGGCAGCATGGTGCCGGTCAATCAGGTCGCCAACGTGACGCTGATCGACGCCCGCACCATTGGCGTCCAGCCCTGGGAAAAACCGATGCTGGGCAAGGTCGAGAAGGCTATCCGTGACAGTGATCTTGGCCTGAATCCCTCGAATCAGGGCGAGATCATCCGCGTTCCGATGCCTCCGCTCACCGAAGAACGCCGGCGAGAGCTCACCAAGGTCGTCCGTGGCGAGGGGGAGACCGCCAAGGTAGCAGTACGCAATCTGCGCCGTGACGCGAATCACCAACTCAAGGAAGCCGTGAAGGAGAAAGAGATCTCCGAAGACGACGATCGTCGGGGCCAGGATCTCGTCCAGAAGCTGACCGACAAGTACGTCGCGGAAATCGATAAACTGCTTGCTGAGAAAGAGCACGAGTTGATGCAGATCTGATCCGTCGGGTCGGTTTCTTTCCCCGATTCGTCCCGGAGGTGCATCATGGCGGCTAGCCCGCACACGAGCTCCACGCAGGCAGTGCCCGAAGTCACGGATATTCCGAAACATGTCGCCATCATCATGGATGGCAACGGAAGGTGGGCGCGCCAGCGCCTGCTTCCTCGAGTCGCCGGACATCGCCGTGGTGTGGAGGCGGTACGCGCAGTGATCCGCGCCTGCATGGAGCGTGGGATCACCCATCTCACCCTGTTCGCTTTCAGTTCCGAGAATTGGCGCCGCCCGGCGGACGAGGTCTCGTTCCTGATGCAGCTTTTCATGCGCGCACTCAAGAACGAAGTTCAGCGCATTCACAAGAACGAGATCCGTTTTCGCGCGATTGGCGACCTTGGCCGTTTCGACGACAAGCTCGTACAGTTGATCCGCGATGCCGAGGCGCTCACGTCCCAGAACGACAAACTGACCCTCACGATTGCAGCCAACTATGGCGGTCGCTGGGACATTCTTCAGGCTGTGAACAAAGTCATCTCTGCGCGTGAAAGCAGCAGGGAGCCGATTACCGAGGACGAACTCGCGCGCGCATTGCAGATGAATTACGCGCCCGAGCCGGATCTCTTTATCCGGACCGGTGGCGAGATGCGCATCAGCAATTTTCTTCTTTGGCAACTTGCCTACAGCGAGCTTTATTTCACAGACACCTTGTGGCCCGACTTCGATGAGCATGCGCTCGATCGCGCCATCGAATCCTATCGGGGGCGGGAACGTCGCTTTGGTCGCACCAGCGAACAGGTTCTTGCAGCCCGCGTGAGTGGCGATTCGACAGAACGTGTAGGCCGAAGCGCTGCCGGCGGCCATGCTTAAGCAGCGGGTCATCACCGCGCTCGCGCTGGTCACGGGTCTGCTCGTCGCGCTGCTGTGGTTTCCACAGTGGGCCTGGTTATGCCTCGTCTCCGTGATCTGCGCCCTCGGCGCCTGGGAGTGGAGTGGGCTTGCCAGCCAGATCAGGGCGACCAGGGTCGTTTACGCTCTGGGCGCTGGCGCTCTGGTGCTGGGGTTGGGTTTTGCCGGCGGAGTTGGGGGCTTCGACGGCCAGACATGGATTCTTGTCTTGGCGTACTTGTCGAGTGTGGTGCTGTGGTTCATCTTCGTGCCTCTGTGGTTGCGCAGGGGGTGGGGGGGCAGCACCCGTACGGCAATGACCGTGGGCATCATCGTGCTGGTTCCGTCCGCGCTCGCCATGGCCCAGTTGCGAGCAGTCGACATGATGCTGATGCTGTTTGCGCTGGTGCTGGTCTGGGTTGCGGATATCGCCGCCTATTTTTCCGGTCGCGCCTTCGGGCGACACAAACTCGCACCGTCGATCAGCCCGGGGAAGACCTGGGAGGGTGCTCTCGGCGCGCTGGCCGGCGTCGTGGTCTGCGGCACAATCGGCTTTTTGCTGCTGGTTTCCCCGACACCCGGAATCGCTACGTTTGCCTGGCTTGTCCCCTTTCTTGCCGCCTATACCGCACTTAGCATCATCGGCGACCTTTTCGAGTCGCTCATCAAACGCAAGGCGGGCGCCAAGGACAGCGGTACGCTGTTGCCGGGCCACGGCGGCGTGCTTGACCGGATCGACAGCCTCACGTCGACCTTGCCGGTTGCCGGCCTGATCCTCGTCTGGCTGTACTGACCCGACATGAACGCGCTCAAACAACAACGGATTTCGGTGCTCGGTGCGACCGGATCGATCGGCGGCAGCACCCTCGATGTAGTCGCGCGACATCCGGATCGTTTCGAGGTGTTCGCCCTCACCGCGAATAGCCGCATCGACGAACTCGAGAACCTGTGCGTACGCCATGCCCCGCGCTACGCGGTGGTTCAAGGTGGCGAGGATGCCGCGAACCTCTCGGTGCGTCTCGGACGACGGGGCCTGACGACCGAAGTAATGCATGGTGTGAGCGGCTTGATCGAAGTCGCGGCGCATTCCGATGTCGATGTCGTCATGGCCGCGATCGTCGGTGCGGCCGGCCTGCTGCCAACGCTCGCCGCTGCGCGGGCTGGCAAGCGCGTTTTGCTTGCCAACAAGGAAGCGCTCGTGCTTTCGGGCAGCTTGTTCATGGATGTCGTGCGCGACAGCGGTGCGACGCTGTTGCCGATTGATAGTGAGCACAACGCGATCTTCCAGTCGTTGCCCGCAGGTTACGGGCGTGATCCCGAAGCGGCTGGCGTACGCAGAATTCTGCTCACTGCCTCTGGCGGGCCCTTCCGCCTGACGCCGCTGGAGCAGTTGCACGGCGTGACCCCGGAGCAGGCCTGCGCCCACCCGAACTGGGTGATGGGTCGCAAGATATCGGTCGATTCGGCGACAATGATGAACAAGGGCCTCGAGGTGATCGAGGCGCACTGGCTGTTCAATGCGCCGGCCGAGCGAATTGACGTCGTGGTGCACCCGCAGAGCGTCATTCACTCAATGGTCGAGTACGTCGATGGTTCGGTGATCGCGCAACTCGGCAATCCCGACATGCGCACACCGATCGCGAATGCGCTCGCATATCCCGACCGTGTCGAAGCCGGGGTCGGTCCGCTGGATCTGTTCCGTATCGGGCGTCTGGATTTCGAAGCGCCTGATCTGGTGCGCTTTCCGTGCCTGCGGCTCGCCTACGAGTGTCTGCGCGAGGGCGGTGCGGCAGGTGCAGTGCTGAACGCTTCGAATGAGGAGGCGGTGGCAGCGTTTCTCGACAGACGCCTGCGTTATACCGATATCCCTGCGATCATAGAGTGTGCGTTGGAACGTGCGTCCGACATGTCTGTCGAATCAATCGATGCCGTGCTCGACACCGATGCACGCAGTCGGGCGATTGCCCGCTCCGAAATCGATAAACGGCTGTATCAATGAATCTTCTCGAGTACCTCGTCCCGTTCATCCTCGCCCTTGGCGTGCTGATCTTCTTTCACGAGCTGGGGCACTATCTGGTGGCTCGTTGGTGTGGCGTCAAGGTTCTGCGCTTCTCGATCGGTTTCGGCAAGCCGCTTGTCAAGTGGAGTGCCGGTCGTGATCGCACGGAGTGGGTGGTCGCTGCCTTTCCGCTGGGTGGCTATGTTCGAATGCTCGACGAGCGCGAAGGCGATGTTGCTCCAGAGGACCGTCCGCGGGCTTTCAATACTCAGAGCGTCTGGCGCCGCTACGCGATCGTTGCAGCAGGGCCGCTCGCCAACTTTCTGCTCGCGATCGTGCTCTACTGGGGCCTTTTCAGCACCGGCACCGAAGAACTGCGCCCCCGCCTGGCGCTGACCGAGGCGACTGCGACCGTAGCGGCGCGTGGCGGCGTGCAGGATGGAGATCTCGTCGTTACGGTCGCGGGTGAATCCGTTCAGAGCTGGAACGAATTGCGCTGGGCGCTGCTGCGACATGCACTGGATGGCCGGACAGTTGATCTGAGGGTGAGAACCATCGACAACGTCGACACGTTCCGTCAACTCAATTTCAGCGGTGTGCGCATCGATGACGGCAGGACCGATGTCATCGAACAGATGGGCCTGCGTCCCTGGCGGCCGCGTGTGCCCGCGG
Source organism: Azoarcus taiwanensis (assembly GCF_012910885.1). Lineage (GTDB taxonomy): Bacteria > Pseudomonadota > Gammaproteobacteria > Burkholderiales > Rhodocyclaceae > Azoarcus_F > Azoarcus_F taiwanensis. Next base: position 7,001 of record NZ_WTVM01000076.1, on the reverse strand, counting down.
TGGTGGGAGAGGTGATGGCGGGCAGTGCAGCTGATCGCGCCGGCCTGCAAGCGGGCGACCGGGTTGCGTTCCTGGATGGCGTTCCGATCGATAACTGGTTGCGGCTGGTCGAATACGTGCGCGAGCGTCCCGGACAGGTCATCGAGGCAGTCATCGTGCGAAACGGGAGCGAAATTCGGACCGAGGTCGTACCGGACGCCGTCACCGATAACGGCGAAAACATCGGACGCATCGGAATATCGGTGGCAGAACCGACCGAAGCGCGAGAAGCGATGTTCACTATCGTCAGTTATGGCCCGGTCGAAAGTCTGGCAAAAGCGGCCGTCAAGACCTGGGATACCAGTGTTCTGACACTCAAGATGATCGGCCGGATGTTCACCGGGGACGTGTCGTGGAAGAACCTCTCCGGACCGGTGACGATTGCCGATTATGCAGGGCAGACAGCCAAGTTGGGATGGGCGCACTACCTGGGCTTCGTCGCCCTCATCAGCATCAGCCTGGGGGTGCTGAACCTGCTGCCGATCCCGGTGCTGGACGGTGGGCATTTGCTGTATTATACGATCGAGATCATTAAGGGTGGCCCGGTCTCGGAGAGGGCCATGGCAATCGGCCAGCAAGTGGGTCTTGTTGCCCTTGTGATGCTCATGGCATTCGCTTTCTATAACGATATCGCGCGGCTTTTCTCTGGTTGAACCCTCGATGAAACGAAAACTCCTCAGCGGGCTGGTGACAGCCCTTTTTGTTGCAGCACCCGCACTTGCGTTCGAGCCCTTCGTCGTCAAGGACATTCGGGTCGAGGGCATCCAGCGTACCGAGGCCGGCACCGTATTCTCGTACCTGCCAGTGCGGGTCGGTGAGCCGTTCACCGAAGCACAGGCTGCCGACGCCATCCGCGGGCTCTTCGCCACTGGTTTCTTCAGCGATGTGCGCATCGAGGTCGAGGATGATGTGATCGTAGTGCTGGTCGACGAACGGCCGGCAATTGCGGACATCAGCTTCACAGGGGTGCGTGAGTTCGACCAGAAGGCACTCAAGGACGGGCTGCGGGAAGTCGGGCTTGCCGAAGCACGCATCTTCGATCGCGCGTTGCTGGAACGCGCGGAACAGGAGCTGAAGCGCCAGTACCTGAGTCGCGGCAAGTATGCAGCCGAGGTGACGACTACGGTTACACCGCTGGAGCGGAACCGTGTCGGAATCAACTTCACCGTGGACGAAGGCTCGGTCGCCAAGATTCGCCAGATCAACATCGTTGGTAACCAGGCGTTCAAGGACTCGACGCTGCAAGGTCTTTTCCAGTTGCGCACACCCGGCTGGCTCACCTGGTACACCAAGAACGACCAGTACTCCCGTCAGAAGCTGGCCGCCGACCTCGAGAACCTGCGCTCCTTCTACCTGGATCGCGGCTACCTGGATTTCAATATCGACTCGACGCAGGTGTCGATCACGCCCGACAAACGCGACATCTACATCACGATCAACATTACCGAAGGCGAGGTCTACACGGTTTCGGCTTTACGCTTCACCGGTGATCTCGTGATTCCGGAAGAGGAGTACCAGCAACTCGTCGAACTGCGCCCGGGCGATGTCTTTTCACGCGAAAAGCTCACTCGCACCACGACTGCGGTCACCGACCGACTTGGCAATGAGGGCTATGCCTTCGCCAACGTCAACGCGGCGCCCGAAGTGGATACCGAGAATCGCGAGGTTGCCTTCACGATCTTCGTCGACCCGGGTCGACGCGTCTATGTTCGTCGGATCAACATCGGCGGCAACGTCAAGACACGGGACGAAGTCATTCGGCGCGAGATGCGCCAGATGGAGGGTGGGTGGTACGACGCTGCCAGGATCAACCGTTCGCGCAGTCGTGTCGACAGGCTTGGCTATTTCGATGAGGTCACCGTTCAGACGCCATCGGTTCCCGGCACCACGGATCAGGTCGACGTGAACTTCACCGTAAAGGAGCGCCCCACTGGAAACCTGATGCTTGGCGCAGGTTTCTCCAGCGCAGAGAAAGTGGTGCTGTCCGGTTCGGTGTCGCAGGAGAACCTGTTCGGTAGCGGCAAGTCGCTCGCGCTCGGTCTGAATACGTCCAAATCCGGGCGTACTTTCTCGCTGTCGTTTACCGACCCCTATTACACGGTCGACGGCGTCAGCTTGGGCTACGACGTATATCACCGGACATTCGATCCGTCTGAAATCTCGACGATTGCGCGCTACAAGCAGGTTTCGACAGGTGCCGGTCTGCGTCTCGGCTACCCCATCGGCGAAGAGGATGCGATCAACTTCGGGCTTGCCGTCGATCGTACGCGCATCACGACATACAGCACCAGCCCGATCGAGTATCGTGATTTCTGCATCGAGTACGATTGCAGCGGACCGAATGGCATCGGGTCGGTCACTGTGAATAGTCTCGTCGCCTCGGCGGGTTGGTCGCGCGACACTCGCGACAGTTTCATCTATCCGCGCGAAGGTGCTTACCAGAGCATCTTCTTCGACGCTGCCATTCCGCCGGGCAAACTACGTTACGCCAGGGCTACCTATCAGTACCAGCACTGGTTCCCGATCCGCCGCGACGAGGCGCTGATGCTTAACGGCGAGATCGCCTACGGCAAGGGCTACGGCGGCAAGACGCTGCCGTTCTACCGCAACTTCTACGCCGGGGGTATTGGTTCGGTACGGGGTTTCGAAGAGGGTTCGCTCGGTCCGCGAACACCTGACGATAACGACTCTCTCGGTGGCAACCGCCGCCTCGTGCTTAACGCAGAGTATTACTTCCCGCTGCCTGGCTCCGGCATGGACCGCTCTTTCCGTATGTCGGTCTTCGTAGACGGCGGTTATGTATGGGGGGAAAACGACAAGCTCAAGCTCGGCGATATGCGCTACAGTACCGGCGTCGGCGTATCCTGGAGCTCGCCGATCGGTCCGCTGAAGTTCAGCGTGGCCCAACCGTTGAAGAAGAAGTCCGGTGACGACACGCAGCGGTTCCAGTTTCAACTCGGCACGGTCTTCTGATCGCGGCCACGATCCCGTATCTCATGGAGGTTTTAGTGAAAGCCCGTCTTCTTCCCGTTCTTCTGGTCGCGCTCATCGGCTTCGGCGCCGAGTCAGCGCTTGCGCAGAGCAAAATCGGTTTCGTCGATTCCGACCGGCTCATGCGCGAGGCCGCGCCTGCAATGCGGGCCCAGCAGCGTCTCGAGCGCGAGTTCGAGCGCCGTGACCAGGAGCTCGAACGCATGGCTCGCGAGCTTTCGACCATGCAGGACGAGCTCGAGCGCAATGCATTGACGATGGCTGAGGCCGAGCGCCGCACCAAGGAGCGCGCGTTCAACGATTTGAGCCGAGATTTTCAGCGCAAGCAACGCGAGTTTCGTGAGGATCTCAATCAGCGTCGCAACGAAGAGTTGGCTGCGGTGCTCGATCAGGCCAATGCAGCCATCAAGCAGGTTGCCGAGCGTGAACAGTACGACGTAATTCTGCAGGAAGCTGTTTTCGCCAGTCCGCGTATCGACATCACGGACAAGGTTATTCAGATGCTCGCCAACGGTCGCTGACGCCGACTGCACGACGCGATGTATCGACTGGATGAACTGACCGCACGCTTTGGCGGGGAGCTCTGCGGAGACGGCGCAACGCGTATCGGTCGGGTCGCACCACTGGATGTCGCCGGAAACGGCGACATCGCCTTTTTGGCGAATCCGAAGTACGTATCGCAACTCAGCAATTGCCAGGCTAGTGCAGTCATTCTTGGGCCCGCGGTGCGCGACCTGACCGATCTGCCAAGAATAGTCACAAGCGACCCCTATCTGTATTTCGCGCGGGTCGCAGCTCTTCTGAACCCGCCGGCACGGTCGGTCCCAGGGAGCCATCCTTCAGCGACCGTTCTCGGGACAGTTGCTCCGAGCGCCTGCGTCGGCCCCGGCGTCTTTGTCGGCGAAGGCTCCCGGATCGGTGAGGATGTCATCGTCGGCGCCGGTGCTTCGATCGGACCGGGCTGTCACGTTGGCGCGGGAACCATCATCCATCCGCGCGCGGTCGTCTATCATGATTGCATCATCGGTGAGCGTTGCATCATCCATTCCGGAGCGGTGATCGGAGCGGACGGATTTGGTTTTGCTCGGCAGAAGGATGGGGTGTGGGTCAAGATTCCGCAGACCGGTCGTGTCGTGATCGGATCAGATGTGGAGGTCGGGGCAAACACCACGATCGACCGCGGCGCGCTGGATGACACCGTGATTGAGAACGGGGTCAAGCTCGACAACCAGATACAGATTGCGCACAACGTGCGTATCGGCGAGCACACGGCCATCGCCGGGTGTGTCGGCATTGCCGGTAGCACTCACATCGGTCGTCGCTGCATGATCGGCGGCCAGGCAGGCATCATCGGACACCTAGAGATCTGTGACGACGTGGTCGTGTCGGCTGGAACCCTGGTGTCAAAGTCGATTCGCAAGCCTGGTGTCTATACTGCGAGCCTGCCCGTTCAGGGGCATGCCGAGTGGGTGCGCAATTTCGCGCATTTGCGCCATCTCGACGCGCTTTCCGAGCGCGTTCGCTCGCTCGAACAATTAGCCAAGACCAACGACAAGGCAAAGCCGTAAATGGACATTAACGAAATCCTGAGTTATCTCCCTCACCGCTACCCGTTTCTCCTTGTGGATCGGGTCATCGAGATCGAAGAAGGCAAGCGCATCGTTGCGATCAAGAACGTCACGATGAACGAGCCATTCTTCCCTGGGCATTTTCCCGGACATCCGGTCATGCCGGGCGTACTCATCGTCGAGGCGATGGCCCAGGTCGCTGCATTGCTGTCTTTCAAGTCGATGGGCGTCAAACCAGACGAGAACTCGGTAGTGTTGTTTGCAGGTATCGACAACGTCCGTTTCAAGCGCCAGGTCGTGCCGGGTGACCAGTTGGTCTTCGAGGTAGAGATTCTTCAGGGTAAGCGCAACGTGTACAAGTACAAGGGCGTGGCTCGGGTCGATGGTCAGCTGGCCACTGAGGCCGAACTGATGTGTGCGCTCAAGACCAAATCATGATTCATCCAACCGCTATCGTTCATCCGGGCGCCAGGCTTGGTAGCAATGTCGAGGTCGGCGCGTATTCGCTGATCGGCGAACACGTGGAGATCGGCGACGATTGCTGGATCGGTCCGCATGTGGTGATCGAAGGTCATACGCGCATTGGCCGTGAGAACCGCTTCTTCCAGTTCTGCTCGATCGGGGCTGCGCCCCAAGACAAGAAGTACGCGGGCGAAGCGACTCGGCTCGAGATTGGCGATCGGAATACGGTGCGCGAGTATTGTTCGTTCAATATCGGAACACCGCAGGACGCGGGCGTGACCCGCATCGGAAACGACAACTGGATCATGGCCTATGTGCATATCGCTCACGACTGCACAGTCGGCGACAATACGATCTTCGCCAATAACGCTACGCTTGCGGGCCATGTCAGCATTGGCGACTGGGCGATTCTCGGTGGGTTTACCGGGGTCCACCAATTCACCCGCGTGGGCGCACACGCGTTTTGTGGTGTGGGCACCGTCCTGTTGCAGGATCTACCCCCATTCGTGACCGTCGCCGGCAACCCGGCAAAGCCGCACGGCATCAACTCGGAAGGCCTTCGCCGACGTGGTTACAGCGCCGATGCGATCTCGGCAATCAAGCGTGCTTATCGTGCGCTGTATCGATCCGGCCTGTCTCTGGACGAGGCACGGCAGGCCATCGCGGAGCTTGCCGCTTCGCATCCCGAAGCATTGCCGTTCTCCGACTTTATCGCTGATTCGGGGCGCGGCATAGTCCGCTGAATTCGTCGCGCAGACCGTCATGAAGATTCGCATCGCCATGGTTGCCGGAGAGACCTCCGGCGACCTGCTCGCAGCACACCTCATCCGGGCTTTGCGAGCACATCTCCCGGACGCCGAGTTCTACGGCATCGGTGGCCCCCGAATGCAGGGGGAGGGCTTTGAGGCCTGGTGGGAGAGTGAAAGACTGGCGGTTCACGGCTATGTGGATGCGCTTAAACGCTATCGCGAGCTGTCAGGCATTCGACGCAGTCTGCTCGCCCGGCTGCAGGCGGGGCCGCCAACGGTCTTCATTGGCGTGGATGCGCCCGACTTCAACCTTTGGCTCGAGCAGCGAGTGAAGCAGGCTGGCATCCCCACCATCCATTTTGTAAGCCCGTCGATCTGGGCCTGGCGGGGTGCTCGTATCAAGACCATCGCGCGTTCAGTCACTCGCATGTTGTGTCTGTTTCCCTTTGAAACCGAGATCTATGAACGCGCTGGTGTGCCCGCGACCTATGTCGGTCATCCATTGGCCGACGTCTTTCCTCTTGAACCAGACCGTCAGGCCGCGCGACTCAAGCTCCAGATCGCACCGCACCGCCATGTAATCGCACTCTTGCCGGGAAGCCGTGAGTCGGAAGTGCGCAATCTCGGGCGACTGTTCATCGATGCCGCGATGCTGCTCGCACAGCGCAGACCGGAGGCAAGGTTCGTCGTGCCACTGGCCACTCGGGAAACCCGCTTGCTGTTCGAGCAGGCGATGCGCGAGTCGCAGGTGGCGCCAGAAAAAATACGGATTCTGTTTGGCCATGCGTCCGAAGCGATGACCGCTGCCGACGTCGTACTCGTCGCCAGCGGAACCGCATCGCTCGAGGCCGCCCTGCTCAAGCGTCCAATGGTGATCAGCTATCGCATCGGAAAATGGCAATATCGCCTGATGAGACGCATGGCTTATCTTCCTTGGGTCGGCCTGCCGAACATCCTGTGCGGTGAAACTGTCGTTCCCGAGCTGTTGCAGGACGCGGCCACGCCTCAGGCGCTCGCTGATGCGCTTGACTGGTGGCTGGCTCACCCCGAAGAGCGCGATGCGCTGGCCAGACGATTTACCGAGCTGCACCAAGTGCTTCGTCAGGATACGGCCGAGAAGGCTGCTCGCGCGATTCTGTCCTGTTTCCCGGCCGGGCTGACGACCGCCTCATGACGCACGCCCTGCAGGAAC
>NZ_WTVM01000075.1 GCF_012910885.1 Azoarcus taiwanensis | reverse complement strand
TACCGGTGGTACCCATGCTGCTGACGAAATGGGTCACCCGCCCACCCGTCTGCTCCCAGATCTCGGGGCCGGTGCCCTCGTAATGTGCGAGCGGATTGTCAGGGTTGGCGAACTGGTCGAGGATGATGCCCTCGCCCTCGTCACGCATCCGCTCGGCAACATCGCGCGCCATCTCCATGCCACCGTCGCGCGCGGTCAGCACCAGCTCGGCGCCGAAGGCGCGCATCGTCTGGCGCCGCTCGACACTCTGGTTCTCCGGCATCACCAGCACCATGCGGTAGCCGCGCATCGCAGCCGCCATTGCCAGCGCGATGCCGGTGTTGCCGCTGGTTGCCTCGATGAGCGTATCGCCGGGCTTGATGTCTCCGCGCTGTTCAGCGCGCATGATCATCGACAGCGCCGGACGATCCTTGACCGAGCCGGCCGGGTTATTGCCCTCGAGTTTGCCAAGAATGACGTTGTTGCGTCCGGCGGTGATCCGCTTCATGCGCACCAGCGGAGTGTTACCGACGTAGTCTTCCAGAGTCTTGAATTCCATGACTGCTCGCGATGTCCTGTGTTGTCGTGCAGTTTAGCAGGGCCTTGGCAAACTGCCGGGAATCAGGGTTCGAGATCGAACTCCTCACTGCGCTTCGGCGGATAGGTCTCCCAACCGCCGCAGGCGGGGCATCGCCATTGGAACTTGCGCGCCTTGAAGCCGCAAGACCTGCAGGCGTAACGGGCAACCCTTCGGGTGTGGTTGTGAATGAGTTGCCGCACCAGATCGACATCGCCACGCTGTTCGGCAGTCGCGGTCAAGGCCGCAGCCTCCAGCAGCTTCTCGAGTCCGAGCAGCGTCGGGTTGCGCCGCAGCTCTTCGCGCACAAGATCATAGGCCGACTGAGCCCCGCGCCTGCCAAGCTCCCAACGATAGACTTGCTCGAGCAGATCGATCGCGGGGTGGCGGGACAGCCACGAGCGCAGCAGCGTCTGACCTTGATCCACCCTCCCCAGCCGCGTATACGCGGCCGCGATCGGTTCGGCGATCAGTGCAAGATACACCGGGTCCTGTTGTTCGACCCGTTTCCAGGCCTCGATCGCACCCTCGTCATCACCGGCTCCGGCGAGCAACTCACCGAGCAACATGCTCGCGCGGACACAGCGCGGGTTGATCGCATACGCCCTCTCGACATGCGAACGCGCATCTTCACCGCGGGAGTCGGCCAAGGCTTCAGTAGCGAGTTCGCAATAGAAATTCGACACCTCGGTGCGCCAATGCAGGCTCTCGTGGTCGGGCAACGCATTGGCAACCTCGATGGCCTTGCCCCAGTCCTTTTCCTGCTGGTAGATCTCGAGCAAGTGACCGATGGCGACCCGGTCATGCTCCGTACCGCGCAGTTTGATGAACGCCTCCTCCGCGCGATCTCGCAGCCCAGCCCTCAGATAGTCCTGGCCGAGCGCCGCCAGCGCCTGCAGACGCTGCTCCGAAGTGATGTCCTCGCGCTGCACCAGGTTCTGGTGCAGCCGGATCGCCCTGTCGGTCTCGCCGCGCCGCCTGAACAGGCTGCCGAGCGCAAACTGCAGCTCAATGGTCTGAGGGTCGAGCCGTACTGCTTCGATGAAGGCATCGATCGCCTTGTCGGGCTTTTCCGCGAGCAGAAAGTTGAGGCCAGTGAGGTAGGACTGCGGCAAGGCGCGGGATTCGCGCACCACCTGCCGGATGTCGATGCGTGCCGCGAGCCATCCGAGGCCGAAGAACAACGGCAGCGCAAGCAACCACCAGAACTCTATTTCCATGATTCTCCGTGCGGCCAGCCGGCCGCCTCAAGTTTTTCCACCAACGCGAGCACGAGGCCGACGAGCGCCACAAGCCAGCTCGGCCAGGCTGCCCGCGGCTGGCGAGTTGCGGTCAGCCCCCGGTCGCACGAGCCCGCAGGCCATCAGGCCGTCTTGCGAACCTCGTTTGCGGCCAGGCGCATCTCACGCAACTCACGTTCGGCCTTTGTCGCGCTCTTGCGGAAACGTCCCGCCTCACGGCGATAGGAGAGGAGCGAAGCAAAGGTCGCGGTCACACCGAGCAGGGCACCAGCCGCGAATGCCGCAAGAATGACGAACACCAGAGGCAGCTGCCACTCGGACCCGAAGAAGAAGTTCAAGGTAACGAGCTGGTCATTCTTCACCGCGAAACCGAACAAAAGGAAGAACAGCAGCAACCGGACTGCCCAGATCAGGACTCGCATGTTAATTAGCCTCCGTGCGATGGACAAAACAAAGGCGGCTTGCGCCGCCTTTCGGGAATTATGCACGACTACGGCGTGCGCGCTCACCCGATGATATCAACACGTTCGCGCAATTCCTTGCCCGCCTTGAAGTGAGGTACGTATTTTTCTGGCACCTGCACCTTTTCACCGGACTTGGGATTGCGTCCGACTCGCGGTGGCCGGTAGTTGAGCGAGAAGCTCCCGAACCCGCGGATCTCGATGCGATCGCCTTGCGCAAGCGCGTCGGCCATCGCATCGAGGACCATCTTGACCGCGAAATCGGTGTCCTTTGCGACGAGCTGGGGGAATCTAGCCGCCAGCCGCACGATCAGCTCCGATTTGGTCATGACGAGTCTGACTTACTGCTTCTGTTCGTTCAGTTTCGCCTTGAGCAGCGCACCAAGGTTCGTGGTTCCAGTCGCGGCATCGGCTGCGAGCTTGTTCATCGCCTCGCTGGTCTCGGCCTGGTCCTTGGCACGGATCGACAGGTTGATCGAACGGGTCTTGCGATCGACGTTGATGATCATCGCCTCGACCTGATCGCCTTCCTTGAGGACCGTGGTCAGATCGTCAACACGATGCGGCGCCGCTTCGGAAGCACGCAGATAACCTTCGACTTCCTCGTTCAGAGCGATCACGGCGCCACGCGCCTCGACGCTCTTCACGGTGCCATTGACCAGCGAGTTCTTCTCGTGGGTGGCGATGAAGTTGGTGAAGGGATCACCTTCGAGCTGCTTGACGCCCAGGGAGATGCGCTCACGCTCGACGTCGATCGCCAGCACCACGGCCTCGACCTCGTCACCCTTCTTGAAGCGACGCACGGCTTCTTCGCCGGACTCGTGCCAGGACAGGTCGGACAGGTGAACCAGGCCGTCGATGCCGCCATCCAGGCCGATGAACACACCGAAGTCGGTGATCGACTTGATCTGACCGCGAACCTTGTCGCCTTTCTTGTGGTTGATCGCGAAGTCGTCCCACGGATTGGACATGCACTGCTTCATGCCCAGGGAGATGCGGCGACGCTCTTCGTCGATGTCGAGGATCATGACCTCGACCTCGTCGCCGAGCTGAACGACCTTGCTCGGGTGGATGTTCTTGTTGGTCCAGTCCATTTCGGACACGTGCACCAGGCCCTCGATACCCTGCTCAACTTCAACGAAGGAGCCGTAATCGGTGATGTTGGTGACCTTGCCGAACAGACGGGTGCCCTGCGGGTAGCGACGGGCGATACCGACCCACGGATCTTCGCCGAGCTGCTTCAGGCCGAGCGAGACGCGCTGACGGTCCTGGTCGAACTTGAGCACCTTGGCTTCGATTTCGTCACCAACGTTGAGCACTTCCGACGGGTGACGCACGCGACGCCAGGCCAGGTCGGTGATGTGCAGCAGGCCGTCGATGCCGCCGAGGTCCACGAACGCACCGTAATCGGTGATGTTCTTGACGATACCCTTGACGACGATGCCTTCCTTGAGGTTGTCGAGCAGCTTCTCGCGCTCTTCACCCATGGTCTCTTCAAGCACTGCACGACGCGACACGACGACGTTGTTGCGCTTGCGGTCGAGCTTGATGACCTTGAACTCGAATTCCTTGCCTTCGAACGGGGTGGTGTCCTTGACCGGACGCATGTCGACCAGCGAACCCGGCAGGAACGCGCGGATGCTGTTGGTCATGACGGTCAGACCGCCCTTGACGCGACCGGAAACCACACCCTTGACCAGCGTACCCTCGTTGAGCGCCTTTTCCAGATCGTTCCAGGCCGCGATGCGCTTGGCCTTGTCGCGGGACAGGCGGGTTTCGCCGTAACCGTCTTCGAGTGCGTCGATGGCGACGTGGACGAAGTCGCCGAGATTGACCTCGAGTTCACCGCGATCGTTGCGGAACTCTTCGATGGGGACGTAGCTCTCGGACTTCAGGCCGGCATTGACGACCACGAAGTTGTGGTCGATGCTGACCACTTCGGCGGTGATGACCTCGCCGGCACGCATCTCTTGGCGGGCAAGGCTTTCTTCGAAGAGGTCGGCAAAACTTTCGGAAACAGGGGTGGCAGTTGTCATGTAAAGGGGTTCCGGACACCGCGCGGCACGCGGCGGGCTTGTTGGTTGGTTAACGAATTCAACCCGTAGCGCCGTTCGCTCCGGGTCAGGCAAGAGGCAGGTTTCACGTCGGCTTCAGCCGGGCGCTCGCCCCACCTCGTTCAACACGAATGCGACCGCTTCTTCGACCCCCGAATCGGAGGTTTCCAACAGCACCGCATCGGGCAGCTTCTTCAAAGGTGCGACGGTCCGGGCGGCATCTCGCGCGTCCCTTTCAGCCAGATCCTTTGAAAGACTTTCCAGTTTAGCAGGCAAGCCCTTTTCCATCAACTGCTTATAGCGTCGCTCTGCGCGAACCTCGACACTGGCGGTGAGAAAGAACTTGGGCGACGCATCCGGGAAGATCACAGAACCTATGTCACGCCCCTCGGCGACCAGTCCGGGCGCACGCCGGAAGTCGCGCTGTCGATCGAGAAGCGCGTCGCGCACCGCGGGCAAGGCGGCGACACGGGAAGCCCCGACAGAGCAGATTTCCTCGCGAATCAGGTCGGTCACGTCCTCACCACTGAGCCACACGCGTGCGCCCTCAAAACGCACATCCAGACGCGCCGCTTCGCGGGCGACCCGGCCTTCGTCGTCGAGCGGCACCCCCGCACGCATTGCGGCCAGCGCCACCAGCCGATAGAGCGATCCACTGTCGAGGTAGTGATAGCCAAGAGCCTCGGCGACACGCGCGGCGACCGTGCCCTTGCCAGAGGCCGATGGGCCGTCGATCGCCACGACCGGCACCGGCGCCGTAACCTGCGCGTAGCGATCGAAGTACTCGGGGAACGTCTTGTTGACACAAGCGGGATCGTTGATGCGTACCCGCATCCCGCCAAGCGCTACCAGCGAAAAGCACATTGCAATCCGATGGTCGTCATAGGTGTCGATACTCGCGAAACGCAAGACCTTCGGTGGCGTCACCCGCAGGTAATCGGCCCCCTCTTCCACCTCAGCGCCAACCTTGCGCAGTTCAGTGGCCATGGCACTGATGCGGTCGGTCTCCTTGACACGCCAGCTGGCGATATTGCGCAGGCGGCATGGACCGTCGGCAAACAGCGCTGCTACCGCGAGCGTCATTGCGGCGTCGGGGATGTGGTTGAGATCGAGATCGAAGGCCTTGAGGCGACCACCTTCGGGCGCTCGGGCTTGCATCCAGTTGTCGCCAGCCTCGATCCTGGCGCCAAGCCGTGCAAGCGCATCGACAAAAGCGACGTCGCCCTGGATGCTCGCACGCCCGACACCTTCGACCCGCACCGGACCACCTCCGATGGCGCCCGCTGCAAGAAAGTACGACGCAGACGAGGCATCCCCTTCGACGAAGATGGTGCCGGGGCTGCGATAGCGCACACCGCCCGGTATCGTGAAACGAGACCACTGCTCACGTTTCACGACGACACCAAAACGTGCCATCAGCTCAAGCGTGATTGCGATGTAAGGCTTGGAGATCAGCTCGCCGACCACCTCGACAGTCGCCTCCCGTCCAGTGAGCGGCAAGGCCATCAACAAGGCGGTCAGGAATTGGCTTGACACATCCCCCCGCACCCGGATCGGTCCGGACAGCGCAATCTCGCCCGGCCCGATAACCAGCGGGGGGTAGCCTTCGTTGGCTTCGTAGCGCACGTCTGCGCCGATCTGACGCAGACCATCGACGAGATCGCCGATCGGTCGCTCATGCATGCGGGCCACGCCGTGAAGCCGATAGTTGCCGCCCGACAACGCGAGCGCCGCGGTAAGCGGCCTGAAGGCGGTACCGGCGTTACCCAGGAAGAGATCGCCGGCCTTGACCGGAAACCCACCGCCCACGCCCTGAACGACGCACGTGCAGGCTTCATGGTCACGGCTGAAGGAAACGCCGAGCGTTTGCAGTGCCTCGAGCATGCGCTCGGTATCGTCGGAGGCCAGCAGGTCGCGGATGCTGGTTTCGCCCTCGGCCAGCGCCGCCAGCAACAGCGTGCGGTTGGAAATGCTCTTGGAGCCGGGCAAACGCACCGTTCCACGCGCGCCCAGCATCGGGGGTAGGTCGAGATGCTCCATGCTCACTCGCTAGATGATGCCTTGGCGAACTGTTCCGCCCAGGTGTTGCGCGCCGCACGCGCTTCGCTGAAGTGTTGCTCGAGGCGCTCGCTGTCGCCGGAAAGCAGCAGAGCACGAAGATAGGCCAGCTCCGCGAGATATTCGTCGAGCTCGGCAAGCAACGCCTGGCGGTTTGCGATGCAGATGTCCCGCCACATTTCCGGATGGCTGCCGGCAATGCGGGTGAAATCCCGGAAACCACCCGCGGCGAAACCAAAGAGCTGCTCGGCATTGGCGCGGCCGGCGAGGTCGTGCACCAGGCCGAAAGCGAGCAGATGCGGCAAATGGCTGACCGCGGCAAACACCCGGTCGTGGTCCTGCGCCGGCATTTCGTGGATCGTCGCGCCGCAGGCCTCCCACGCCTCGCGCACCGCGAGCACCGCTGACGGCTCGTTCTCGGGCAGAGGCGTCAACACCACCTTGCGCCCCTCGTAGAGCTCGGCAAAGGCGGCATCGACACCGCTGCGCTCCGCACCGGCGATCGGGTGAGCCGGAACCACGTTGCCCAGCTGCGGGCCGAGATGGCGGTATATCGCCTCGATGACATCCCGCTTGGTGCTACCCGCGTCCATGACCACCGTGCGGTCGCCCAGATGCGGCGCCATCGCCTGCATGACCTGCTCCATCTGCCCCACCGGCGGCGCGAGCAATACCAGGTTTGCACCGTCCAGCGCCTCGGCCCACGAATCCGACGCTTCGTCGATGACGCCAAGCGCCAGCGCACGCGACAGCGCTTCGCGCGAGCGACCGATGCCAACGATGTGCCGAACGGCCCCGGCCTTGCGCAAAGCCATTGCAAAGGAACCGCCGATCAGTCCGACGCCACAGACCACGAGTTTTCCGATCATCGCCATGTCTGCAGGCTCAGGACTGACCGAGCGCTTCACGCAGCGCGGAGATGAAGCGGGCGTTTTCCTCGGGCAGGCCGATCGAAACACGCAACCATTCGGGCATGCCGTAACCCGCAATCGGGCGCACGATCACGCCACGCCGCAACAACGCAGCATTCACCGCAGCGCCGTCACCAACCTTGAAGGTCACGAAATTGCCCGCCGAGGGAATCCACTGCAACCCCAACTGGGCAAGTGCTTCGGTAATCTGACTCATGCCGCGCCGGTTGATCTCGGCGCTGCGCGCGAGGAACTCCTCGTCCTGCAATGCAGCGGCAGCCGCCGCCAGCGCCACGCTGGAAACGTTGAAGGGCTGCCGTACGCGATTCATCAGGTCGATGACTGCCGGATTCCCGACCCCGTAGCCGACCCGCAGACCTGCAAGACCGTAGGCTTTGGAGAAGGTGCGAGACACGAGCAGGTTCGGGTGCTGATCCAGCCAGGCGAGCGAGTCGTAGCGCTGATCAAGTGACAGGTACTCGGTGTAGGCCTCGTCCAGCACGACGAGCACATCCCCCGGCACACGTTCGAGCAAGCCCTTGATGCGCTCACCCCGCATGAAGGTGCCGGTCGGATTGTTCGGGTTGGCGATGAACATCACCCGCGTATCCTTCTCGACTGCCGCTGCCATGGCGTCGAGATCATGTCCGAAATCCTTCGCCGGGACCTGAATACACCGGCTGCCGACGCCGATGGTCGCGAGCGGATAGACGGCGAAGGCGAATTCCGAGAACACCGCCGATCGACCGGCGCCGAGAAAAGCGCGCGCCGCCAGTTCGAGTACGTCGTTCGAGCCGTTGCCGAGCACGATTTGCTCCGGCCGTATACCGAATCGATTGCAGAGCTGGGCCTTGAGTTCGAAGCCGTTACCATCGGGGTAGCGCTCGATATCGGCAAGCGCAGCCAACGCCGCATCGCGGGCGCGGACACTCATTCCCAAGGGGTTCTCGTTCGACGCGAGCTTGACGATGTCCCGCTCGGACAGGCCCATTTCCCGAGCGAGTTCACCGATGGGCTTGCCCGGCTGGTAGGGCGAGATCGCCTTGATGTGGTCGGGCGCGTTATCGATCAACTTCATGCGAATCCCTCACCTCTAGTCATGTTTCGCCGGCTGGCGAACAGGTTCAAATCGCGGCGGCCGGGTAGGAGCCGAGTATCTTGACGAAGGCGGCCCGCTCCTGAAGCTCCGCAATCGCCGCCGCCACCTCCGGATCATCCTGATGCCCGAGGAAATCGACATAGAAGACGTATTCCCACAGACCGCTGCGCGCCGGTCGGGACTGCAGCTTGGTCATGTCCACACCGTGACGTGCCAGCGGCTCGAGCAGCGCATACATCGCGCCGGGTCGGTTTGCCGACGACAGCACGATGGAGGTCTTGTCCTGCCCCGAAGGGCCTGCGTCATGGCGGCCGATCACGAAGAAGCGGGTGGTGTTGTTCGGATCGTCCTCAATGTTGGCCGCGAGCACGTTGAGGCCGTAAAGCTCGGCCGCGGCCTCGCCCGCGATCGCGCAGGACTCCGGATCTTCCGAGGCCAGGCGCGCGGCTTCGGCGTTGCTCGCCACCGGCACCCGTGGCAGGTTCGGCAGATTGCGGTTCAACCACTCATGACACTGCGCGAGCGACTGCATGTGGGAATACAGCCGCTTGGCTGCACCAATGCCCTCGGATCGCGACAGCAAATGCTGATGAATCCGCAGCTTGACCTCACCGCATATCCTCACCGGGTTTGCCAGCAGCAGGTCGAGCGTGCCGCCGACGACACCTTCGGTGGAATTCTCGACCGGCACCACGCCATAGTCTGCATTGCCAGCCTCGACCGCACGGAACACGTCGTCGATCGCGGCCATTGGCAGAAAGCTTGCCGCGGAGCCAAAGTGCTTGCGTGACGCACTCTCCGAAAAAGTGCCGGCAGGCCCGAGATACGCCACACGCTGAGGCTGCTCGAGTGCTAGGCAGGCCGACATGATCTCGCGGAAGATGCGTTGCACCGCCTCGTCAGGAAGCGGCCCCGGATTGGCCTCGGCGAGCCGGCGAAGCACCTGTGCTTCGCGCTCCGGCCGGTAGAGATTGCCCTGCTTCACCTCACCGATCCGTCTGGCGTTGCGGGCCCGCTCGGCAAGACGCGCGAGAATCTCCTCGTCCAGCCGATCAATGTTCTTGCGCAGGTTCAGCAATTCGTCGCTCATGCTCACCCTCATCAATACGCCTCAGCCATGCCGGCGGGCGAAATCATCCATGTACTGCATCAGCGCCTGCACACCCTCGAGCGGCATCGCGTTGTAGATCGAGGCGCGCATGCCGCCAACCGACTTGTGCCCCTTGAGTTGCGCCAGGCCGGCCGCCTCTGCGTCGGCAAGAAACGCCTTGTCGAGCGAGTCCTCGCGCAACCGGAAAGGCACGTTCATGCGTGAACGCGAGGCCGGGTCGATCTCGTTGCGGTAGAAATCGTTGCCATCGATGAAGTCATACAACGCAGACGCCTTGGCTTTGTTGCGCGCTTCCATCGCTGCAAGCCCGCCCTGCTCCTTGAGCCAACGGAACACCAGTCCGGCAATATAGATGCCATAGGTGGGCGGCGTATTGAGCATCGAGCCGTTGTCGGCCATGACCTTGTAGTCGAGCATCTGCGGAATACCCGCCCACGCGCGACCCAGCAGGGATTCGCGCACGATGACGACGGTCAGCCCGGAGGGGCCGATGTTCTTCTGCGCGCCGGCATAGATCAGGCCGAAATCCCGGAGATCGAAGGGGCGCGACAGAATGTGTGAAGACATGTCGGCGACGACCGGAACGCCGTGAGCCGCCAGTGCAGGGAAATCGAAGCACTCGATGCCGTGAATGGTTTCGTTGGTGCACACGTGCAGGTAGGCCTCGTCGCCGCGCAGCGAAATCTCGTCGGCCGCTGCAAAGCGCCTGAAACCATGGGCTTCGGTAGATACGGCAAGCTCGATCCTGCCGCCGATGGCGGAGGCCATGCGTTCGGCTTCCTTGACTGCCTTGCGCGACCACGCCCCGGTGACCACGTAGCTGGCCTTGCCGCCGTCCAGCAGATTCATCGGAATCTGCGCGAACTGCTGGGTCGCGCCACCCTGCAGGAACAGCACCCGGTAATCCTTGGGCACCGCAAGCAAGTCGCGCAGGTCTTGCTCGGCCGCCTCGACGATGGAGGTGAAGGCCGCGCCGCGATGGCTCATTTCCATCACGCCGCAGCCCGCCCCGTTCCATTCGAGCATTTCATCGGCTGCCTGTCGCAGCACCGACTCGGGCAGTGCCGCGGGACCGGCACTGAAATTGAAGACGCGACTCATGCGAGCGACTCCGTCAATCGTGACTGACCTTGTTCAATCGGGCTGTCCGGCGTCGACATCTTCCGCGCCCTCTTCGTCCTCGGGCATTTCGGCCGGCTCATCGACATCGGATTCGGCGACTTTCTCGATACCTGCAAGCCAGGTGCCTTCATCGAGGTTGATCAGCGTCACCCCCTGGGTGGCACGACCCAGTTCGCGAATATCGAGCACCTTGGTGCGAATCAGAACCCCGCCGGTCGAGATCAGCATCACCTCGTCACTCGGCGTCACCAGGCAGGCACCGACCAGCTTGCCGTTGCGATCCGAAGTCTGGATGGCGATCATGCCTTTGGTGCCGCGGCTGTGCCGGGTGTACTCGGCCACCGGCGTCCGCTTGCCATAGCCGTTCTCGGTTGCAGTGAGCACGCACAGGGCGTCGTCGCTCGTCACCAGCATGGCAATGACGCTCTGACCGTCCTCGAGGTTCATGCCGCGCACGCCGCGCGCCTCGCGCCCCATCGGGCGCACGTCGCGCTCGGGGAAGCGCACCGCCTTGCCGGCGTCGGAGAACAGCATCACGTCGCATTCGCCGTCGGTGATCGCGACGCCGACCAGGTGGTCGCCATCGTCCAGATTCACCGCGATGATGCCGGCCTTGCGCGGGTTGGAGAACGCGGTGAGCGCAGTCTTTTTGACCGTGCCCTCGCTGGTGGCCATGAACACGAAGTGATCGTCGTCGAAACCCTGCACCGGCAGCACTGCGGTGATCTTCTCCCCCTCGACCAGGGGGAACAGATTGACGATGGGGCGACCGCGGGCATTGCGCGCGCCCTCCGGCACCTCATACACCTTCAGCCAGTAAACCCGGCCACGGTTGGAGAAGCACAGAATGAAATCGTGGGTGTTGGCGACGAACAGACGATCGATGAAGTCGTCGTCCTTCATGCCGGTGGCCTGTTTGCCGCGACCGCCGCGACGCTGGGCGCGGTAATCGGCCAACGGCTGGCGCTTGAAGTAGCCGCCGTGAGACAGGGTTACCACCATGTCCTCGGGCGCGATGAGATCCTCGATGTTGATCTCGGCGGTGTTCATGACCACTTCGGAGCGACGCGGGTCGCCGTATTGATCCTTTACCGCCCTCAACTCCTCGCCAATGATCGTGGTGATACGCTCCGGTCGCGCGAGGATGTCGAGCAGATCGGCGATCAGCGCCATGACTTCGCGGTATTCACCAACGATCTTGTCCTGCTCGAGTCCGGTCAGACGCTGCAGTCGCAGCTCGAGAATCGCCTGCGCCTGAACCTCGGACAGACGGTAGCCCTGCGCCGACAAGCCAAACTCGGGCGCCAGCCCCTCCGGCCGGTAGCTGTCCGATTCGGCGCGGGCAAGCATCTCCTCGACCAGCGCAGACCGCCAGGTGCGCGCCAGCAGCTCGCGTTTGGCGTCGGCTGGCGTGGGCGCTGCCTTGATCAATGCGATGACCTCGTCGACATTCGACAGCGCCACTGCAAGACCCTCGAGGATGTGCCCCCGATCACGCGCCTTGCGCAGCTCGAACACCGTGCGCCGGGTCACCACCTCACGCCGATGCGACAGGAAGCAGTCGAGCAGTTCCTTCAGGTTGAGCGTGCGCGGCTTGCCCTCGACCAGGGCCACCATGTTCATACCGAAGGTGTCCTGCAGCTGGGTCTGCTTGAACAGGTTGTTCAGCACGACCTCCGGCACCTCGTTGCGCTTGAGTTCGATGACCACCCGCATGCCGGACTTGTCGGACTCGTCGCGGATTTCGCTGATGCCCTCGATCTTCTTCTCGTTCACCAACTCGGCCATGCGCTCGAGCAAGGTGCGCTTGTTAACCTGATAGGGCAGCTCGTCGACGATGATCGCCTGGCGATTACCCTTTTCCAGATCCTCGAAGTGGGTGCGCGCGCGCATCACGACGCGACCGCGACCGGTCCGGTAGCCGTCATGCACGCCGCCCAGACCGTAGATCAGCGCAGCAGTCGGAAAGTCCGGCGCCTTGACGATTTCGATCAGTGCTTCGATATCGGTATCAGGCTCTTCGAGCAGTCGCAGGCAGGCATCCACCACCTCGCCGAGGTTGTGCGGCGGGATGTTGGTCGCCATGCCGACCGCGATACCGGACGAGCCATTGACCAGCAGGTTCGGCACCCGGGACGGCAGTATCAGCGGCTCCTTTTCGGAGCCGTCGTAGTTGGGCCCGAAGTCGACCGTTTCCTTGTCGATGTCCGCAAGCAGTTCGTGACCGATCCGGGCCATGCGGATCTCGGTGTATCGCATCGCCGCGGCGCTGTCGCCATCCACCGAACCGAAGTTGCCCTGACCATCGACCAGCATGTAGCGCAGCGAGAAGTCCTGGGCCATGCGCACGATGGTGTCGTATACAGCGGAGTCGCCGTGGGGGTGATACTTACCGATGACGTCACCAACGATACGCGCCGACTTCTTGTACGGGCGGTTCCAGTCGTTGGAGAGTTCATGCATCGCGAACAGCACGCGCCGGTGCACCGGCTTCAGGCCATCGCGCGCATCGGGCAAGGCCCGGCCGACAATGACGCTCATCGCGTAGTCGAGGTAGGAGTGACGCATCTCCTCTTCGAGGCTGATCGGCAGGGTTTCCTTGGCGAACTGGGTCATCACGCTTTAGCGGCTTTGCCGCGTGTTAACAAAACACGCAATCTTATCATGCCGCGCGCCGGTGCTTAGGACCTGTTCTCATTCGCCATGGCGGTCGCGCTCGCATTGCGCCATCACCCGCGCTTGTGCTGAAATCCGGCACTGACCAATCGGGGCGGCCGCGGCGTCGCCATCAAGGAGAACATGCCCGATGAGCGAACCGATCGACCTGCTTCTGCGTCCGACATGGGTTGTACCCGTCATACCGGATCGCGTCGCACTCAAGGGACACTCAGTCGCGATCCGTGACGGCGCCATCGTTGCCGTCCTGCCGGCCGACGAGGCCGATCGACGCTTCACCGCCAAAGAGATCGCCGATCTGCCCGGTCACGCTCTCATACCGGGACTCGTGAATCTTCATGCCCACGCGTCCATGTCGCTGATGCGTGGCATCGCCGACGACCTGCCACTCATGCAATGGCTGCAGGAGGCCATCTGGCCGGCCGAGGGCAAACATGTCTCGCATGCTTTCGTCCGCGACGGCACCGCACTGGCGGCCGACGAAATGCTCCGAGGCGGCATCACCACCTGCAACGAGATGTACTTCCACCCCGACGCGGCGGCAGAGGCCTTTGCAGCCGCGGGAATGCGTGCCACAGTCGGCGTAGCGGTGCTCGAGTTCCCAACGCCCTATGCGGCCAATGCGGACGAGTATTTCCGCAAAGGGCTCGCCGCGCGCGACAAGTGGCAGGGACATCCGCTGATCCGTTTCGCCATGGCGCCCCATGCCCCTTACACGGTCAGCGATGACTCTCTCGCCCGGGTCGCAAGCCTGGCGGCCGAGCTCGATTGTCCGATCCACATGCATATCCACGAGACCGCACACGAAATCGCGGAGTCTCTCAGCCAGCACGGTGTCCGCCCACTCGCCAGACTTGCGCGCCTCGGACTGCTCGGACCCGGCATGATCGCGGTTCACGCGGTGCATCTCGACGCCGCCGAGATCGAACTGCTCGCCAGCCAGGGTTGCGCAATTGCGCATTGCCCGAGTTCCAACATGAAGCTTGCAAGCGGTATCGCCCCGGTGGCTGCGATGCTCGACAAGGGGCTCACGGTCGGCCTCGGCACCGATGGCGCCGCCAGCAACAACCGGCTCGATCTCTTCGAGGAAATGCGCCAGGCCGCCCTGCTTGCCAAGGTCTCGACCATGGACCCCACGGTGGTACCGGCTCATACCGCGCTGCGCATGGCCACGCTCGACGGCGCCAAAGCGCTCGGCCTCGACCACCTGATCGGCTCGATCGAACCGGGAAAGCGGGCGGACCTCTGTGCGGTGGCGCTGGACACAGTGAACAACACACCCTGTTTCGACCCCGTGTCGCATCTTGTCTACGTTGCCGGACGCGAATCAGTCGCCCATGTGTGGGTAGACGGCGAAAAGCGCGTGGAAAAGGGAAGAACCGTGTTGCGAAACAGCAACAAAGAATTGATTGGAATAGCGACGATGTGGCAGACTAGACTAGAGTGCTGATCAGGGAAACACGCGATCATCTTGCTCTCAAGTTTTTTACAACAGAACGGCGAGAAGCGTCGCCCCGCAAGCTCGATAACCACCTTCGACGAGGAATAACATGATCAAACAGACCAAGAAACAGCTCTTGCTGGTTGCCGCAGCCATGCTGGGTTTTGCCGGCGTTGCCGCTCCGGTTGCCGCACAGGATGTCGTCGTGGACCGCTCCGGCGTTGTCCCTTATGTCATCGATGCACGTAACGTCGTTGCCCGCAGCGGCACCGGCCTGTGCTGGCGCACCGGTTTCTGGAGCCCGGCTGCCGCTGAAACCGCAATGGCCGGCAACTTCCCGGTCGCTTGCGCATGCGACCCCGACATCATCGCGGCCGACAAGTGCGTCGACGCTCCGGCACCGGCACCGGCACCGGCACCCACCCCGACTGCTGACAAGGTTCGCCTGTCTGCCGACGCCCTGTTCGACTTCGACCGCGCCGTGCTGCGTCCGGCGGGCATGGAGCGCCTGAACCAGCTCGCAGAGCAGGCCAAGGCCCTCAACCTGGAAGTGATCCTGGCCGTTGGTCACACCGACCGCATCGGTTCCGACGCCTACAACCAGGCTCTGTCCGAGCGTCGCGCCGAAGCCGTCAAGGCCTATCTGGTCTCCCGCGGCATCGAAGCCAACCGCATCTACACCGAAGGCAAGGGCAAGACCCAGCCGGTGACCGGCACCCAGTGCGACAACGTTCGCGGCCGCACCGCCCTGATCGACTGCCTGCAGCCGGATCGTCGCGTTGAAGTCGAAGTGATCGGCACCCGCTGATAACTCGCTTCCCGCAAGCAAAGAGCCCTGTCGAAAGACAGGGCTTTTTTTCGTCTACCGCCCGGCGGCACCTCTCGCGCAGCGCAGCACCACACCCACCCAGGGCAATCGCCCTGCGCCCCCACTCACCGGGTTCTTTGGGAGACCGCTTTCCGGTAAGCTCTGCTCCCCGGAACGACGCGCGCTCAGACGCGGTCACAACGCCGTAAGACAAGACAGGATTCAGCACATGAACACCAACGCCGATCCGGCCGAACTGCGCAAGTTCAGCGACCTCGCCCACCGCTGGTGGGATCCAGCCTCGGAATTCAAGCCGCTCCACGAAATCAATCCCCTGCGCCTCGACTGGATCGACCGCAAGACCGCACTTGCCGGCAAAACCGTCCTCGACGTGGGCTGTGGCGGCGGAATTCTGTCCGAAGGCATGGCTGGCGCCGGGGCAAACGTTACCGGCATCGACCTGTCGGAGAAGGCTCTGGGCGTCGCCCGCCTTCACCTGTTCGAAAGCGGTCGCAAGGTGGACTACCAACTGTGCAGCGCAGAGGACTTCGCCGAAGCCCACCCGGGAGCGTTCGATGTCGTGACCTGCATGGAACTGCTCGAGCACGTACCCAACCCCGCCAGCACGATTGCCGCCTGCGCACGTCTGGTCAAACCGGGCGGGCACGTGTTCTTCTCCACTCTCAACCGCAACCCCAAGTCCTATCTTTTCGCGGTGATCGGAGCCGAATACGTGCTCAAGCTCCTGCCCAGGGGTACCCACGACTACACCAAGTTCATCAAGCCCTCCGAACTCGCACGCTACTGCCGTCAGAGCGGGCTCGAGACACAGGAGTTGATCGGGATGAGCTACAACCCGTTAACCCGGGTCTACTCACTGGGCCGCGACACCGACGTCAATTACCTGGTGCACACCATTCGTGAGCGTTGATGCGGTCCTCTTCGATCTGGACGGCACGCTGGCCGACACCGCGCCAGACCTCGGCGCTGCGGCAAACAGGCTAAGGGCAGACGTCGGGCTGCCGCCGCTGCCACTCGAGATCCTGCGCCCCCATACCTCGAGCGGCGTGCGCGGCATGCTGCACGCAGCCCTCGACACCGGCCCTCAGGATTCGGCGTTCCCTGACCTGTCAGCGCGCTTTCTCGCTCACTATCGGGACAATCTCTGCGTCGCGAGCCGGCTGTTCGACCGCATGCACGAACTGCTCGACGCGCTCGAGGACAACGCCATCAAGTGGGGCATCGTCACCAACAAACGCAGTGCCTTCACCGACCCCCTCGTCGACGCACTCGGGCTCAGCACACGCGCCTGCTGCGTCGTCAGTGGCGACGCAGCACCACGGCTCAAGCCCGCACCTGACACGCTGCTCCTCGCCTGCCAGATCGCTTCCCTCGATGCTTCACGCTGCATCTACGTCGGTGACGACCAGCGCGATATCGAGGCCGGCCGCAACGCCGGCATGACTACAGTCGCTGCGGCATACGGCTACCTCGGACTCGAGGTTCCAGTGAGCGAATGGCAAGCCGATCACATTATTCACGGCCCGATGGAACTTCTGCAGATCATCGGGCTCTGAGCCTGTGATAGGATCGAGCTTGAAACAGCGGGGATCATCCCCACCTATCATGAACACAAGGGGCCGACCTGGCTTCGACGTGGGTCGCAAAGCAGTACAGTGCATACCGAGGACCAGTGACCTCGTAAATCCATCTGGAAATTAACAAACGCCAACGACGAGCGTTACGCTCTAGCCGCTTAATACCGGTTAGCGTTGCACCGGCAGGTTCCTGGGCCGGGTGGTCTTAGCGCAAGCTGAGCCGCTGCAATGTCATTTACAGGAAATCGCGAGCAGGGCCGGGTTACTTGGTCCCGCAGCTAAAAGTAAGGTAACTCGCCTCCTGCCGGCCTGCCTGGTGGCTAAGCCGGAGGTTAAAACCAAATAATCGGGCTAAGTATGTAGATCTGACTGTAGAGGGCTTGCGGACGGGGGTTCGATTCCCCCCGGCTCCACCAACAACCCGGAAGAGGCCGCACACGCATTCTTTGCGCGTAGCGGCCTCTTTCTTATTTTGCTTGCCGGTTCTTCACGCCGGTGCGACGGAGGTTCGCGTTTTGCCAATCAGGCCCTTTCTTCCTGTTGTCCTCGCTGCGCTGTCCAGCGCGGCAGCCACTGCCGAAGCATCAGCGGAGGCGACCGGAGGTTTCTGGGCGGACGGCGATCTTCTCCTGAAGACTTCGCTCTACACACGGCACTACAGCGACGACCCGCGACACAACAACGATCAGCGGATGATCAATCTGGAGTGGATCGCCGGACCCGACTACGGCCCCACCTGGACCGACAGAGCATTCGCCCATGCACCGCAAACGCGGTGGCTGATCGGGGGAGCCGGATTCCGAAACTCCTTTGGCCAGCAGAGCACTTATCTCTACGGCGGTTTCAGGCGCGAGCTGACCGGCGGTGAGCACACAAGTACCTACATCAAACTGACCGGCGGACTCCTCCACGGATATCGCGGCGAGTTCCGCGACAAGATCCCCTTCAATCAGCTTGGCATCGCGCCGGCGATCCTGCCCGCGATCGGCGTGGACTACCGTCGGATGAACTTCGAGCTGATTCCGTTCGGCAAGGCCGGGCTGATGGTCAACATCGGCCTCCACACGCGCTAGCAAACTCCCAGGCAAGGCCGTGACGGACCCCCGCATGGTCCGCTATGCTCGTGCCTCCATCCTGACCCTCGCGCTCCATGGCAGACCTTCTCTGGTACCAGTACGCCCTGATCGGCCTGATCTTCGTATGGAGCGGCTTTGTGCGCACCGGCCTGGGCTTCGGCGGCGCGGTCCTCGCCCTGCCCTTCCTGCTGCTGGTCCACAACGATCCGCTGGTCTTCCTGCCGTTGATCGCGGTCCATCTGATGATCTTCTCGAGCTGGATCGCCTGGCGCGGGCATCGGCAGATCAAGCGCGAACACCCCGAACAGGCGGGCATCAGCAACATCGACTGGCCGTATCTGCGGCACACGATGAAGATCATGATCGTGCCGAAGCTGATCGGCGTGATCGGCCTGCTGACGCTGCCGGCCCGCGTGATGACGGTGATCATCTTCTGCATCGTCATCGCCTATGCGATCGGCTACCTGCTCAACCGCCCCTTCCGCAGCAAGAACCGCTATGTGGATGCCGGCCTGTTGATGCTGGGCGGCTATGTCAGCGGCACCTCGCTGATCGGCGCACCGCTCATCGTCGCGGTCTATGCCGCGCACGTACCCAAGCACCAGCTACGCGATACCCTGTTCGTGCTGTGGTTCATCCTGGTGGTGATCAAGATGGTCTCGTTCATCATCGTCGGCGTGGACCTGCAGCTCATCCATCACCTCTGGCTGCTGCCCTGCGCCTTCGTCGGCCACCTGATCGGCGAGCGTTTCCATCAGCGCATCGTCTCCGCCGAGACGCCGTTGTTCTTCCGGGTGCTTGGCGTGGTGCTCATCGCGGTCAGCGTGGTTGGCCTGCTCTGGCAGCCGTAAGGCGAATACAACCCTCAATCTCCGCATAAACTGCGGCGAATAACTCTCGCCGGAGATTACACCGACGCTGGACGATTTGCCGGTGTAGCGGCGAAGAATGGCCTAAGGAAACATTGATCAAATCCGTTCGCCCTGAGCCCTTCTCCTGCACTCAGGAGAGCCTTGTCGAAGGGGATTCCATAGAAAATCCAGGGCTTCGACAGGCTCAGCCCGAGCGGTGGGGAATAGGTCAGCGCTTCCCCAAGCCCCTCGGCCTTGAGGC